>JAGCYM010000022.1 GCA_017960805.1 Ruminococcus sp.
CAGCCTGTGCAGTTCTCTTACCGTTTCTTGTCTGGAGCATATAGAGCTTCTTGTTCTCAACAGTGAACTCCATATCCTGCATATCGGGATAGTGATTTTCGAGAGTCTGGCATACTTCCTTGAACTGAGCAAATGCCTCAGGGAATGTCTCAGCCATCTACTGGATAGGCATAGGAGTACGAACACCAGCAACAACGTCTTCGCCCTGTGCGTTTGTGAGGAACTCACCCATGAGCTTCTTCTCGCCTGTAGCAGGATCACGTGTGAATGCAACACCTGTACCGCAATCATCACCCATGTTACCGAATGCCATTGACTGTACGTTAACAGCAGTACCCCATGAGAACGGGATATCGTTGTCACGTCTGTAAACGTTAGCTCTGGGGTTGTCCCATGAACGGAATACAGCCTTGATAGCACCAATGAGCTGCTCCTTAGGATCATCAGGGAAGTCTGTACCAATCTTAGCCTTGTATTCAGCCTTGAACTGTCCAGCGAGCTCCTTGAGGTCGTCAGCGTTAAGCTCAACGTCCTGTGTAACGCCCTTCTTCTCCTTCATCTCGTCGATAAGCTCTTCAAAGTACTTCTTACCAACTTCCATAACAACGTCGGAGTACATCTGGATAAATCTTCTGTAGCAGTCCCAAGCCCATCTGGGGTTGTTGGACTTCTCTGCGATTGTATTAACAACAGTTTCGTTAAGGCCGAGGTTGAGGATAGTATCCATCATACCAGGCATTGATGCACGAGCACCTGAACGAACAGAAACGAGGAGCGGATTCTCCTTGTCACCGAACTTCTTGCCTGTGATACCTTCCATCTTTACGATGTACTCGTTAATCTCTGCCATAATCTCGTCAGAGATACCGCCGTCCTCGTAGTACTGTGTACAAGCTTCAGTTGTGATTGTGAAGCCCTGGGGAACGGGAAGACCGATGTTTGTCATCTCAGCGAGGTTAGCGCCCTTACCGCCGAGAAGCTCTCTCATGTTAGCATTACCCTCTGAGAAAAGGTAACAATACTTGTTTGCCATGGGATTATACCTCCAGTTTTAAACTTTACCGGATAAGGGCATAACAAAGCACGCCCTTTCCGACTTAGATATATTATACCATAAAATGGAATAAAAAGCCATATAGAATAAGGTGAAAAATTTGGGGCGATTTTGTTACACATTGCACAAAAATATCCTGAATGAAATAATAATAGGAAAAACTACTTGCATTTACTGGCTTTTTTTGTAATAATTTCAAGAGAAGTTAGATTTTTAGCGGAATATCCGAAGAGGAGAGACAATGATATGACAGATAAAATCCTGATCATTCTATGTATAATAATTATTATTTTATTGTTGATGGTGCTGTTTAAGCTCCTTAGCCCGGGAAAAGACAAAAACAGCGCAAGGCTAGAGAAGTCGCTCAGGGATGGTCTCTCTGCTTCACGCAGGGAGATGACGGCCGAACTGAATGGTGGAATGCAGACATTCAGCAGGTTGCTTACAGACAACCAGAACCAGGCTTCTGAAGCTCAGTTGCGTCAGCTGACTAACCTGGAAAACAGATTCAGGACGCTTGAGTCGACAAACAATGAAAAGCTTGAGAATATGCGTGCTGCAATGGTACGTCAGCTTTCCTCGATTCAGGAAGAAAATCAGAAAAAACTGGATGTTATTCAGAATACCGTTAATGAAAAGCTTGATACTCAGTTGCAGAAATCTTTTAAACTGGTCAGTGAGAGACTTGAAAAGGTCTATGAGAGTCTGGGTGAGATGCAGAGCATCGCTTCCGGAGTAGGCGACCTCAAGAAAGTACTCTCAAATGTTAAGACAAGAGGAATACTGGGAGAGATTCAGCTTGGAAGCATACTTGAAGAGATACTGGCACCAGAGCTTTATGAGACGGAGATTGCAACAATACCAGACAGCAGGGAGCATGTTGAGTTTGCTGTGAAGCTTCCCGGGGGTGCTGATGGATCAAATGTCTATCTGCCTATTGATTCAAAATTCCCCGGAGATACATATGCCGCATTGCAGGAGGCTTATGATTCAGGAGATAAGGAACGCATTGACTCCGCTAAAAAGGCTCTTGTTGCTGTGATAAAGAAATGTGCGGGAGATATCCGTTCGAAGTATGTATCTCCTCCGTATACCACAAATTTTGGAATTATGTTCCTTCCGTTTGAGGGATTGTATGCAGAGGCCGTTAATCTTGGGCTTGTTGAAACATTGCAGCGTGAATACAGTGTCAGTATAACTGGTCCGTCAACTATGGCAGCAATGCTTAATTCTCTGCAGATGGGCTTCCGTACACTGGCTATCCAGAAACGAAGCAATGAAGTTTGGGAAATACTTGGCTCAGTAAAGAAGGAGTTCCTCAATTTCTCCGATGCCCTTGAGAAGACTCAGAAGCATATCCGTCAGGTTGATGATGATCTGGAGAAACTTATAGGCACACGTACTCGTCAGATAAACCGAAGTCTCAGTAAAATTGAACTGCCGGGTGGGGGAGACGAGAACACTGGACTGCTTGAAACTGAATAGAATTAAGAAGAGCGTAAAGGATTTGTCCTCTACGCTCTTCTTTTATGGATTCAGTTCATTGTAATGATGAAACATACGCTCTTACCTTCGGCATTGTCGACGAAGAGTTTGAATTTATGCTTGTCGATAATTGATTTTGCTATTGCAAGACCAAGTCCATATCCACCTGTAGCTCTGTTTCGTGAAGCATCACTTCGGTAGAATCTCTCGAAAACTTTTTCCTTTTCAGATTCCTTGAGGCCTGTTCCGGTATTGTATACTGAGAAGTGTATCTTTCCGTTGTCATTGGTCAGTGAAACTCGTACAGTACCCTTTTCCTTGGAGTATTTCAGAGCATTGTCGATGAAAATAGCGGCCATTTGTTTTATGTGCTGTTCGCTTCCTATAATGTGGATTCCGTCTTCGATGTTGAGAATGAAGTTCTTGCCTGCATCAAAGGCTCGGCATTCAAATGGAAGAGCAGTATTGGTGATGGCCTTGCTGAGGTCGAATTCTGTTTCAATAAAGTTCGAGTTGTTTTCAAGCCTTGTCAGATTGAGCAGATCATTGACTAATACGTTCATTCGGTCTGCCTGATCCTGGATGTAGTTCAGCCATTTGTTTTCGCCTATCTCTCCGGCAAGTACATCGGCGTTAGCGGATATGACCGTCAACGGAGTTTTTAGCTCGTGACTTGCGTCTGAAACGAACTGTTTCTGTTTGTCAAATGCGACCTTAATTGGCCTTACTATGAGCCCGCTTAGGAAATATGCAGCAACTGACAGGATTATTATGCTGATGAGGCCTACTACAACTGTAGTACGTTTCAGCTTGTTCATCATATCGATTTCGGCACTCTTATCGGTGAAGACCATAAGTGTTCCGTTATCCTTTTTCTCTGTGCAGAACTGGTAGTTGTTAGCCATACCGGATGCGACTTTTTTATTCAGGATTTGGTTTATGTATTCCTGAGCGACTGCATCTGACATTTCATCATTGTTCTGAATGCCGGCAAGGTTGCCATCTTCATCTGCCATGATTAGAAAGAAGTCGATAGAACCGAGAGATCTTGGTACACTTCCTTTGTCATACCCCATGTTGTTCGGGTCCATACGCTCGCGTTCACGAGGAGGCATAGCAGTTGCTTTTGTGGAAGAAGTGGATGATGTGGCAACAGTTGTCTGAGTGGAATCATTATTATTTATTATAGTATATCCATCCAGAACGGGGATGAACTCGTTGTTTGCCATACCCGATGCAGGAGGATTTGGATTATAATAGTTCTCATAGATGTTGCCATAGCCGCCGTTGTTCTGTCCGCCATTGTTGTTATTGTCACCACCGTTGTTCCACCAGGGATTCCATGGTCCCCACGGTCCCCATGGCCCCCATTGTCCCCAGTCACCGCCCCATTGTGCCCATGGATCCTGTTGACCATTTCCATCAGGCTGAGTTGTTGGGGGAGGATCAGTTTGCGGAGGATGAGTGACTACAGCAGCAGTTGTAGTGGTTGTATAAACTGGCTGTCTAGTTGTTCTGATATCAGTAGCGCGCGTAGTGCGAGGCCATGTTTGCTGAGTTTCTCTTTCACGTGTTGTCTGCTGCCATGTAGAACGTGTTTCAGGAAGAACTGTTTGCTGCTGCGTTTCCGTAGGTGCAACAGTGGTCTGGACTGTTGCGATGGTTTCTTCTGAAGTGACCGCTTGGGTTGTTGTAGCTTCTGTATGAGATGTTGGTGAATCACTAGGTTTTTGGTCGGGTTTTGATGACGGTTCCGTACGCTGGTAGTCGTCGAATCTCTGCCAGTTCTCGTCGTCAGGGCGTTCTATGAAGAATTTCTGGGAAACTCCATCATATTCAACACCTGCCGCAACCTGCTCGAGAACAATTTTAGTCTGGTGTTCCATAACAGTATCCATGATTATGTTGATTGAACCTAGTACTGCTATGAATATTGCAAGAAGAATGGAAGTGATGATTCCAAAGAATTTTAACTGTACTTTCCTGAACAAAGGCATTCACCTCCGTAATAAATCATGATGTCGTTATTATTTTTCGGTACTCTCGATTGAGTATCCTATACTTCTGGCTGTCTTTATCTGTGCGGGAGCTGATATTACATTCAGCTTCTTGCGAAGGAATGAGATGTAAACCTCAATATTGTTGTAATCAACATCACTTTCGTATCCCCATATCTTCTCAATAATACGCTCTTTAGTGAGAATCTGTTTAGGGTTTGCAATAAGCAGTTCCATTATCTGGTATTCCTTCAGACTTAACTTCACATCGTTACCTTCGTAACTGATTGAACAGGTGTTCTTGTGAAGCTGAACACCATTGAAATCAAGCCTGTTGTCATCCTGGATTTCCCCTTTGCGCCGCGTTAGTGCTCTGACTCTGGCGAGAAGTTCGCCAGTAACAAAAGGTTTGGTAAGATAGTCATCAGCACCGGAATCGAGTCCGTTGATTTTATCATCGATCTCACTCCGCGCAGTAAGAAGAAGGACAGGAGTGTTTATTTTTTCAGCTCTCAGATTTTGCAGAACATCTAGACCGTTCATTCCAGGAAGCATTATATCAAGAATTATACAGTCATAAACGCCTGTCAGAGCATTATCAAGTCCGTCAACTCCATCATAAACTGTGTCGACGGAGTACATGTTACGTTTCAGGATCTCACTGAGCGCGTCAGCAAGCTGCATTTCGTCTTCGACAACGAGAATTTTCATAATGATTAACCCCCTTGAAGACAGCCGATACTGTCCTTGCATACTATTATATCACAAATCCTTTAAATAAACTTAAAAGGACGGAAAGTTAATAGATTTGATTTGGAAAAAATAAAATGTGTTTTTTGTGCAAATCACCGGTTTTGACCGAAATAGATAAACAAATGTTGACTAAGTTTAAGATTTATGCTAATATAATTGAGTAAAGACAGTGGCGCCAGTAAAAAGATATGGCGCATTCGATTTAGTAATTACTGCGGCTTTAGCACTGCTGCATGGGATAAGGGGTGTTGATGATGCTGTCACCACAGGAACGTGAACGTAAAAAGGGAATGTTTGCGAAGGCTCTTCGTTCAGGTGGAAATGCCGAAACAAAAAGATATATGGAATTATATGCTGATTTCAGTCAGCTTGGCTATACACGCGATCTGGCAGATGATTATGCAGACTCCTTTGTTAATGATCAGAAGAAACCTCTGCCGGAAGATATCATTCAGGCTGCGAAACTATTTGACAGAATACATGATTATGGTAGTGCAGAGTTCTATCTTGAGATGCTCAAGGATAAGAAACTGAATAATGATGATAAGTTTTCATATTGTATAGAAATGCTCAA
This sequence comes from Ruminococcus sp., assembly GCA_017960805.1. Classification (GTDB taxonomy): domain Bacteria; phylum Bacillota; class Clostridia; order Oscillospirales; family Ruminococcaceae; genus Ruminococcus. Next base: position 5,864 of record JAGCYM010000022.1, read on the forward strand.
GATTAAGAGTAAGCAGGGGCACTGGCGTGATGCTGTTGATTTCCGTACGGAGAATATAAATTTCATGCAGAATCATTCCAAAAAAGTCGACATGAAACAGCTTGCAGATATGTATATAGCTCTTGCGCTTGTTGATTGTGCGTCTAAGAAATATATGCCCGCTTTCAAGCTCCTGATGAATTTCGGCTATAAGCCACAGGGCAAGAATGATGCAAAACTGCTTGAGATCCTCATCACAGGAATATACATCTGTTCAAAGACCGGGAATCAGGAGAGCATTGATAATGCAATTGAAAATGCACATGGAGCAATGAAGCTTTTCACTGAATATGAACATCCATGGTTGAAAGCTTATTATGAGAAGCAGATAGAAGAAGCTGCGCAGGGAATAATATAACTTAGAATAATATTGCAGGAGTCTAATGACTCCTGCTTTTATTTTTTTTGAACAAAATCAAAAAAAGTGAAAAATTTTCGACATTGTTTAATAGATATAAAAAATAACAAAAGCATTCTTGATGGCAGCGTTTTGTATCGATAAAGTATGTAATTACAGATAAATGAATTACATAAGGATTTGTAATGACAAATTATTTCACTATATTACTGCGAATTCACGCTGTAGATTATTTATTTAACCAGTACATAATAAGTATAATATTGTTTTTGTGAATTTAATATATACAAAATACAACAAACAACTTATTAACTTTATATCAATATAAATAGCTGAATTTTTTATCGCAATTTTGTCCTAAAAATGAGCAATATAATAGGTTGATTATCTTGCCTGTTTATTTTATAATACAAGTGTCGGAACCGGAATTCTGCTAAAAACAGGGCTTCGGTCGACAGCACAATAAGATATGAATAAATTATTGTGTCCTGTGATTAACGGCAAGTACATTTCATTCTGCTTTCCGGTTTAAACTCCGCCGGATTCTTTGTTTTACCAATTAGTTATTGCAGACATTCGGGCAAGCAAGCTGTTTATTAAACATTAATGCCTATAATATGTTTAATCGCCTAAATTCAGCTTCAGACAGTTTACACGATGTGAACGATTCCCGCTAAAGCAGTTGGATGTATGGATACTTCGGATTGTATCTGCCGTAGTTGGAAATACGTATAGAGGGTGCGTGTTTCTGACACTGAGAGACGTTCTTCACTGACTTTTGAGAGGGTGTCGGTGAAGAGCGTCTTTTCTCATTATATGGAAACTGCGTCTCAGGGACGCTTTTTTTGTGTCCGTGGTAAGTTGCTTTTTGGTGCGTACCGTGGTATAATATAAGACGATATACAGTTATTAAGGAGCGATAAACTTGAGTATTTTTGATGTGTTCGACCGAATTTCATCTAATTCGACTGCCGCAAGAGGTAAAATAGAATATGTTATAGCGGGCCTAGGCAACCCCGGACTTGAGTATGAGGGAAGCCGTCACAATGCAGGTTTCTTTACAATTGATACGCTTGCTGAACAGCTAGGTGAAAAAATAGATAGGCTGCGTTTCAAAGGCAAGATGGCAGAAGTGGTAATTGAAGGCAAGCGCTGTCTGCTTCTGAAGCCAACAACATATATGAATAATAGTGGCGAATCTATAGTTCAGGCACTGGAATTCTATAAGATTGATGCGGAGAACCTTATAGTAATATATGATGATATTTCACTTGAGCCCGGAAAGCTTCGAATAAGAAGAAAGGGAAGTCATGGCGGTCATAATGGCATGAGAAGCATTATAGACCTCACTGGAAGAGATGATTTCCCGCGTATCAAGATGGGCGTCGGAAAGAAGCCACATCCTGATTATGATCTTGCAAAATGGGTACTAGGTAAGTTTGGCAAGGAAGACGCGGTAAAGCTTAAGGAAGCAGCTGAAAATGCGTGTGAGTGCATCAGACTTATGGTACAGGGAAAGACTGATGAGGCAATGAACAAGTATAATTCGTAATAGTCATTTTCCGGAGATATGTATGGAACTATTCAGAAGAATATTTACTGAACTTGCGGGCTATAAAAGTGTCTGTGAGGCAATTGAAAAAAATATATCACCCGTCTCTGTGACGGGGCTTTCGCATATACACAGGGCGCAGCTTATAAACGCTCTTAATTCAGATAAGGTGAATCTTGTCATTGCCGGTAGCGAAGCTGAAGCAAAGAAGCTGTGTGATGATATCAATATGATGTCTGGTGGAGAAGCAGCGGTTTTGTTTCCGTCAAAGGAACTTGTCTTCACCCCTGTAGACAGTGCCAACCGTGAGTATGAGTATATGCGTGTATCTGCGCTTGCGAGAGCTGTTCACGGGAACTGTCATGTGATATGTGCCAGCATTGAGGCTGTAATGCAGCCAGTTATTCCAGTCGGAGTGCTTATTGCGGCTGGTACTGAGTTATCAGAAGGATCAGAAATTGACAGAGATAATCTTTGTCTTTCTCTTGCGAAAAGTGGTTATCAGAGAAGCGAAAAGGTCGAGGGACAATCTCAGTTTTCCGTTCGTGGAGATATAATTGATATATTCCCTGTTCAGGCGGATAAACCAATACGTATTGAGCTCTGGGGAGATGAGATCGAAAGTATATCTGAATTCGAGACAGATACTCAGCGTCGTTCGGATGTCAGATTGAAAAAAATTGAGATATCTCCTGCTGGAGAAATGATATATGACTGTCAGGAACTGGCAGACAAGATTGAGGAACTGTGCAAGAAGGTACGAGGAAAGCGAATGGATATCATTCGTGAGAATCTTGGCAGGGATGTACACAGACTGAGGGCAGGGGAGGTACTTGCTCATGGAGTGAAGTATTATCCCCTTGTATATGGTGATGCGTCAACAGTATTTGATTATGTTGACGGAGCAGTTCTTTTCAGTGATTATTCCAATGTTATGGACAGCGCATCCGGTATTTCTTCACGATATAACGAAGATGTAAAGGTGCTGATGGAAGAAGGACAGCTTTGCAAAGGCTTTGATGGCTATTGTCTTGATCTTTCCAGAATTCAGCAGATCGCAGAGAAGAAAGTCTGCCTGTATATGAGCAATTTTGTCCAGGGCGGCGAGCGTATAGACTTCCGCAGACTTGTCAGCTTTGAAGCGATGCAGACTGCGTTCTGGGGTGGAGAACTTAAGCAGCTTATTGAAGATGTGACTGATTACAAAGTCCGTAAGTATCGCATTCTTCTTTGCGCCGGAAGTGATAAGACACTTCCGATAATTCGCCAGGATCTGGAAGACGCTGGAATTCCATGTGATATAGCGACAGATGACCTTGAACTTCGTCCGGGACGTGTCGCTTTGATGTCCGGCAGTTTAAGCAGTGGTTTTGAGTATCCTGAAAACAGAACTGTTCTTATAACACAGGGCCGTGCGATGGATTCTGCAAGAAAGCGCAAATCACGCACCAAAAGAAATAAGGCAGAGGAAATACGCAGCCTTGCCGATATATCCGAGGGAGATCTTGTAGTACACAGTTCTCATGGTATCGGACGGTTCATCGGAATACGAAAACTAGAGTTTGATGGTGTAATTAAGGATTATATTACTATCCAGTATGCAGGTACAGATAAGCTATATATTCCTGTAACACAGCTTGACATGGTGTCAAAATACATAGGTCCTCGTGATGACAGCGGAGTGAAACTCAGCAAATTGAGCTCCGGAGAATGGCAGAGAACCCGCAGCAATGTCAAGCGTGCGGTAAAGGATATGGCACATGAACTCATAGCTCTATATGCAAAGCGTGAAAAAAGTGAAGGGTATGCATTCTATCCTGATGATGAGATCCAGCATGATTTTGAAGAGCGTTTCCCGTATGTTGAGACGGATGATCAGCTTACCGCAATAGCAGAAATCAAGGCTGACATGGAACGGATCCGTCCGATGGAACGCCTGCTGTGCGGAGACGTTGGCTTCGGAAAGACGGAGGTTGCTTTCCGCGCTGCCATGAAGTGTATCTTGTCAGGAAAACAATGTGCCCTTCTTGCTCCGACTACAGTTCTAGCGTATCAGCATTATCAGACAGCACTCAGAAGATTTGAGCATTTTCCTGTTAATGTGGAACTTCTGAGTCGCTATCGAAGTCCTAAACAGCAGGCTGAGATCATAAAGAAACTTGAGCAGGGACGTATTGATTTCCTGATTGGCACACACAAGATAATTCAGAAGAATGTTAGGTTCAAGGATCTCGGACTTGCCATTATTGATGAAGAGCAGCGTTTCGGTGTTGCGCATAAGGAGAAGTTTAAAGAGACCTTTACAGGTGTGGATGTCCTTATGCTCTCAGCAACGCCGATTCCGAGAACCCTTAATATGGCTATGAGCGGAATACGTGATATGTCAGTACTTGAGGAACCGCCTCAGGACAGATATCCCGTACAGACTTATGTTATCGAATATAACACAGGTATTGTTATTCAGGCGATTGTCCGTGAACTGCGCCGCGGCGGACAGGTCTATTACATCCACAACCGTGTTGAAAGTATACTCAGCTGTGCCGATAAGCTGCATCAGCTGCTTCCGGAAGCACGAATCGCTGTGGCACATGGTCAGATGGATGAAGATGAGATGAGTGATATTTGGGAACAGCTAGTTGATCATGAGATTGATATACTGGTATGCACTACGATAATTGAGACTGGCGTGGACGTTCCTAATGTGAATACTCTAATTATCGAGGATGCGGACAGATTTGGCCTTTCACAGCTTTATCAGCTGCGTGGACGTGTCGGGCGTTCGAACCGAAGAGGATACGCATATTTTACATACAAGCGTGACAAGGTGCTGACTGAACTGGCTGCAAAACGTCTGAATGCAATGCGCGAATTCACACAGTTCGGAAGCGGATTCCGTATAGCTCTTCGTGATCTTGAAATACGTGGAGCGGGAAGCATACTAGGCGGAAGCCAGCACGGTCACATGGAAGCGGTCGGATATGATATGTATCTGCAGTTGCTGTCTGAGGCGATTGCAGAGGAAAAGGGCATACAGCCGGAAAAGGTTCCTGAGTGTCTTGTTGACATACAGATAGATGCTCATATTCCTGAGGACTACATCAAGAGTCTGAATCAGCGTATAGATTTGTACAAAAAGATAATGCATGTTACACGTGATGAGGATAAACTCGATCTTATCGATGAACTGATCGACAGATATGGTGAGCCACCGAAATCAGTTGTCGGACTTATAGAGGTTTCCCTTCTCCGAAATAAGGCTGCGCATCTTGGTATTACCGAGATCTCTCAGAAGAATGCTCAGATGTATTTTTATACGCAGTATCTTACTATTGATCAGATCCAGGCACTATCAGCAGCATATAAGGGAAAGATAACTTTCAATGGTTCTGGAAAGTCCTATGTTTCGGTAAAAATTGATCCTAAGAAGCTACCTTTTGATATGATGAAAGAGGCGGTAGGAATAATTGCTTCGGCAAGCGAAAAAAACTGTTAAATATGCTTTGATTTTAAGTTTAAACGTTTGTTAACATTGTGCACGATGCCAATTTACAATAATTTGCTTTTATGATAGAATGATTTTATAAAAATAAGTGCGCGTTTCCCTCAATATTTCCACTTATACGCACGTAAGTAAGGAGTTAATTATTATGAAGATGAACAAGGTTCTCGCAGCTATGGCTGCATCAGTCATCGCAGCATCTGCTTTCTGCGCAATGAGCGTAACTTCATTTGCAGTAGAAAAGGATGTTAAGTACACAGATTCGGGCAATTCTGCTGGTACATCAGATGATGGAAAGCTTCTCAGAGCAAATATTCTTAACCAGTGGGCTTCTCCTGCTGTTTCAGATATTCCTACTGAGGATACTGAGAATCCTTACACAAGCTATATTAAAGTAACATTTGAGGTTTCTGGTATCGGTTCTGATTCTAAGGTTAAGGCTGAGGGCGCAGAGACTGATAAGGATCTCGAGGCTTTCCTCTGCGGCGGTGTAGGACCTTACAGCCGTCACATGGGTGAGTATGAGTCTAACAAGATTCCTTCTGATGAGATCGTTAAGATCACAGGAGACGGTGAGTACACAGTTGAGTGGAAGTTTGACGAGCCATCTTCAACAGCTCAGATCCTCTATGTTCAGACAAATATCCCGATTTTTGAGTACGGCGGAGATCTTACAGCTACAACTGCTAAGCTCAAGATCAAGAGCGTAAAGACAGATGACGGTGTTGAAGCTCCTTCTACAACAGCTACAACTGAGGCTGCTACAACAACATCTACTACATCTGCTACAACAACTACTACAACATCAGGTACTGGTAAAGCTACAACAACAGCTTCTACAAAGGGCGAAGCTTCTGCTAAGACTGGTGACGCAGGTGTTGCAGTTGCAGTTGCTGCATTCGGACTTGCTGTTGCTACAGCTTTTGCAGTAAGAAAGAAGGACTAATTTAGTCTTATAAATCTGCTATAAGAACAATGCCCTCTGCTAGCAGCAGGGGGCATTTCTAATAGAAAGGAAATATGAAATATGGATTATAAAAAGATACTTGCGAGTGCTATGGCACTTACACTTGCAGCTGCTTTCACAGGATGCGGCGAGAAAGAATCATCTTCTGAGAAAACAGAGGTTACAACTGCTTCAACAGAGCCTTCAACAGTTGAGGCTACAGAGGCAACTACAGAAGAACTTGAGCCACCAAAGCCTGTTGAAGCTTCAGATCCAAATGCAATCACATTTGATGATGGAGATTTCTCATTTGCTTCACCCAAAACAGGGGACGATGATTCAGCTCAGGGTACTCTTGAGGTAGTCGAGGTACAGGGAAACAAGATGCTCCGATTTACAGATGACGGAAAGAATCATGCTAACGGTACTGTTCAGAAGATTCAGATAGACGCTGTAAAGCTTCTGAGTCATGAGAATGTTGCAAAGGTTCGTTCTATTCAGTTCGATGTTTACGCTGACGCTACAGCATCTGAATTCAAGAATGATGATGGTGAACTTCTCAAGGCTCCAGGCTGGATAGGTGGTGGCGGCGGCGCTAATGTCGCTGGTGACAAGTGGTATCAGTTCGGCGAATGGAGTGGCGGTGAGTATAACTTCGATATGTCCGGAGCAGCTCACGCTGAGTTCAAGTTTGTTCTTGCTGCAGGCGGCCAGTGCTGGGATGAGACCATGGAAGAGGCAGTGTTCCTTATTATGAGATGGGGCGCTCAGAACGAAGGCAATATGTATGTTGACAACATTGTATTCTATGATGAAGATGGCAAGTCACTCCCTATTGAGAAATCAACTAGCGGTGAAGCAGTTGCTGATGCTTCAGAAGCAGTTGCTGATACATCACAAGCTGCTGATACTGACGCAATAGACAAAGCGGTTGATGATGGCCTCGCGGCTGCACAGGCAGCTCTTGATAAGGCACAGGCTCAGGCTGATGATGCTATTGCAGAAGCTTCTAGTATGATTGCTGATTCACACTGAAAAAATAATGTGGATTAAAGGAAACATACGATTTATAGTATAAAAACTTATCCCGATACGTTGTATCGGGATTTTGTTTTTCATATCATAAAAAGATCTCGGAAGCATATTGATCAACTTGGATTATCATATGCTTCCGAGAAAAATTATGGCTTTGGCATTTTTTTACGTATATCGTTGAGACGTTCAAGTGCCGCATTCAAAGTTTCATTTTTCTTTGCGTAGTGGAACCGGATATAACGGTTTTCAGGTTCCTTGAAAAAGCTTGAGCCAGGAACTGCGCCAACGCCGACATATTCAGCTAGTTTTTCACAGAAGTCAAGGTCGCTTTCATATCGAAACTCTGAGATGTCTAGCAGTATATAGTACGCTCCCTGAGGAACAGTATGATGTATACCGATGTTGTCAAGTCCGTTCAGGAAGAGGTTACGCTTTTCAGTGTACTTATCCTGAAGCCACTTGTAGTAGTCATCTCCGAAGCGAAGTCCGGTTACTGCGGCTTCCTGAAGAGGTGCTGCTGCTCCGACCGTTAGGAAGTCGTGGACTTTTTTGACTGTGTCGATGACGTTCGGTGGAGCTATAACGTAGCCAAGTCTCCATCCTGTGATTGAGTATGTCTTTGACAGCGATGAGCATGAGATGGTGCGTTCCCACATATCAGGAAGGGAGGCAAAGTATATGTGCTTGTGCGGTGCGTAAACTATGTGCTCATATACTTCGTCCGTGATGACGAATGTGTCATATTTCTTGGCAAGATCGGCAATTATTTTCAGTTCTTCCAGAGTGAATACCTTGCCGCATGGATTTGATGGATTACAGAGTATAAGTGCCTTGGGGTGCTGTTTGAAAGCAGCCTCAAGAACATCAGCATCAAAGCTGAATTCTGGCGGGATTAGAGGAACATAAATAGGCTCTGCACCAGAGAGTATCGTATCTGCCCCGTAGTTCTCATAGAATGGTGAAAATACGATAACCTTATCGCCTGGATTGGTGACGGACATCATTGCCGCCATCATAGCCTCAGTGCTTCCGCAGGTAACTACTATTTCTCCGTTCGGATCGATGGTTCGTCCCATGAGGCGTGACTGCTTCTCAGCAAGTGCCTCGCGGAAGTTTTGCGCTCCCCATGTTATCGAATACTGGTGGAAGTCCTCGTGCGTGACCTCGGCAAGCCGGTCTAATATCTCCCTCGGCGGTTCGAAATCAGGAAAGCCCTGCGAGAGATTTATTGCGCCGTATTTATTGGAGATTCGTGTCATACGACGTATGACGGAATCGGTAAATGTTGCTGTGCGGTTTGAAAGCTGTGGCATAATTATTCTCCTTAAATGAAATGGGCAGAACATATCTGCCCATTAATTTTAGCACTTTTAAATGGTGTAGTCAATCTTTCTCTCGTCGATAACACGTCTTGACTTGTGCTCGGAACGTGTATTCAGACCGCCGTCGAGATGAACGATGACCTTTGCGGGCTTAACGCCAGTACGAGCCTTGAGTGCGGCACTAACCTGCTCAGCTACTTCATCGTCAGTCTTGGAATTGTCAGCATTCTTTTCTATTTCAACAGCGTACTTGCTGGTGAAGTCCTTCTCAAAGATACGGATAAGGTACTCACCTGTAATACCGCTCTGCTCGCGGATAACGGCTTCGATGTCACTTGGGAATACATTTACAGCGGAAACGATGAACATGTCATCCTTTCTGCCGAGAATGCTTATCCTGCCGTGAGTACGTCCGCATTTGCAGGGTGTGATGTCAATGCGTCCGATGTCGCCTGTCTTGAAACGGATAAGCGGACGAGCATGCTTGCGGAGAGTCGTGAATACGAGCTCACCGGTCTGACCAGGCTCTAGAACTTCACCTGTATGTATGTCGATAGTCTCAACGAGAATGTGATTCTCTGCAATGTGGAGTCCGTCGTGGTATTCGCACTGTGCGGCGCAAGCTCCGAAAATATCGGACAGACCATAGAAGTCAAATACCTCTGCACCCCAGAGATCTTCGATGGCCTTTCTTGTAGCATCAATAGAACCACCAAGCTCACCAGCTACGATAATCTTCTTGATGTTGAAGTCCTTCTTCGGGTCATAGCCTGCTTTTACAGCCTTTTCACCAAGCTGCCATGCATAAGAGGGAGAAGTCCAGATAATTGTAGGTTTGTAGGTCTTGAGAATGAAGAGAAGTCTCTCACTTGGGAGAGTACCGCCCCAGATACATAATGCTCCGAGGTTCTGTGCACCGATTACATCAGGGCCTCCGACATAGAGTGAGAAGTTAAGAGCATGTACATAACGGTCGTTTGGTCTCATTCCAATCTGCCAGAACCAACGGCTTTCAGTATCCTGAAACTCATCAAAATCCTTTTTGGTGAACGGGCTCATCGTTGGAACACCTGTTGAACCTGAGGAGGTCGAGATGAACACTACGTCTTCCTCTGGTACAGCTGCGAGCTCACCAAGGAATGAACCTACGCCCTGAGTGTCACGCTGTGTTTTCTTATTGATGAACGGGAACTTTTCAATATCCTTGAGAGTCTTGATGTCCTCAGGCTTGACGCCTGCCTCGTCGAACGAACGCTTGTAGTAAGGAGCGTTGTCATATGCGAACTTAACTATTTCCTTCAGGTCTTCAAGCTGACGTTTCTGAAGTTCCTCACGGGGAAGAGTTTCAAGCTCTTCATCCCAGAATTTGTTGTTGATATCTCTGCTCATTGTTTATTCCTCCAATTAATACTTATTTTTCATATCTGTTTGGTATGATTATATTATACATCCACTTTTTGCGTTTGTCCAATACCATAGTTTTATGATAGGATATAAGCTGAGGTTATAACTGAAAATTCTTTTCAATAAATTCCCACTTCTTGTCGCGGGAATCTGTGATTACCTGTATATCTTCGTCTGTGAGATGTTTGAAGCGCCCCTGCTTTTTCAGATAAGCGGCAACATCCGTGAATTCTTTAGGCTTGTGGTTGAGCTTGAAAGATCCGTTTTCATATTCAGCAAGGTACCACAGTCCACAGTCTACTACTTCTCTTGCGATATCCACTGTTTCGTCTGGAGCAACTCCCCAGCCAGTAGGACATGGTGCGATGACATGGATATACTTCGTGCCTTTTATTTGTGAAGCTTTCTGCACTTTTTCAATGAAGTCAGCTATGTATCCTACGCTTGCAGTTGCTGCATATGGAATATCATGAGCAGCAGCAATCTCGAACATGTTCTTTTTAGGACGGATATTTCCATGTATATTTGAACCAGCCGGAGTTGTTGTGGTTTTAGCTCCGAATGGAGTTAGTCCGCTCTTCTGTATGCCTGTATTCATGTATGCTTCGTTGTCGTAGCAAATATAGATGATATTGTCATTACGGTCGATAGCTCCGGAAAGAGCCTGTATTCCAATGTCAGCAGTACCGCCGTCACCTGCGAATCCGACAGCTGTAAAGTCCTTGTAGCCTCTTGCACGAAGACCAGCCTCAACTCCAGTTAGCATGGAAGCTGTTCCTGCAAATGTAGAGATTATAGAGTTGTTGGAGAAGCACAGCTGCGGAAAGTTAAATCCTACTGCTGACATACAGCCTGCGGGAAGTACCGATACTGCGTTCTGACCGAGGACCTTCAATGCTGCTCTGACTGCTAGGCTTCCTCCGCAGCCTGCACAAGCCTTATGTCCATAGAAATATTCTTCGCGTGAAATGCTGTCTGCGACCTTATTTGCCATTGTCCTCGCCTCCTATGCCAATGAAGTTAACAGCGTCTGTGCCGTTTGCGATGTCTGTGTATATTTCCTCGATATCTTCAGCAGAGATGTTGCGTCCGCCGAGACCACCGATGTAGTTGTATCCCTTTACTTCAATGCCAGCCTTTTTGAGTGCAGAGTTGACATTGGTGAATACTGTGCCCTCGTTTCCGAAACTGATATCTTTTTCAAGCACAGCATATGCCCTGACATTTTTCAGGACGGAGGAGATCTCATCATTTGGGAAAGGACGCATATAGCGAATGCGAACAACACCGGCCTTTATACCTTTATCACGAAGTTTATCCGCTGTTTCGCGACACAGACCGGCTATGCTTCCGAGTGTTACAATGATGTAGTCGGCATCATCGGTGAGGTAATTCTCAGTCAGACCTGTATAGTGTCTGCCGAAAATGCTTTCAAATTCTTTTTCTGTTTCCTTTATGACATCAGCCGCAGCAAGGATTCCTTTGTGTGCCTTGTACTTGAATATGTAGTTTGTGTCTGGACCTGCAGAAAATGCCATATTCTTTGGATTCTGTAAGTCAATCCGGTTATCAGTCTCATAGGGAGGCAGGAATCTGTCAGCCTGATCGTGAGTCGGGATATCTACTGTTTCGTATGTATGAGTGAGCACAAAACCGTCGAGGTTTGCCATATATGGTGTCTGTACTCTGCTGTCCTCAGCTATGCGATAGCTCATTAGTGCAAGGTCCAGAGCTTCCTGCGCATTCTCAGCATAGGCCTGTATCCAGCCACTGTCGAGCTGAGAAAGGCTGTCACGCTGGTCACCGTAGATGTTCCAGGGGAGAGCAGTAGAACGGTCAGCGTTCATCATAACTATTGGGAAGCGTCCGCCAGCTGCGTAATAAAGACATTCTGCCATATAGAGAAGTCCCTGTGAGGATGTTGCCGTGAAGGCTCTCGCACCTGCGGCACTTGCTCCGATAGCGCAGGAGAGTGCAGAGTGCTCTGATTCAACATGTACGTATTCAGCCTTGAGACTGCCGTCCTCAACCATTTCCGAAAGTCGTTCAACAACAATGGTCTGAGGAGTTATAGGGTATGCGGAAATGACCTGTGGACGTGCAAGGCGGATACCCTCGGCAAAGGCTTCATTTCCTGATAAGAATTTTCTGCTCATTTGTGTTCTGCCTCCAGTTCTATAGCTCCGATTTTGCAGATTTTCGCACATATTCCGCATCCTTTGCAGAAATCGTAGTCTATGACAGCCCTGCCGTCCTTTATTGCGATAACACCATCGGGACAATAGAGGTAACACTGTTCACAGCCGACGCATTTTGCGGAATTGATGACGGGTCTTACGCTTCTCCAGCCACTGTTTACAGTGGTGAGATAGCCGGCCTCAAAAGATGTATTTTCAGGGACTTCACCAAATGTGAATTCCTTTTTTTCTCTGACGTATGGTCTCATTTTGCTACCTCCTGCACAGCTTTAAGTAGTGCGCTTATATTGCGTTCCTGAATTTTGGCAGGCATATACCCTTTAATAGCTTCAACTGCGTTTTCAGTTGTGACAACTCCAGAAATTCCAACAAGTAGCCCGAGCATTATCGTGTTCGCAGTTGGAAGCTTGAATTCTGCAGCCGTTTTGTCAGCGTCGAAGGTGATGACACCGTCAATCTTATTCTTTGAGTTTACTATGATCTGTCCTGTCGGTTTAAGCAGACTTTGGAGCTGAGGACTGTACAGTGTATCATCTATTATGACTATATAGTCAGCTTTTTCGGTCTGGCTCCTGTCAACTACGGGCTTGGTATCGAGCTTTGTGAACGCGCGTACGGGAGCTCCGCGACGCTCGGGTCCGAAGGACGGAAACGCAAGTCCGTACTTATTTTCTTCATCTATTGTATATGATGCTCCGAGGAGTTTTGCGGCCGTGAAGGCTCCCTGTCCGCCGCGTCCGAGCCATAGTATTTCCTTCATAATAATTCTCCTGTCGTTTGATTATAGGTTGAGTATATACCCGAAAAAGGGCAAAGTCCAATACCAAAGTGCTATTTAGGAGTATAGCTTCAGTCTATATCCAGATACTTCTTAATCTCGCGAAGATATGTCTCTGCCATCTCACTCAGAAGCACGTTATTTAGTGTGATGTAACCAATTTCCATTATCTCTTCGGACTCATCCTTGAAAGGAACAGCAATGTAGTCTGAGCCGTTGAGCTCCTCACAGATGATTCCTGAGCAAAGTGTGTAGCCGTTAAGGCCGATCATCAGATTGAGCATTGTCGCACGATCGTTAGCCTTGATGGTACGCTGATAGTCTGCTGTGCTGAGCAGTTCTTCAGCGAGATAGAATGTGCTGTTGTCTCCCTGTTCAAAGGAGAGGCATGGGTAGTCAGCAAGCTGATCAAATGTTATCTTTTTTGCCTTTGCGAGCGGATGCCCCTTCCAAAGGTACACATAAGGCCTGCACTTTGTAAGTGTGTGGAATTTTAGGCCATTCGAGTGCAAAAGCTTAGTTATTGATTTGCGGTTGAAATCATTTAGGTAGATGATACCTATTTCACTGCGCAAAGTAGCAACGTCGCTGATTACTTCGGCTGTCTTGGTTTCGCGCACAGCAAACTCATACTCCGCTGTATCGAACTCCTTGACCATTTCCACGAAAGCCTTTACTGCGAATGAATAGTGCTGAGTTGACACGCCGAATTTTTTCTTGACATTCCCTTTGCCGATGTACTTCTCTGATAGCACGTCGAATTGTCCGACTACCTGGCGCGCATACTGAAGGAATTCCGCACCGTCATTGGTGAGTGTAACGCCGCGTCCGCTGCGGTTAAATATCTTTATACCTATCTCGCGCTCAAGTTCCTGCACGGATGAGGAAAGAGACGGCTGCGAAACGTAAAGCTGTTCCGCGGCTTTGTTCATAGAGTTTGTCTCCGAGATAGCAAGTATGTATTTGAGCTGCTGTAAAGTCATATATTACCTCTCAATCATATAGTCCCGTACTGAAATAGCGGTCGCCGCGGTCGGGGAAGACCGTTACGATGTTTCCTTTGGCGCCGCTCTCTATGAGCTTAAGCACAGCTGCCATTGCTGCTCCTGAGGATGAGCCAGCAATAATGCCCTCCTTTGAAGCAAGAAGCCGTGCTGTGTTGAATGCTTCGTCATCGTTCATTTTTATTACGCCATCGACAAGTGACATATCCATTGTCTCAGCAATGAAGTCATTGCCAATTCCCTCGATGTTGTAGTCTGCGTGTTCGCCGCCCCCCATAGTTGAGCCGAAAGGATCTGCGAGTATGCCCTTTGCATTAGGGACACGCTCCTTGATGTAACGGAGTATACCTGTGTATGTGCCGCCGCTTCCCGCACCTGCAACCACATAATCGATCTTGCCGTCAAGAGCTTCATATATCTCGCGGCCTGTAGTCTCGTAGTGAGCAAGAGGATTGCTCTGGTTCTTGAATTGCTCCAGCGATATTGAATTCGGTATCTGAGCCTTTATTTCCTCAGCCTTTGCGACTGCTCCGAGCATTCCCTTCTCGCGGGGAGTGTTTACCACTTCAGCCCCAAGAGCACGGAGAAGAGACTGTTTCTCTGCAGAGAACTTCGTGGGCACTACAAATATTATCCTGTATCCGCGGTTGAGAGCCGCGAACGCTATGCCAAGGCCTGTGTTGCCTGCAGTAGCTTCAACGATAGTACCGCCATCTTTGAGAAGTCCGCGGCGTTCTGCGTCATTTATCATATACAGACCTGTGCGGTCTTTTACGCTTCCTGAAGGATTGTAGAGCTCAAGCTTCGCAAATACGTTAACGCCTTCGTTCCTTACAATATTGCCAAGTCTCACCAGTGGCGTGTTTCCGATGAGTGACTGCATTGAATCATAGTAATTCATCACTTTACCTCCGCTTTTTCTATGGCCTGTGCAAGATCAGCGAGTATGTCGTCTATGTTCTCGATTCCGACTGACAGGCGTATAAGTCCATCCGTGATACCGACTTTCTTGCGGATATCAGCGGGAATTGAAGCGTGTGTCATAGTTGCGGGGTGGCATACGAGCGACTCTACTCCGCCGAGGCTCTCTGCGAGCGAGATCAGCTCAAGACTTTCAAAGAATTTGCGTATGTCATAGTTCTCATGGAGTTCGAAGGATATCATAGCACCGCCGTTCTTAGCCTGTCTGCGATTCACCTCATAGCCCTGTGCAGTTGGAAGACCTGGATAATAGACATTCTTCACTGCATTGTGAGCAGAGAGAAATTTCGCTGCCTTTTCTGCATTTTCAACGTGTCTGTCGAGACGTACCGCAAGAGTCTTGATGCCACGAATAAGAAGGAATGAATCAAATGGTCCGAGGACTCCTCCTGTGGAGTTCTGAATGAAAGCTATCTTTTCGGCAAGCTCCGGAGTGCTGACAACTGCCAGTCCTGAAACAACATCACTGTGTCCTCCAAGGTACTTTGTTGCACTGTGGACTACAATGTCTGCACCGAGGGAGAGTGGCTTCTGTAAGTAAGGAGTCATAAAAGTGTTGTCCACTATTACGAGAAGACCGTGTCTGTGTGAAACCTCTGCGACTGCTGCTATATCAGTTACTGTCATCAAAGGATTTGCTGGACTCTCAATGATTACTGCCTTGACATCATCTGTTATCTGACTTTCATAGACATCAAGATTGGCGGTATCGGCGATGGTGTAGCTGAAGTCGAAGTGATCAAATACTTTGCTCAGAAGACGGAAGGTTCCACCGTAGACATTGCTGGAAATCAATACTCTGTCACCGCTGTGAAACAGACTGAGTACTGCAGTGAGAGCTGCCATTCCAGATCCGAAGGCAAATCCGGCATAGCCGCCCTCCAAGTCCCTGATGAGTGCTTCAAGAGCCTCACGTGTAGGATTGCCTGTGCGCGAATATTCATAGCCGCGCATCTTTCCTAAACCGTCCTGTTTGTAAGTCGAGGTCTGGTATATCGGGATATTTACAGCGCCTGTGCGCTCGTCGATTGATATCCCTCCGTGGATAAGTGCTGTTTCGGTATTTTTATATGTACTCATGATAATTCTCCTTTTTATCCGTATGGGGCGATGCCAATATCGCCCGGCAGTTCAGAATCTTTTTTCAATATGACCGTGTGGCCATCAGTTCCTTTTATTATTCATAATCATAGCCTGAAGTATAGGTTGCAGATATCAGACTCACGTTTTCAAATGCTCTGAGGTCATCCGAGCGTCCTTCGAAGTATTCTCTCTGAATTTTCTCTGGTGTCATATATGTGTCTATCTGGAAGCCGAGAGAGTACAGGGCACGCGAGACTTCATTATAATCGAATCCTCCGCGCATAACCTCACCGAGTGAAGCGGTTATTTCTTCTAGCTGAGATACTCTTCGGGGGAAAGTGCCTGTTTTCATCGGGTAGTCGAACACTACCTCGCTTCCTAGAGCTGACAGCTCTGACATTTGTCTCAGCGTATCTGTAAATACGTCAAGTGTGAGGTAGTAGGATACTCCGAGTATGCTGAAAAATGTTTTTATATTAGGGTCGAAGCCAGCTTCAATTAGCTTTTCACACATTTGCTCTTTCTCGAAATCAACAGGCACATAGTGTACATTCTGGCGGAGATTCCATTTCAGCTCCCTGATCTTTTCAAGCTTGTAACGCTGTGTGTCAGGGTGATCTATTTCGAATATCTCAATGTTATCATTTTCGTTGCGGAACGAAAATGTGTCAGAACCCGCACCACAGATGACATACTGTATCTTACCGTTTTCCTTAGCGAAGTCTTCAAGCCTAACTTCATTGAAGTGTATGCGTGAGAGTGGTATGGGAGCGAAGTACTCATTGATTATCTGTTCGGTGTCCTCGCGTGACAGAGACTGCGAACCGTCAAGGCCGCTGTTTATCATAGTGTAGATCGTTTCGTATTCTTCTTTACCCATAAAGTCATAGGCAAGGTAGTCATCGTATATTTTCTGACGTGAGCGGTTTGAGTGCCATGCTCTTACAAATGCACATATTTTTGCTGTTATGCTTTCTCTTTCATTGACCATAAGTTCCTCCAAAAACAAAAATGCGCAGAACGCTGACGCATTCCACGCATGTTAATTAACCCGTTGATGTTCAGGAGAAACGGCAACATCGCTGAGCATAAGCACGCAGAATACGTATATATTTCATATTACACATACAACAACACATCATATTTGCTTTCATGTTCAGCACCCCTTTCAATTAATTCACTGTATTCCTATCGGAACTATATGAATTATACCATTTTCTGATAGATCTGTCAATAGGTTACGGCTATATTCGGCAATAGTTATAGAAATTTCCTACAATTCATATCGTCTTTGTAGAATATGCGGATTTTGCTTTGTAATGGCGTATTTGGGCTTTGTATGATGATCATCCTTGGACCGCATTAAAGAAAAAGGGGATAATGTAAAAGAACATTATCCCTCATCTTTTCCACCTCAGAAGGTGTGACTGCAATTTGTTGAACAGGAATGTCACGGCGATGACAACGATACCGATGACGAGAAGTCCTGTTATTGTTCGTGTGTAGTCTCCAAAGTCGGAGTAGTATTTAACATAGTAGCCCATTCCGTCTCGTGCGCCAATCATCTCTGCTGATGTCAGGAGGATGAATGATACGCTAAGTCCCTGATTGCAACCAAGGAAGATCTGCTGCAAAGAAGCAGGAAGTATTACCCGGAAGAGCATTTCGGGTTTGCTTACATTGAGCACTTTTGCGGAGTCGATTATTTTTTTGTCAACGCCAAGCACACCGCTCATCGTACCTGCAAACACAGGCCAAAATGTTGCAAGGAAGATAACAAATACCGATACTGATTTAAAAGTAGGCAGAAGCGCAATACCATATGGAATATATACTATCGGAGGTATTGAGCTGAAAAACTTTGTAATGTAAGTTGCTGCACTGCCCACTCTTGCGCTCCATCCTATAAAGAGTCCGAGCGGAACTGCTACGATAACAGCCAGCAGGAATCCCTTAATAGTAGTTCCCAGAGAGCTTTCTATATTGATGAATATTTTGTCCTTGTCTTCAACAAACTGGTGTATCACCTTGCCGGGAGCAGGAAACAGCAAGTCATTCAGAATATTGAACTTTGCTGTTGCAAGCGACCACACTCCCAGAAGGGCGAATATGAAGCTGGCAATATCTACTACAAGTTTAAGGCTCTCTTCCTTCTTGATGAATGACGAAATAATAAGGATTATAATTTCTGCCGCTACAGCAAATGTAATTAGCTTTCCTGTGTATACATCTTTTGTAGATTTGTCAGGCAGGAGCTGTATAAGAAGCAGAGCAATGAAGAGCAGGTGTACAACTCTTAGATAACGTTTTGCAATTGTCATAGTACCACCTCTTCTCCACCGATACGCTCTGCTATGTCAGTATTCAGAAGAGAGAGAAGCTTGTTGCGGAACTTGTTGTACTCATCTGTTTTGACAAGTTCAGCACGGCTTCTAGGACGATCGAATGGAACGTTTACCACTTCATTGACCGTGCCCGGATGAGCAGTGAGAACGACTATCTTATCTGAGAGCAGAATAGCCTCATCGATGTCGTGAGTAACAAATACGACTGTCTTGCGTTCTTCAGTACCGTCACCTTCCCACAATGAGAGAAGAAGTTCCTGAAGAATAATGCGGTTTTTGGGATCAATTGCGCTGAACGGCTCATCCATGAGGAGAATCTCCGTGTTCATAGCAAGAGCTCTTGCTATAGCCGCTCTCTGCTGCATACCACCTGAAAGCTGTGATGGATACTTGCTTCCTGCGTCAGCAAGTCCGACCTTTGTGAGAAATTCGTCCGCAAGCTTTGAACGTTCACGGCGCTTGATATTGCGGTGTGTCTGCTTTATACCAAATTCTATGTTTTTCTTTGTGGTCATCCATGGGAAGAGTGAGTAGTGCTGGAACACAACTCCACGTTCTGAACCTGTACCATGTAATTCCTTGCCGTCAATCTGAACTGAACCACCGGCCGGAGCGTAAAGTCCTTCAAGTACACTCAGTAGAGTGGATTTGCCGCATCCGCTTGCACCGATAACACTCACGAACTCTCCGCTCTGCACACCGAATGATACATCATGGAGAGCGTTGAAGCTGTGCTTATTGTCTATATAGTTGACGGTAAGGTCTTTTATTTCAATCTTATTCGTAGTCATCAAAATGCTCCTTTAAAGATGTGTATATTTCATCGGAGTTTTCGGCTAAGATGCTGTCGAGAGCTTTCTTGTAAATATCAGTGTTATAGTGAGCCTCGATATCAAAATCATCAGTATAGCCGAGTTCAACGATGGTGTTTTTAAGTGTTACCGTTCCCTGTTTGTCTGGGTCGGGACTTGATACACTATAACCACCGTACACCTCTGTGTCGATGAAATCTTCTTCGATATCTATGTATTTCTTGACATCCTTAACTGTACCCTCGTGATCGCTCTGTGTAAAGTGATACGCCTTTATGAATGCTCTTTCAATTGCTGTGTATGTATTAGGATAGCTACTGAGTGCTTCAGTTCTTGCAACCTGACGGCAGCAAGGTTGATTCTCGAGTGCTTTTTCATGTGCACAGTAGTAAACAACCTTGTATCCCTGAGACTTTGCCAGCGAAGCATAGGGAGAGTAAACTGAAGCAGCATCTATTGTACTGTTCAGCAAAGCTGCATAAGCATCTTTCTGGCTGTCAAAGTAGACGATATTAACTTTATCGGCACCTTCGCCTATTTCAATGTTAGCATCGCGAAGAAGTATCTGAAGCTCAGCGTCCTGAACGCTGTTCTTGACTGAAGCGACATTTCTGCCCTTGAGGACTTCAACGCCTGCCTCGTCCTTGTCAGCGTACTCTGATTTGATAACGTAGCCGTGACCATTAGTCATTGCTCCGCCGAATACGGATATTTCGTGTCCCTGGCTCTCAAATGTTAGGGTCGGAACCGAGCCGATGAAGGCTACATCAAGCTTTTGCGACTCAAGGCCGTTGACGAGTTCAGCTGCGCTCGAGAACTGGGTGAGCGTAACGTTGAGCCCCTCATCCTTGAAGTAGCCTTCCTCGGATGCTACGAACGCGAGCAGATGCGCCGTAGAGTTAAGATATCCAATGTTGATGTCTGTTTTTTCTGGTTTACCGAGGACCTCAGATGCACTGTCACCGCAGCAGTCAGCGGGTTCAGAGCAGCAATCTTTATCCTTGCCTTCACAGCAATCCTTGCTCTCTTCAGTTTCGGAAGTTACAGATGTTGTCTGATCTTCAGAGCCCTCAGAACTGTTATTGAATGCTCCACAGCCTGTGAGAAGTGAAGCAGCTAAAAGAATGGAAAAAATCTTTGTTTTATTATTCATTATTTATCAGCCTTTCGTTTTTGGGTAGAATTTGTTTACTTAGTGAATGCTATACAACGCATTCGTTCCGAAAAGCTTATATATCTAATGTAATTCATTATCATCACTCCTGTGTTTTTCTATGTGTTAATCATACCATATCCGTAGGTATTTGTCTAATACGTATACTCTATGGTGACCTATAGATTTTTTCTATCGCTCTTCAACATCAGAAAATGGCTGTATTATAGGAGTTTGTACGCTGATTTGTAGCCGGAGAATCGCATGTTTAAAGCATACCTAAAGAATAGGAATAAAGAACGCGGCTGTGGGGTTGATAGAATAAATACATATAAGTGTGTTTCTCTTAAAATCAAAAAACTCCGAGGTACTCTCGGAGTTAAGTAATAATATATGAGATTACTTTTTGTAGGTTTGAAGGGATTTAGATTCGTTTTGAAATCAGAAATGGCTGCACAATGTGCAGCCATTTCAAATATAACTTGTTTTTGCTTATTATTAACCAAGAACTACCTTAACTTCATTTGTATCAGCAAGCTTGTCGGCAGGAATATAATTACCATCAAGCTTTGTACCATTAAGGATGATCTCTTTAACACCAGACTGAACATGTGCAGCGTTGTCAACAGTGATGTTGAGCTTCTTACCGCGGAAGTTCTTGAAAATCTTGAAGCCGTCCCATGAAGCAGGGATAGAAGGATCAATCTTAAGACCGCCGAGGTCAGGACGCATGCCGCAGATGCCCTCAACACAACCGACCATAACTGTTGAAGCTGTTCCGGTAAGCCAGTGTACATGTGAACGTCCTTCATATGGAGAAGCCTTTGATTCAGTGAACTGACCATGTACATATGGTTCCATAACACGG
Source organism: Ruminococcus sp. (assembly GCA_017960805.1). Classification (GTDB taxonomy): domain Bacteria; phylum Bacillota; class Clostridia; order Oscillospirales; family Ruminococcaceae; genus Ruminococcus. The sequence goes on from JAGCYM010000022.1 coordinate 27,241, forward strand.
ATCTCAGCCTTATCATTCATTGCAGCAGGAGAGCTTTCGAGGAAGTACTCAAATGCACGGTCACCGTGGCCGAGAAGTGCTTCAGCAAGGATGAGCCAGCCCTGTGACTGTGAGAAGATACCGCCGTTTTCCTTGGTATCAAGGTTGAATACCTGCATCAGAGCACCGCTGAAGTGATGATACTTATATGGAGGTTCAAGGAGCTTTGCTCCGTAAGGTGTATTAAGAATATCATGAACGCTGTTCATTGCCTTTTCAGCTTGTTCTTCTGAAGCAAAGCGAGAGATTACAGACCAGCTCTGCGGATTGAGCCACATGTTAGCTTCTGGATCCTTCTTTGCACCAACGATAACACCGTTATCGCGGATACCTCTGATGAATCTGTCTTCGTCCCAGCACTTTTCAAGAGCATCGCCGAGCTTCTTCTGAACGCCTGTAATATAGTCAACATATTCATTGTCACCGCGAGATACAGCCATATCCTTGATAACTGTCATTGCATAGTAAAGCTGGAAAGCAACGAATGTGGATTCGCCCTGTGCACCAAGACGTAGACAGTCGTTCCAGTCAGCGTGAAGACCAGCGGGCATATCGTGACTGCCGAGACGCTCAAGTGAGAATCTTATAGCGTTCTTGAGATGTTCATAGACTGTAGCTTCACCGCCGCCTTCTTCGGCATAAGTGATAACCTCATCGAGGAATGCCTTGTTGCCGCTTTCACCAAGGTACTTTACAATAGTCGGGAAGAGCCAGAGCGCATCGTCAGCACGATATGAAGGATGACCTGTTTCCTTTGCGTAAACACTGTGTTCGTCGTTCTCATCAGGACAGGTTTCGTGACCTGCATTGTGAGTGAACTTAACAAGTGGGAGACCGCCACCATTGCTGACCTGTGCAGAAAGCATGAAACGGATCTTTTCTGCAGCAAGCTCTGGATCAAGGTGAATGATGCCCTGGATATCCTGAACGGTATCACGGTAGCCGTATCCGTTACGGAGACCGCAGTAAACAAATGATGCTGCTCTTGACCATATGAAAGTAATGAAGCACTGATAAGCATTCCATACATTGATCATGTTGTTGAACTCATCAGAAGGAGTTTCAACCTGGAAATTTGAAAGCTGACCGTGCCAGTAGTCCTTGAGTTGTTTGATATCAGCGTCTACCTTACCTGCAGCCTTGTATTCGTTAAGTATAACATCTGCCTCGGCACTGTTGCGCTGACCCATGATAAATACAAATTCCTTGGTTTCTCCGGGAGCAAGAGTGATATCACTCTGAAGAGCGCCGCATGAATTGGAGTTGAAGTTCATTACGCCGTCGCACTTACCAGACTCAACAGCTATAGGATTTGAGAATGTTCTGTAAGGTCCGATGAAGTTGCTGAGAGAACCATTGTAGCCTGTTACAGGCTGACCAACCATACCGAAGAAACGCTCCTTGTGATTGGAACCTGTTTCGTCAAATCCTGTGTTTTCATTCATATGCTGGATTATACGGTTATCCTCGAAGCTTGTACGAGTGATGAAAAGCGTATACTGGAGATTAACCTGATCCTGCTCATAGTTAGGCTCGTTTGTAAACTCAACCATTCCGTAAACGGAAAGCTTTCTTTCTTTATCAGAAGCATTAGTTACCTTAGCACGCCATACTTCAAATGTCTTGCCATATGGAACATAATATGTAACCTCAGATTTAATATCTGTGTATTCTGCGGAGATTATTGTATATGCAGTACCGTGACGGCATTCACTCTTGTACTTGTCAAGCGGCTTGCCAACAGGCTGCCATGAAGCTGACCAGTAATCGTTTGCTTCATTGTCACGGATATAAATATAACGTCCCGGAAGTGCCATGTCGGAATTGAAACGGAAACGTGATATACGTCCGTTAGCGCCTGACTTAACAAAACTGTATCCTGCAGCGTTATTTGAGATCATAGCGCCATATTCTGGATCACCGAGATAGTTTGCCCATGGTGCGGGAGTAGCGGGATTTGTGATGACATATTCCTTGTTTTCAAGATCAAAATGTCCGTACTTCATATAATTAAACTCCTAACTCGTTTTTCTGTGCAGACATAGTGCTGCTGACTGCACAGTATGATATAATATTATACCATTTGTATGAAGAAAAATCAAGAGGGGGATTATCAGTTTTTTTGACCAAAAACGGAAATAATATATTGTTAAAATGGCTGAAAGTTGACTTTTTTGCATAAATATGATAGAATAATACATACTTGAGAACGTGTCGTTGTTATTAACAAGCGGACGGGGGTGAGCTCATGGAACTTGTCATAGCATTGATAGTTATTATTGTATTCTGCAAAATACTTGGTGTCAGCAATGAAATGCTTGTTTTAGGCGGACTTGCATTGATTGAGCTCACAATTGTGCTTATGATGTTCATGTTTGCTTACTTCTGCGTGAGAATGCTGTTCACAAAGAGAAGGGAAGCAAAGTTCACCCGTGTGGACAAAGCGCCGAAAGGCAATTTTAAAGTTGCGTATTATGAAGTTGATGGTACCGAATACCCATGCATATTTCCAAGTGAAATGATACTCAACGACAAGATGTACCGTACCGACCGCACATATAAAGTATTGTATAGCAAGAGAAGTAAAAAAGTATATGATATATGGACAATCCTTACATGTATTATCGGATTTGTTTTCAGTGCATTTGCAGTCTTCCTGACAATGCAGATAGTGTCGATAATACCTATGTTCTAAGACGGGAGAAAGAAAATGGGAGAGCACGTTTGCGTAAATAAGAACATACACGATGGTGTTACGGATAAAGTATCAGGAACTATGCCGGATGAATCAGCGTTATATGATGCTGCAGAGCTCCTTAAGGTTTTTGGAGATCCGACAAGGCTCAGAATTATTTCAGCTCTGTGCAAAAGCGAGATGTGTGTATGCGATATCGCCAAGCTTCTCGGAATGACACAGTCAGCTATTTCACATCAGCTGCGTGTTCTTAAACAGGCAAGACTTGTCACGACACGACGTGACGGAAAGACTATTTTCTATTCGCTTTGTGATGAGCACGTTCAGCGTATCTTCTACTGTGCACTTGATCACGTGATGGAATAACCGAATTAACATTTTGTTCATATACTAAGGATAAAAAAATAACATTATTAAACCACTATTATGATATAATATAAAGTAGATTTAAATTAGTGAATTGTATCAACAAGGAGGTGGTCGAATGAGTGATGAAACACCTAAAAGTATAGTAAATGTTATCGACGAATTCGACTACTCAACGCAGAATGAATTCTATAACGAAAAATTCAAAAAGTGGCGCCGGAACAAAGATAATCACTGTGCTTTCAATTTTGTTGCAAACAAAAATGAAAAAGTATATGTTGAGAGTAAAGGATTTGTAGCACATTCCGTTGAAGAGGCGGAAAAGGAGTCACTTACGCATATAGTATACATCATCGGTATTGCTGCTCTGATGTGGCTTGTTACTGAGGATGTAATCGGAAAACTCGGAATCTCACTTTTCACACTTCTTGGTTTTGATATTCATGCAAATTTCTTCAATTCTTCCATATACGGAGGAAGTATGGAGATAGTTGCTGCATTGATAGTTGTATCAGTTCTGAAGATAGTTGTACCGGCTATTTATGCACATATCAAGTTCAAATTCCCGAGAAAGGTTGAGTTCATGGGAAAAATGAACAACAGCCTTGCATTAGTCGGAGCGATATCACTGACGCTTATAATATGTACTGCTACAAGTCTTCCAAGCGCTTATTCCAGTGAGTCCAAGGAGATATATGATTATTTCCGTAGTATAGATGCGGATCTCTATGTATGGGATCAGACGGAATTTCTCGTTTATACTATATTTGACGTCGTGATAATGTCAATTATTTCGGAGATATTCTTCCGAGGAGCGATGTTTGCTGCGCTGAGGCAGTTTGGTGATCCGTTTGCAATAATATTTACAGCACTGACAGCAGGACTTCTTACTCAGGATTTCCGCGCTATGCCTGTGACGATTCTTATTTCTCTTGTCGCTGGATATGGCATGGTCAGCAGCGGTACAATGTTTACAGCTATTTCAGTAAGCATTGTTTACAAGATGTACAACCTTGCTTTATTGATTCTTGAGACTGACAGAACAGAAAAAATGCCGCTAACCAGAAACATTTTTATGATGATAACGCTGGCAGCCGGTATAATCGGTTTTGTGGTTTTCTGGATCGCATTCGTTCGAAGGAAAAAAGGCGGAATTGCTCTTTACAGTTCCGAATATTCCAGATGGCGTAGATTCGGTTTTGCGCTAAAGACATTCCCGTATTCAGCGGTATTGCTTATATGTCTTGCTTATGCAACAGTGAGGTTGACACAGTGACAGACAGATATATGGAGCGTGCGCTAGAACTTGCCCGTGATGCATTCGATGCAGGTGAAGTTCCGGTTGGTGCAGTAGTAGTTAAGAAATCGACTGGCGAGATCGTCGGTGAAGGCAGAAATATGCGCGAAGGCGCAAAGAATGCTTTAGCTCATGCGGAAATAATGGCTATAGATGAAGCCTGCAGGAAGCTTGGCGGCTGGCGGCTGCCAGACTGTGCGATATATGTTACGCTTGAACCATGTCCCATGTGTTGCGGAGCGATAATCAATTCCAGAATTGATACCGTCTTTTTTGGAGCATATGATCTGAAAAGCGGATCAGCCGTATCAGTACAGAAAATGTTTGATTATCCATATAACTATAAGCCTGAAGTGATCGGCGGAATTATGGAAGATGAGTGTGCTGAGCTTCTCTCGGAGTTCTTTGTGAAACTTCGGGTTAAACGAAAAAACAAAGATAATTGATTTGAGCCGGAAAGTTATGCTTTCCGGCTCTTTTCGTATTGCACGAATATCATGGCAGTCATTATTGCTAGTATAACCGATGGTACAGGGGATGGTTTGCTGTGAATATGCGGAGTCAAGGATGCGGAAACTATTTCTCCTGAGATAAAAAACGGAAGCAGTATCTTGCAGATGATATAGCTTATTATAGAGGTTCCGACGCGGATCACTATAGCAGGAATCAATGAAAGCTTTCCACGAAATATTGCGGTAAGCTGCATAAATACACAGCCTCCGCCGAATGTTACCAATGCGGATATTACTGGGAGAAGAGTAAAATCATTTTCGGGGAGTGAACCAATGGCAGTAACGTCCAGAAATGAACAGATAATGCCGGCTGAAACAAGATAGTCCGTTCCATTAAGCTTTGATAGTAAATCAGCAGCGGCAGGAAGTATTCCGGTATATGCCAGCGTGGCTGACAATACGGCAAATCCGAGTATAGCAGCACATATCTCAGCAATGGAACGTCCGGCTGAAGATATGCATTCGGGAAGCATAGCAGAATGAAAGGTTATGGTGCTCTGTTCCGGGGTGTTTGGTTTTTGTTTCCGAAGAAAAAAAGAAAGTATTAGCGCTGCAGTAATACTTGACGCTGCAGAAGATATACTGATCAGTAAACCTATATTTTGTGAATGGTAAAGCTGAAATGCGATGCACCCGTATATAAAAGAAGGGCCAGCTCCGAGGCAAACTCCTTCAAGAAGTTCAGTTTCGCGTTTGGTGATCCGTCCGGCCTCATAATACGTCAGAAGCATACGTGCTCCAACCGGATATCCTGCTATGTTTGAAAAAAGGAATATAAGAAAAATGTCTCCGTCCATACCAAACAGGAATCTGCCTGCTTTATGAAAAAATCTGCCCGCATATGTAATAGAACCACTGCGGATCAGCAGGGACGAAACTGCGATCATTGCAAAAAGGGAAGGTATTACAGCTGTCAGACAGCGTTGCAATGCAGCATTTACGGACACTCCGATTGTCCCTGAGGCAAATATACACACTACAGCTGAAAATATCAGAATAGCTGCAATCAATAATTCTCTTGTTTTTTTCATAAAAATCACCCTTTAAATCATATTATTTGAGGGGGGATATTATGTTTGAAAAGATATCTGAAAGAGTAAGAGAAGAATTTTCACCTGTATCCGGAATACATATTGAGAGCAACAGGGAACTTGTGATTGAGAATTGCCGCAGAATTGAAGAGTGTGATGAGGTGTTCATGCAGTTTGTTTCAGGGCATCTTCGTGTTCAGGTCTGGGGGAGTGATCTTCGTGCTTTTGATCATAAGACCGGCGGGCTTGTAATCCGCGGAAAAATAACACGGATTGAGTTTGCTGAAAGGAGAAGACACCAAAATGAAAAATCAGATACGGGGATGCGTTAAGATAAATGTCAAGGGACGTGATCTGTATGGTTTTATAAATGCTGTACATGATAACCGTATCAGCTGTTTCAGCCAGTATGTTAAACGTGATTGCTTCTCTGCGGAGATATACCGTTCTGACATCTGCTGTATTGAGAGGATTGCAAGAGAACATGGACTTGAATTATCCTGTTTCGAGTATGAAACTGTTTCAGCAAAAATAATACGCCGAAGGAAACGTTTTGGTATCATAATTGGTATGATACTGGTTATAGCAGCTTCAGTTTACTTTTCAAGTGTTGTTGTAACTATTGATATACAAGGAAATGAAAAAGTTAGTGATGAGGTAATATTATCCGCACTGGATGAAATGGGAGTGCGGAAAGGAACACCATTCAGGCAGATAAACTATATTAGTTGTGAGAATCAGCTTCAGATCACGGTTGACGGTTTATCGTGGGCCGGGATGCATAGGACAGGACACAGGCTTGTGGTCGAGGTCACAGAGATCGTTGAAAAGCCTGAAATGCTTCATTCTCGGATACCGTGCAATCTTATTGCTTCGCATGATGCGAAGATAGTGTACACTACTGTTCTTGATGGTATGCTTTTGCATAAGGTCGATGATTATGTTTTGAAGGGAGACATGCTTGTAAGCGGTGTTACAAGTGATGCTACGGGACATACTACTCTCCATCATGCTATGGGAACAATTATAGGGATATTCCGTGATGAAGCTTCGTTTTCAGGGACGTTTGAACAGGAACGTAAAATCCCAACAGGAAAAACAGATATCAGAAGAAGAGTGTTGTTGCTCAATCTGGACATTCCGTTGTATCTGGGCAGAAACAATTATGAAATCTGTGAAATGGAGAGTATTTCTAAACCGGTTACAGTATTTGGGCTGGAACTGCCAATATGCATTGTCAGGAACAAGTATACGGAATATGAAAGCAGGATAACTGAGCTTTCAGCTGAGGAATTGACTGATGAACTTATGAAGAAGGTATATATCTATGAAAAGAATTTTCTGTCTGACTGTGAAATTCTGGATCGAAACATAGTTAAAACAGAAAAAGACGGTACGCAGACACTGAATGTTGCGTACCGTCTGAAAGGCGATATTTGCTCTCAAAAAGAGATATTGATAAAGTAGTCTTCTGAAAGCAGTATAAGCCGGAGAATAATTATTCTGCTCCGCTCATGATACCAGCAAGGATAGTATCGTTCCAGGACTGACTTCCTCTGTTATAGATACCATATCCGTCCTTGCCTGATTGTTTGCCGTTATCCCATATGAAGCACTTGATTCCGTTTGATTTAGCGGAAGAAATATAATAATTATAGTAATTGGCTCTTACTTCATCATCAGCTACTGCCACACATCCGAATTCACCGATTATAACAGGAATGCCCTTGTCAATGAATATGCTCTTCATTTTAGCGAATTTTGCATCTAGTTCAGCTTTCTCTGAATCACCGAATGTTGTTGACTGACCATCAGCAAACTTCCATGGAGCGTAGTAATGAATAGATACGATTATATGACTGTCATACGGAACAAGTACATCGTTCATTGCGACATCTTCAGCTGAAGCGGCATAACTTGTGATAATGAGTGTTCTGTCAGCATTTTTACCGCCGGAATTTCTGACTGAGTCCACGAAATCCTGTTCATACTTGTTAACGATCTTTCGTTCTGCTGCAGTACCGCCAATCCATTCTGCCGAACTGCCGACTGTTCTTGGTTCGTTCATTCCCTCAAAGAGAAGACGGTCATCATAATCCTTGAATACTTCAGAAATCTGTTCCCAGATTTTGATAAGCTTTGCACTGTCACCAGCGTATTCAGAATCGTTAGGATCAAACCAGATGTAGTCATCATGATGCATGTTGAGAATAACATACATATCGTTGTTGTAAGCGTAGTCAACTACTTCTTTAACTCGGTTCATCCAGTCAAGTTCGATCTTGTCGCCGTCCATATGCTCGTCCCAGGTTACAGGAATACGAATAGCATTGAAACCTGCTTCCTTAACACCTGTTATCATTTCCTTTGTTGTCTTGAGGTTGCCCCAGCCTGTTTCAGTTGAGACGCCTGTCTTTCCTGTCTTGTAACTGTCAAGTGTATTACCAAGGTTCCATCCAACATTTATGTCTTCAACTATCTCAGATGAACTGCGGAATCCGTTCTTTGATGAAGATGATGGTTTCCTGCCGGTCCATGGATTGCTTCCGTCATCATAGCTGTATTTTACGGTAACATCGTTTAGAGTAATTGTTGGTTGATCACTCCACCAGTATCCAAGCACAAGCTCACCGTCCTCTGCAATGTATTCCTTTGCTTCAAAGGGCACAAGCCATGATAGCTCAAGAGTGGAACTGTCAGTGTAAACAGCCGTATCCGGCAATTCAAAGCTGCCCTTGGATGAGTTGTAGCTGAAGCCTCCTGTGAACTTTCCGAAACTTCCGTCTGAGCTGATGTTGAATGTTACTAGTTCTGGGAAAGCACCTTCAGGGAGAAAGTCAGCTGTAGGTATCTTTATGGTATTGTCAGAGTCACTGTAACTTACGCTACTGTCAACCTTCTGAGATACAGTGCCATCTACTGGGATGTCTCTTGTACGTGTGTAGTTGCATATTATTTCATCTATTCTTATGCTTCCGGCTCCGCCCCACCAGTATCCGAACAGTACTTCTCCGCTTGGATCAATATAATCACGAAGATTGTCTGGAATATTCCATTTGATCTCGCCATATGCACCTTGTGTTGGAGCAGTAAAGTCAGCAGTCTGATGCCAGCCGTCAGTGGTTGCGGCCGGACAGTCATTTGATACGGAAATGCCACAGCCTCCCTTAAATTCTCCGATGTTGTTATTATCCGCTGTATAGATAACAAATGTGAATGAGGTGATTACATCACCGTCCTCTATGAAATCCGAAAGCGGAAGTTTAAGAGTGTTGCTTCCGTGATCACGGAGAATAGTCTGATCGACCAGTTTTCTGGAAGCGCATTCAGCAGAATAAGTTTCTACAGGGCTGACATGTTTGGTTTCAGCTTCGGTTTCGGGTTCAGTTTTATCATTGACATTATCAGAATTTGTTACGCTTGTTTGTTCCTGAATCTCAGTTTTTGAGTTCTTATCTCCCGAGTCATCAGAAGATTTTCCACAGCCGCTAGTGATAACACCTACAGTAAGGAGCATACAAAGCGTTGCAACACTGATTGATTTAGCTTTTTTCATAAGAAAAACTCCTAACATCAGACAATTATGTCATATATGCTGATTATATCATAGTTTCTTATATATTGCAATGGATTGGGAAACTTTTTCTTTAAACAAAATAAAAATTGATAAAAACATAATTCCAATTATCGATAGAGGCATAAATAAATTATATCTCCCGATTTTTAGCCGATACTTGACAATAAAGAAAAGATATGGTATTATAATCCCGTTGTATTGTATCCTCTTCGGAGGAATAATAACAAGGAGGAAAATTTAATATGAAAACAAAGTTCAACACCAGATCAATGGTACTGTTGGGACTGCTGATGGCTATCGTGCTTTTATTCTCGCTGACGCCAATCGGAACTATCCCTATCGGACCGCTGTCAATCACTCTGAACATCATTCCTATCGCAATTGCTGGAATTGCACTTGGACCTGTAGGCGGCCTTATTGTAGGTACGTTCTTCGGTATATTCAGTTTCCTGCAGTGCTTCGGAATCGGACCACTCAGTGCAATGGGCGCTGCTCTCGTTGAGATTAATCCTGTTTTAGCTTTCATTCAGAGAGTTATTCCTAGAGCTCTTGACGGACTTCTTGTTGGTTTGATCTATCAGGGCATGACAAAACTTAAGGCTAAAAGAGCTTATTATGTTATTGCAGGTCTTGTAGCTTCTATGTTCGGACTTGCGACATTCCTTTCTATCATGCAGTTTGCGTTCTCGCATTCTGTTGTCGGTGATGACGGTAAAAAGGTTTGGGTTCGTGATGAAGCAATGGAAAGCCTCATGTCATCCAAGGGACTTATCATATATATATGCATTACAGTAGCACTTCTGCTGTTCTGTATCGGATATCTGCTCGTTAGCGGTCATAAGCTTACTCGCATGCAGGTATCATGTGCAGTAACAGGTTTCTGCTCGGCTTTTCTGAACACATTGTTCTTCATGTCGGCTCTCGTGCTGCTCTTTGGCAACACTGATTATGTCAGCACGCTAATTCAGTCAAAAGGCAATGGCAATATACTGCTGTTTGTAATTGTATTTGTCGGAATCAACGCTCTGTTTGAGATGGTTGTTTCCACGATTATAACAACTGCTGTCGGAAGCGCTCTTCACAAGGCTAAGCTTGTTGAAGGCCCAATGGAAGAAGTTGATGTGAAAGCTGCTGAAAAAGCTGTAAAGAAAGCTGAGAAAGAGCTCTCTGAAGCTAAAAAGGCAGAAAAGGCTAATAATAAAGCTGAAAAAGCAGCGGAAAAGGCTGCAAAGACGGCTGAGTCTGCTGCAAAGGAATCAGCTGATTCAGAAGAATAATACGATACAACATAGCCTCTCGAAAGAGAGGCTATTCTTTTTGGTTGATTATAGCTTTTTCAGACTTAGTTTTAGGTCAGCTTTAGGTCAGATTCCTTGACTATAACATACTGAAGCTATTGCTATTTAGCGCAGGATGTGGTATAATAATCAAGTATGTATTTTTTTATGAAAGGAAGATATAGATGAAGCTCCTCGCTATAGATGGCAACAGCATTCTCAACCGTGCTTTTTATGGCATAAAGCTGCTTTCAAACAAGAAAGGCGTTTTCACGAATGCTATTTTCGGCTTTATGAACATATATATGAAAAACTTCGATGATGTTCATCCGGACGCAGTCGCAGTAGCATTTGATCTCAAAGCTCCGACTTTCCGTCACAAAGCGGTGTCCTACTACAAAGCAAACCGAAAAGGTATGCCGGAAGAACTTGCTCAGCAATTGCCCCTGATCAAGGAGCTTCTTAAGCTGCTTGGCATAACTGTAATCGAGTGTGAGGGATATGAAGCGGATGATGTTTTAGGTACGCTTTCAAAGATGTGTTCGGACAGCGGAAATGAATGCTTTGTTCTTACTGGAGACAGAGACAGCCTTCAGCTTATAGATGAAAAGGTGACAGTACTTCTTGCGACAAATAAGGAGACTATTCATTATACACCAGAACGTTTCCGTGAAGACTATGGATTTGATCCGATACGTCTCATTGACCTGAAGGCTCTAATGGGAGATTCTTCTGATAATATTCCTGGAGTTGCTGGTATAGGTGAAAAGACTGCTACTTCTCTTATTCAAGAATACGGAACGCTTGAAGGGGTATATGAAAGCTATGAGGAATCCGGACTAACTAAGGGAGTAAAAGCAAAACTTGCTGCAGGACAGGCATCTGCAAAAGAGAGCAAATGGCTTGCGACAATTGTGCGAGATGCTCCGATAAATACAGAACTCGGCTCATATATGCTTGGTGATCCGGATAATGCAGGTGTGAGCCGTCTGCTCACAGAACTTGAGATGTATAAGCTCCTTGATAAGCTAGGGATTTCATATTCTGAGGGAGAGGCTGTTACTGAGGTTAAGAAGGTTGAATACACTCCTATCGAAGTAACTGTTAGCGCTCTTACCGCTGCTGATATAAAGGGATTTAATGAGGTCAGCTATCTTTTTGACGGAAAGAATCTTTCAGTGCTTAACGGAGAAAAAGTATATACAGCTTCTGATGATGAACTGATCAGTATGTTTTTTGCTTCTGAATGCAATAAGATAACTTTTGATGCAAAACCACATTATCGTTGGGCAATGGCACATGGAGTTGAGCTTTGCAATCTAAGAAGCGATGTTCCGATCTGTGGTTATCTGCTGAATACTTCTGCTTCTGATTATGCGGTTGATAAACTTTGTGCTGAATATGGCGTACATTACTGCAGCGAGAACGGTGAATATGCTGAACTTGTAACGCTAGGCAGCTTAGTAGAAAAACTTCGTTCGGAAATAGAACGTGAAGGTATGACTGACCTTCTTGAAAACATTGAAATGCCTCTAATTGAAGTTCTTGCCTCAATGGAATATCATGGTGTGAAAATTGACAGAAGTGGCGTAGAGGATTTAGGAACAATGTTGTCTGAGCGGATAGAAGAGACACAGCAGATGATATATAGTGAAGCTGGACACGAGTTTAATATTTCATCTCCTAAGCAGTTAGGTACTGTTCTGTTTGAAGAACTGGGACTTCCAGCAAAGAAAAAAACAAAGAGCGGATACTCAACAAATGCAGATGTGCTTGAGGAATTACGCAATTATTCACCAATAGTTGATAACGTTCTTAAATATCGCCAGTATACAAAACTTAATTCAACTTATGTTGAAGGATTGCTTGACAAGATTGCAGATGACGGACGTATCCATACTTGTTTCAGACAGACGGAAACAAGAACCGGACGTATATCTTCAACAGAACCAAATGTTCAGAATATTCCTGTACGAACTGAGCTTGGTTCTCAGATGAGGCGCTTCTTTATTGCGCAAAACGGACGAACACTTGTTGATGCTGATTACAGTCAGATTGAGCTTAGGGTGATGGCACATCTCTGTGGAGATGAAAACATGATAGCAGCTTTCAACTCCGGCGAGGATATACACACATCGACGGCAGCACAGGTGTTTGATATGCCTTCAATTATGATAACACCTGAGATGAGAAGTGCAGCTAAAGCTGTTAATTTCGGAATAATCTATGGCATCGGAGCGTTCTCGCTCTCAAAGGATATCAACACTTCAGTTGCTCAGGCGAAAAAATATATTGCTGATTATCTGGCGAAGTATCCTAAGGTTGATGCGTTTATGGAAAATACAGTTGATGATGCAATGAAATCAGGTGTCGTTTCAACTATGTTTGGCCGTAAGCGTCGTATTCCTGAATTGATGTCTTCAAACAAGATGCTTCAGGCTGCTGGAAAGCGTATCGCTATGAATACTCCTGTGCAGGGAACAGCCGCTGATCTGATTAAAATTGCCATGATAAATGTTTACCGCAGGCTCAAGTCTGAAAACCTTTCAGCAGAGCTTATCCTGCAGGTACATGATGAACTGATCATAGAGTCTGATCTTTCATGTGCAGAACATGCTGCTGAGATATTAAAAGAGGAAATGCAGGGCGTATATGAGATGAAAGTGCCTCTCGCAGTTGATGTTCATACCGGTGACAGCTGGTATGATGCGAAAGGATGATACAGCATGATAAAAAACAGGACCAGATACACAGAGGATGACATACGTCTTATATGCGGAAATATAAAAATAAATAAAAAGTTTGTTAAAAAGACGGTCATATCTTTGATTATTGATTTTTTGTTTGTTATATACTGCGTCTATCTATGTTTTCGTTTTTCATCCGGTGAATGGCTTTTAAGTATTGGGAATCTGGGATGTCTGATTATCCTTGCTTCATTGATCTTTGCTTGTTACAACATGTATAAATCAATTTTGGGTATTATCAACTATAAGAAGAATCGGCTCAACCGTATTATTAATAACTCAGATATAGATACGGAAAGGTATATGGAATTAAGCGAGAAATGTATTGTTGTAACTACAGAAAAGAACGGAGTAGTGAATGATAGAAAATTCGGATGTGAACTGGTAAAAGGTTATCTGCAGACCAGAGACAGCATCTATATAAAAACTGTACTGAATGATCAGCAGGAAGTATATATAATTCTTCATAATGATGGGTATATAGAAGGCTCTAAGAATGAAACACTGGAGTATCTGAAAAAACTTGGAGTTAATGAGGTGACTGTCTGATGGAGATAAAACGTATTACACCTGGTTATCCGGATACAGTATATGAATCTCTTTCAGAGCTTGACAGAAAATGTTTCGGAGCTGAAGGATGGTCACCGGCTGCATTTGAAGAAGGAGCAAAGCGCGACGGAGGAATAGTACTTGCCGCTTTCTGTGGTGAGAAGCTTACCGGTTTATTTGCCGGATTCACAGCTGCTGATACCGGCGAGATCCTTTCACTTGCTGTTGAGGAAGATTGTCGCGGGCAAGGGATCGCAAAGGCACTTCTCAGCGAATTTATGGCGCTTATTCCGGATGAGGTCACAACAATTGCTCTTGAGGTCAGGCAGTCTAATGCCGCAGCTATATCGCTGTATAACAGCTTCGGTTTCATTAAAGAAGGAATAAGAAGAAGATTCTACCGCGACCCTGTTGAAAACGCGGATATAATGGTAAAGTATGTAAAGGAAAGTGTTTGATAAATGCTTATTTTAGGAATAGAAAGCTCCTGCGACGAAACTGCTGCTAGTGTCATAGAGGATTGCCGAACGATTCGTTCATCAGTTATCTCTACACAAATAGAGGAGCATAAAAAATATGGGGGAGTAGTACCGGAAATAGCTTCCCGCCGCCATTGTGAAAATATACTTGGTGTAACAAGAAAAGCTCTGGGAGATGCAGGTGTGACACTGTCAGATCTTGATGGTATTGCAGTTACATACGCTCCGGGATTAATAGGTGCTTTGCTTGTTGGTGTAAACTTTGCCAAGGGACTTGCTATGGCTTCAGACAAGCCTCTGATTCCTGTTCATCATATAGCAGGACATATAGCGACTAACTATCTGAGTCATCCTGATCTTGAACCTCCATATCTCTGCCTTGTTGCAAGTGGTGGACACAGTCATATAATCGAGGTACTCAGTTATACAAAATTCAGAGTTGTTGGACGTACCAGGGATGATGCAGCAGGGGAGTGCTTTGATAAGTGCGCTAGAGCGATGGGATTTCCGTATCCTGGTGGAGTACATGTTGACAATGCGGCACAGTCTGGTGATCCAAAAGCTTTTAAACTTCCGCATCCGGTTGTTGCTGGCAATGAGTATGATCTTAGTTTCTCAGGACTGAAGACAAATGTCATAAATCTTCTGCATCATGCCGAGCAGAAGGGAGAGAAAATTGACAGAAATGACCTTTCGGCCAGCCTTCAGGCTACTATAGCTGAGATACTCACTAATAAGACAATGCTGGCAGCGGAAGCGCTTGGTTATCAGAAAGTTGCGCTTGCCGGCGGAGTTTCTGCAAATTCAGGAGTTCGCGCAGCTATGTCTGATGCGTGTAAAAAGCGAGGCTATAGTTTCTTTATGCCGGAAAAGGCTCTCTGTGGTGACAACGGAGCGATGATAGGATGTCAGGGAAGTTATAATCTTATGGCAGGAATAACAGCTGATGAGAGCCTGAATGCGATAGCAACACTTTCAATGGATGAAATATGATTCGGAGTATGAAAGGAAAGAATATGAAAAGAATAACAGCATTAATATTTGCTGCTTCTATAGCTGGAACACTTATTGTGGGATGTTCTAACAAGTCAAAGACTGATGAGAGTTCTTCACGAGCGGAGCGAGTCAGCACAGCGCCTATAGATACAGCCATTCTGGGAGAATGGAGTAGCGGAACAAACGGATACATATTCAGCGAAGATAGAACAGTTTCACTTCCGATAGATTTTACATCATCAGCTCATTTCAATAAAGACGGCTCATTTTCGATGGAGTCTTCAACAGTAGATAAAAAGGAGATAGAGTATGACGGTACTTCTCTTAAAGTATCTCATTTATATGAAGAAGCTGAAGGCGACGAGCCATTGCTCCTTCTTGATATGAAACGAACAGATGCTGAAAACATTAACAGCTACGATGGAGTATATGATCTTCTTGGAGGAACATATCTGGACATGCTTGCATATAACCTTGCAATAGATGTCCAGAAGATAAATGTTATAGCAGATGTTAGTGGCGAGAATCTGAAATTTACTGTTAAGGATTACTGTTATTTTGAGACGATTGACAATACACTTGAAATGTTCAGTGAGAATATGAACTACGTGAAATACATTGATGATTCAGTAAAATACACATATAAAATAGATGGTGACACTCTGACGCTCACATATGAAGACGGAGCGAAAGAAGTCCTTACAAAGGTTAAGTGAGAGGAGAAACAGCATGAAAAGAAGGTTAACATTTCTGTTAGTTGGTACTGCTGCAATACTATCGTTAGTTTCTTGCGGAAGTAAGGAGGATACATCTGTAAGACCGATTAAAATTGAGGAAAGTGCTACCGCTGCCATAGAGACGACAGTATCATCCGCAGCGACAAATTCAAGCACGGAACAGACAACATTTCATGAACGCCATGACTATGAAGACGGTGTTCTAGTCGGACGCTGGGAGGGTGAAGAAGCTGAGATTGTTCTGCAGGATAATGGAAAGGTTACCGCAGAATTTGATATTTCTGAGGTTATGATGATAGAAAAAGAGGGCGTATTCATGCTCAGTGGTGAAGAGTATCCGAATGTGCAGTATGATGGGAAAACTCTTACTATTCTGACTAATGGGGATGATGACACAGATCCCATTGAATTCTTAACTCTTTCCAGAAAAGACGAACCAAATACTGAGAGCTATGATGGCCTTTATGATATAGAGACAGAACTATTCAAGGAAAAGCTTGCAGGTATTATTGTGGATGAAGATGCTGCAGATTTCGATATTCAGATAAGAATTAGATATGGAAAGTTTATTGTATGCCTTCCCGAATTCTGTGAGTACACGCAGAATGGAGATGAGTTCTCAATTACTCTTCCTTATGGTTCTGAAGGTACTCTTGCTGATGAGCTAAGTGACAGTACTTTTGTTTTGGATGGAGATAAAGTTACATTCTACACTAGTGAAGGAATTTCAGAACAGTTTGAGAAGAAGGAATAATCTGCGTTCTGATTAAGTCCGGAATACTGATATATTTATATGTAATTAATAATGAATGCGCTGGCTTTTGCTCCGGATCTTGATCGGAGTGATTTAAGTTAACGCATTCTTTATTTTGGCAGAATGTGTAGAAAGAGTTAGGGAGAGATCATGCTGTAAAGCATGATCTCTCCCTGTTTTTAGAGTATTGTCAATCATCGATATCATTTGTTTGGGGATGTTTGGCTTTCCTCTTGTAAGCTTTTTTATTGTTAGGGGCAATTCTGGTGACTGGATTAAGTCCGTTCCAGTCACGACGTTTTTCTGAATTGATTTTCTTCTGTTCCTTTTTGCTTAGTTTCTCAAAAGAGACAAATTTCTCCATTATTCATCACCTGCCTTGAAGTTGTAAATCGGTTTGATTATTTCGTTGATTTCAACTGTTTCAGAAATATTATCAATGATATCATCGATAGACTTATATGCCATTGGACATTCATCAAGAGTTGCTGCGTTGACAGATGTGGTGTAAATACCGTTCATCTGTTTCTTGTACTCTGAAACGGTGAAACTGTTTTTGGCCTGTGAACGTGACATGAGTCTTCCGGCACCATGAGGAGCAGAGTAGTTCCAGTCAGGATTTCCTTTTCCTGTACAGATAAGGCTGCCGTCACGCATATTGATAGGAATAAGGAGTTTTTCTCCTTGCTGCGCAGATACAGAACCTTTGCGGAGTATCATAGTCTCTGTATCTATATAGTTGTGAATGGTAGTGAATTGTTCTTCAATGTGAAGATGCATGCCCTTGATTATTTCGTCCATCATTGCCTGACGGTTGAGCATTGCAAATTGCTGGACGATTTTCATATCATGTATATACTGACTGAATAGTTCGCCTTCGCAGTAAGCCAGATGTTTGGGGACATCTGTTGTTTTGGTATTTTTCAGCCTAGCTATTTCGGATTGAATCTGCTTGTCTTTCCCTTCGGATTTCAAGTGCTCAATTAGTGCTTCGATATCCTTTTTTGAACTGAGATTAAGGCGATTAAATGCCTCTTCCTGATAGAATTTCGCCGTTTCTACTCCCAGGTGGCGAGAACCGGAGTGAATTACAATATATATGCTTCCGTCATCACTTTTATCTGCTTCAATAAAATGGTTTCCACCGCCGAGAGTCCCAATGCTGAGTTCAGCGCGGAGAGGATTGATTCCGTCATAACAGTAAAGCTCTGTGAGATCAATTCGATCATTATAGCGGTGAGCTTTTTCTCGTACGGTGAATCCTGAAGGAATCTTTTCA
Organism: Ruminococcus sp.; assembly: GCA_017960805.1. Lineage (GTDB taxonomy): Bacteria > Bacillota > Clostridia > Oscillospirales > Ruminococcaceae > Ruminococcus. The sequence goes on from JAGCYM010000022.1 coordinate 45,576, forward strand.
TAGATAAGTTTATCGAGTTTCTGCAGTTCTATATGTTTTTCCTTCAGCCTAACTGTTTCCATTCCGCAGCCTATATCAACACCTACAAGATCGGGGACAACGGTATCATGAATAGTCATTGTAGTGCCTATAGTACATCCTGCTCCGGCATGAACGTCAGGCATGATACGAATGGTTGCTCCTGTACTCATAGGCTGATTGCATAGCTCGATTATCTGTGAGATAGCTGATTCATCAATAATATCTGTAAAGACTTTTGCAGAGTTATATTTTCCTTTTAGTTCAATCATATTGTTCCTTTCTGAATTCCTAACAACAAAAAAGCACTCCTGCAGAGGAGTGCAAAATAGCGAATATGTGCAAGTAGTCAGCACATGGCTGAGCTTATCGGGCAAACTCCATGCTTAATTAAGATGTTCAGTTTTGGTTTCTGATAGTTTATATATGTGGATTTCATGGTGTTCACCGTCCTTTCGTAGAATATGACATTATTATAGACTGCCATTTAGAATTTGTCAAGAACTATTTCGGCAAAAAATAGTTACAGTTTAGATTCAGATTGTTTGAAACATGAGGATTGTTAGTCCAGATCAGGTTTGTATTCGCTTCTGAGGATAGAGAAATATAGTCTTCCGACATATTTGCCATCCATAAAGAAATAATCACGGAGAGTACCTTCATAATTGAAGCCGCATTTCTCAATTACGCGTTTTGATGGAGCATTTATCGTTTTTGTGCAGATCTGAACTTTGTGAAGATTGATTTTTTCAAATCCAAATGCAATGACTGATTTCGTTGCTTCGGTAGCATATCCCTTGCATTGATATTCAGAACCAATACAATATTCTATCTCAGCAAAATGATTTTTGTTGTCAACGAGAAAATATGCTATTTGTCCAATGCATTCGCCGGATGTTTTTTCTATAACGGCCCAGCGATAATAGTCGTTTCTTTCATAAGAGCCAATGTATTTATCCAGAAGTTCCTTGACTTCTGCTTTGGTAGAGTATACAGGCTCAGAATACATTTTCTGGATCTTTTCATCAGCAATCCAGTTCCTGAGCATGGAATCATCGTCGCTGTATTCGAATCTTCTGAGTATAAGTCTCTCTGTTTCGATTGTTGTAGTCCCGTTGTGTGTAAGCATGATCGTTCCTCCGTTTTTGTTATTGATATATTATGTCAGCAGATTGATTGAAAAAAGTGATAAAAATCCGAGGAGACAGAATCCTCGGATTTTTTAGTCACATTACTTTTTCTTTTTCTTATTGCTTTTTTTCTTTGGCTGAGTATTCTTTACTGGAGCAGCTGAAGAATCAGTATTGGTGGAAGTCTCTTCCTTAGGGGAATCTTTTTTGGAAGATCCGGCTGTTTGCGCTGGTTTGGATGCCGGGACAGTTACTGCTTCCGGTGTTTTGGAAGTTGATACAAGCTGCGCCATTGAGCAACCAGCTACTACCCAGAATATAGGTGAAAATGCTGTGTTGCTGCATCCGATAAAGAATATCAGAACACCACCGACAGACAGGATAAACATGGTGATCTGTGACCATGTGCCGCCTTTTGCTCTTTTTGCACCAATAAACAACACAGGCAGAAGAACTGCGATCAGTGCGATGAGTGAAGGAACTCCGCGTGTAGCTGCTGTATAGAGATATTCATTATATACTTTATCAAAAGTTCCTTTGTTTTCGACTACGATATCAGATATCTGAGATTCTTCATTAGCTCCGCTGTTACCGAATGTGTAGAGCTGAGGGAAAACAAGCTGTTCAGGACCAGTACCGGTGAGACTGTGCAGGCTGATGATGTTCATGGTCTTGCTGTTGAGAGTGCTGTAGACGTCCAGGGTGTCATCAATGTCAATGTTTGCTGTGTTAGGTTCTCCACTTGCTGAGATACGGTAATATGAATCGGCAAACCAAAGGATACGTCCGTCATAGAGACGGTAGCTGGAAATGTTACCAATAAGTCCTGCCTGAACAATGCATATTGCTGCTGCGGCAGGTACTATAACAGCAAGAACAGAAAGGAATCCGGCTTTGTTTGACTTAAGTTTGATAATTGCTACAATTGATGCAATAATAGCAAATACAAGACCGCAGATTCCAATGAACGAGTAAGTGAACATCATTGTAAATGAACAGATGATCACTGTGAAAATGAAGAATATCTTACTTGCTGTATTCTTGACAGATGTGAAAGCAATGAGAGATGAAGTAATAACAAGAGTCAGTACCATAGCGAGAAAAAGAGGGGACTGAGAGAGTCCTGAAGCGGCATTTGCCTGAATCTCAATCGAGATCATGCGGTAGTTGCTGATCTTTCCAGTGAACACTTGTATAAGTCCGAATACTGAATTGAGAATACCGAGTGCAGCCAGTCCGTATATTACAGTTTTTATTGCTTTTTCACGCTTGATTGAGGCAGCGGTTATAAAGAAACAAAGGTAGAATATCAGAGCAAGCAGTCCTTCTCCTCTGCCGTTGTAACCATAGAATGATATCCCGATATCATATGAATTTATGAGTGATACAACGCCCCAGAGGAGCATTGCTGCAAAAGCGCATATCGGAAATACGAGCTTTCCGGTTACATATTTTTTAATCAGAGCGATAAGTGCAAGAATCATACATATAACGCCTGCTATTGCGAGACCTGCAGAAGAGAGTTCAAACAGAGAATCTTGGGCAATTACTGGGATCGCTGTTGCAAGCGATGTGGTGAACAGCGCGGCCAGAAGTCCGAATGAAGCTATTTTTGAATATTTCTCTTCAGTCATATTTAGTATGAAATTAGATTTTTCACTAGTGTGGAATATTTCCTTAGCCATAGGTACAACCTTTCTTTCAAATTAATTTGCCTTTATTGTAACGATGTATGTATCGTCTTCACCTTTTTTGACGGATATTGAAGTTCCGGAATCGATAGATATTGATCCGTCAGGCGCATACCACATATATCCTTTTGTGCTGCTGTTTATAACAGAGCCGTCATGGAAGAAGTTGTCTGTCTTGTCATCTCCTTCGTTTACCAGACGAATGAAGCGGATACCTTCATCATTATTGGTTTCTTCATTGTTTCCGCTGGCATATTTCCAGCTGGGGTATGTTCTGTTGTTGTTTTGTGTTGCTTCAACATGATATACTCGAACTCCGCTTCCTGTGCTTTTCCACCAGTAATCTTTCAGACGGAGGTTGTTATTGTCAAGTGAAGTATATTCAATTATGAAAAATTCAGAGCGGTATTTATCTGCCAGATCCCCGCGAGGGATTATTACACAGTTGCCGTTATCAGTTTCGCTGTTGTAGAGAGTGAATGTTTGTTCACCGGCTGAACTGTCGAATACGCTGACCTGGCCTTCTCTGTACCATCCGAGCATAAGTTTTGAGGCTGCGCCAAAGTCTCCTGCGGCATCATCCATAAGTTCGAATCCTGCCGAACCGTGCATTCCTTGGAAATCATCGCGGTTATAAAGGTAATAATCAGGCAGTCCCATACAGTGCCCCATTTCATGAGAATATGTGCAGCAGAAAGAACTGTAATTATTTTTTCCTTCAATATTTCTGTTTCCAACAATGACATGACCTAATTTCAGTCCGTCGTGTTTGATGGACTTGTTTCCGCCGTATCCTCCTGAGGTAGACCACCAGTATTCTTTGCTCGCAGAACTTGGAACAATTATCATTATAGAGTCGATAGTTCCATCCTTATCAGCATCATAATCGTTGAAATCAATCTGGGGGTCAAACGCATTTATTACTTCATCGATCAAGGCAACATGAAATTTATCTCCTTCATAGAAGGAAATTGGATGTTGAGCAGTGTACTCAAATGCCTTTCCACTAAGATTTATCGCGCCTTTTGAAGATCGTTCATAGAATGCAGCAACACTTTCAAGCGGGTAGAGCTTGCTGTTTTCATCAGCGTCTGCGAAAAGTGCTTTTTCAACTTCGTCAGTTGATGCCTTGTATTCATATTTGCAATCGGAGAAATCAACGCTGAAAACAGCGATCCTTGCATCTCCCTGAGATGGCATTGAACCATATAGATCGTAAATAGGAGCATCAATGTAGTCAGGTGGGATTACTTCGTTTGCATACCATCTGTAGACGAGCTGAGCTGTGTCATTATTAATAACAAGCTGCCTCATTGCTACCAGATCAAACGTATCAATAACTCCATCCTGATTCATATCAGCAAGCTGGAAATATTTAACGCCGCTTTTTATGGCATCTTGTCCAAGACTTGTTATTTCTTCACGCTTGCCGGTAAGATAATATGCATTGTCCATATCATAGACTCCGGTATCGGGAAGTCCTGATGAACCAAGTACATATTTAGTGAGTATGACTAGGTCGGCAACATTGAATTTGCTGTCATCATTTAGGTCACCGATATATGTCACCCTTTTCCATTCAGCTGAAGCTGATAAGGAAGAGGGGAGCGTATATGATGCAACAGCGCCAATCGTGACAGCGGCAGCAGCTGTTTTTAGTAAAAGGCGTTTCATTATATCAGCTCCTTGGCTTTAACGAAGTGAGAAGGTACAAAAAAAGCTGCGGACGAAACCGTCCGCAGCTGACCGATTATTTTGCGTAGTCGGAAACTCTGCTTTCGCGAATGAGGTTGACCTTGATCTGACCTGGATAATCCATCTCAGTTTCGATCTGCTGTGCGATCTGTCTAGCAACAAGAACCATCTTCTCGTCGTTGATGACTTCAGGTACAACCATGATCCTGACTTCGCGGCCTGCCTGAACTGCAAAGCATTTTTCAACGCCTTCATATGAAGTGCATATCTCCTCAAGCTTCTGGAGACGCTTGATGTAGCTTTCGTAGTTTTCGCTTCTTGCGGCAGGTCTTGCAGCGGAAATAGCGTCGGCAGCCTGAACGATGCAGGCGATGACTGTTTTAGGCTCAACATCATTATGGTGAGCTTCAACAGCGTGTATAACAACGGGATTTTCGTAGTATTTTTTACATACGTCAACACCAATCTGTACGTGTGAACCCTCGATTTCAGAGGTAAGAGCCTTACCTATATCATGGAGAAGACCAGCACGTCTTGCCATATTGGCGTCAACACCTAGCTCAGCGGCAAGAACACCAGAGAGCTGTGCAACTTCTATAGAGTGGTCGAGGACGTTCTGTCTGTAACTTGTACGGAACTTTAGACGTCCGAGGAGCTTTATGAGCTCATGGTTAAGACCGTGAACATTGGTCTCAATTACAGCTCTTTCACCCTCCTGCTTGATGCGGTGCTCAACCTCGCGGCGAGCTTTATCGACCATTTCTTCAATGCGGGTAGGATGGATACGTCCGTCAGCTATGAGCTTTTCGAGGGCAATTCTAGCAACCTCGCGGCGTATCTGATCGAAGCATGAAAGTGTGATTGCTTCGGGAGTATCGTCGATGATAAGATCGACGCCTGTAAGTGTTTCGAGGGTACGGATATTACGTCCTTCCCTACCAATAATTCTTCCCTTCATTTCATCATTGGGAAGAGGCACAACTGAAACTGCTGCTTCTGATACCTGATCTGCGGCTACCTTTGCGATAGCGAGTGAGATATAGCTTCTAGCCTTTTCATTGCACTCATCCTTGAGGAGCTGTTCATAATTTGCAATCTTGACTGCTTTTTCATGAACGAGGTCATCCTCGAGAGTTGAGAGAATGTATTCTTTTGCCTGATCTTTTGTAAATTCTGAGATTCTCTCAAGAATATCCATCTGAGACTTTTTGATCTGCTCAGCTTCCTTGAGTTTTTCGTCGGCACTCTTTATTTTCTGATTAAGAGTGTCCTCCTTTTTTTCAAGATTATCATTTTTCTTATCGAGATTCTCTTCTTTCTGCTGCATACGTCTTTCCTGACGTGACAGCTCAGCCCTGCGATCCTTGATCTCCTTATCCGCCTCAGTGCGGAGCTTATGTATCTCATCCTTGGCTTCAATTAGAGCGCTCTTCTTCTTGTTATCTGCGTCCTTTTCAGCATCTTCAACTATACGTGCTGCCTGCTGTTCAGCTGAGCCCACCATAGTCTCAGCGTCATGCTTACGCTTCTCAACACCTGCAGACACACCTTTTTTGTAGGATACTAGAGCACCTACAACTACACCGATGACGAGAGCGGCAACGATGAGTATGATTGCAATAACAGGATCCATACAGTGCATTACCTCCTTTTCGTAATTTAGTTTGTATCATAAAACATTCATTACTAAAGGCGGTAAATGCCGCTTATTTTATTCATTTAAAAATATATTGAAAGGGCCTTTCAATAGACCACTCGAAAATATTGGACATTCCGTCCGTCATTTTGTTCATATATCTCATTATCCGTTCTGGACATCTTTTTTTGTCGTCTCATGACGGAATGATTTAAAACAAAGCTGCAAATACTGCCAAAAGTAATATTTTTGCAAATAAATACAACATAGTTATTATACACTTTTTCTGAGATTATGTCAATAGATTTTCCGTGATTTATTACATCTTGTTTAAAATTAAGTGGTTTAACAATAAAAGGTGGCTTAATAATGCCTGAGGCTGATTTTTTGCGAAAAAAAGAGTTGAAATTTAGTGATATATATGTTATACTTATAAAAGCGTACTTTTTTCGGTAAAAAGATTTTCGAAAAAATACATAATCATTTTTCGCTATTTTGCGGAGATCGGAGATATATCATGATAGATATCAATATGCTAACTACATTGTCAGAAGCAGAGATCGAGAATCCAAATCTGTTTCCCTTTCCATTCAGCATGCATATAGGTTTTGCTATAATCGGACTCCTTTTCTTTCTCTATCGCTTTGTTACTGATAAGAAGCCATATCAGCTCATTTTTGCATTTGCCATTCCTTTTTCATTGACTATCTGGCTTTCAGACAGCAGAGCCTGGTTCTATACTCTCGGAGCTGTAGAAGCAGTACTTGTAATTTGCGCTTTCATCACTACTTTCATTTTCAAGGATAAGCCTGAGGAAAAAGCCGAGACAACTGTTAAGGCTGAGGTCGCATCCGATGATGATGATGATAAATCCGATGATGAGGACGAGACCGAAGCTTCAGAAATTGAGGATGATGAGGAATCAGCTGATCCAGAAACTGATGATAACGACGAGGAAGAGGAGTAAGACGTGAAGATAGTTCTTCTTGACTGGTATACGGTCAGTGTCAATGGCGATATTACTCCACAGGTATTTGAACAGTTTGGTGACATGAAGGTGTTTTCACTTACAAAGCCCGAGGAGACGATAGCAAATATCGGTGACGCTGATGTGGTTCTCTGCAATAAGGTTCTCATTACAAAGGAAGTTATGGATGCTTGTCCTAACCTGAAATATGTTGGCCTTTTCGCAACAGGATACAATAATGTTGATGTTGCCTATGCAGCGGAGAAGAATATAACAGTATGCAATGCCGGACAGTATTCAACAAACGCTGTCGCTCAGCAGGTTTTTGCATATATTCTTGACAGATACAGTCGTATACGCGACTATGATAACGCCGTTAAGAACGGCGAATGGGAACGTTCTCCAGCATTCTCATATTTCCCGATCCCTACAGCTGAACTGGCTGGTCAGACGATCGCGATAGTCGGTTATGGTTCGATAGGCAGACGCGTTGCGAAGATAGCTGATGCGTTCGGAATGAATATAATCATAAGCACAAGAACCAAACCTTCGGATTGTCCTTATGAAGTGACTGATGTTATGACAGCTGCTTCGAGAGCAGACGTTATAACATTCCATTGCCCGCTTACTGAGCAGACCAAAGGACTTGTCAACAGTGAGCTTCTAAAAGTAATGAAACCAACTGCAACTCTTATTAATACTTCAAGAGGACCTGTTGTTAATGAAGCTGACCTGGCTCTTGCCCTCAACAATGGGGAGATAGCTGCTGCTTATGTAGATGTGCTTGAGAAGGAGCCGATGTCTCCTGAAACACCACTGAAGAATGCAAAGAATCTTACTATGACTCCTCATATAGCCTGGGCAGCGTTTGAGACAAGAGAGCGTCTTGTCGATATTGTTTGTGATAATATCCGCTCATGGATGAGTGGCCAACCCAAAAATAAAGTAAACTGAAAGAAGTTTTTTATGAGAAATATTTCGGAAAAAAAGAGAGTTGTCATAAAACTCGGCACTTCAACGCTTGCCCATAAAACTGGCAAACTGAATATCCGTCGAATGACAAATCTCGTCAGAGTGATATCAGATCTACATAATTCGGGCCGTGAGATTATTATGGTATCTTCCGGTGCGGTAGGACTCGGAGCTGGAAAAATCGGGCTTCCCGAGAAGCCAAAGCAGACCAATATCAAGCAGGCGGTAGCTGCTATAGGTCAATGTGAATTGATGCATGTATATGATGACATGTTTGCTAAATATAGTGTTACAGTAGCTCAGATACTGCTAACCAAGGCAATAATTGACAATCCTAATCACTGTCAGAATTTCAAGACTGCAGTAGAGACGCTTGTTGGCATGGGTGTCATTCCTATAGTAAATGAAAATGACACGATCGCTATTGATGAGCTTGAACTTGAGATCGGAGAGAACGACTCACTTTCAGCACTTGTTGCTGAGCTTTCAGGAGCCGATCTCCTGCTTATACTTTCTGATATTGACGGCCTCTATTCTGATGACCCGCGTACTAATCCTGATGCGGAGCCCATACATGTTGTAGAGAAAATAACTCCGGAGATCGAGAGTGTTGCCGGTGGAGCAGGTACAAGTTTAGGTACTGGCGGAATGTCTACAAAGATAAATGCCGCTAAGATAGCAACAGAAGCCGGGATCGATATGGTCATTATGAACGGAAGAGATCCGGAAAAGCTTTATGATCTCTTTGAGGACAAGGAAATAGGTACAATATTCAAAGCAGCGAAGAAATGAGAATGATGAAACGCGCTGCTACCTTAAATAATTAGAATACTATATATAAGTAAGTAGGTGTAAAAAATATGAGTTACACACAGGATTTAGGAATTAAGGCAAAGGCTGCAGAGCCTATTATAGCAGGAGCAGGAACAGCAAAGAAAAACGAAGCGCTTGCTGCTATATCTAAGGCGCTTATTGTAAATGCGGCTGAGATAATTGCAGAAAACGCAAAAGATCTTGCTGCTGCAAAGGATAATGGGATTTCTGTTGCAATGCAGGACAGACTTAAGCTTGATGAGAGCCGTATCGCTGGTATGGCCAAGGGAGTTGATGAGCTTATTGCTCTGAAGGATCCTATTGGCGAGGTAATTGGCGGTGGTGTCCGTCCAAATGGCCTTCATATTACCAAGACGCGTGTTCCGCTTGGAGTTATCGGAATAATCTACGAATCACGTCCGAATGTTACAGTTGATGCTGCAGCGCTGTGCCTGAAGGCAGGTAATGCAGTAATCCTAAAGGGCGGTAAGGAAGCCATCAACTCAAATATCTGCCTTGGCAAGATAATGCGTGAAGCAATTGAGAGCGTTGGACTTCCTGCAGATGTAATCCAGGTAGTTGACAATACATCGCGTGAGACTACTAATGAGCTCATGAAACTGAATGGTTATGTTGATGTACTTATCCCGAGAGGAAGTGCTCGACTTATCCAGGCAGTGGTAACAACTGCAACAGTACCGGTTATCGAAACCGGAGCAGGAAACTGCCATGTTTATGTTGATGCGTCCGCAGATATTGAGATGGCTGCAAACATTACCGATAATGCCAAAACACAGCGTCCGTCTGTTTGCAATGCGATTGAGACTCTGCTTGTTCACAAGGATATTGCTGAAGAATTTCTCCCTGTGATCACAGAGCGCTTTAAAACGCATAATGTGAAGATTTATGGCTGTGACAGAACAATAGAGATCCTTGGAAATAGTGTTGAGAAAGCTACAGAGACTGAGTACGCAACAGAATTTAATGATTACATCATTGCAGTAAAGGTTGTTGACTCAATAGATGAGGCAATTGCTCACATTAGAAAATACAGCACACGTCATTCTGAGTGCATTGTTACAAAAGATCTAGCTTCTGCAGCTAGATTCCGCAATGAAGTTGATGCTGCGGCTGTATATGTTAATGCTTCAACTCGTTTTACTGATGGCGGAGAGTTTGGCTTTGGTGCTGAGATAGGAATTTCTACTCAGAAACTTCATGCAAGAGGTCCTATGGGACTTACCGAGCTAACTACTGTTAAATATCTGATTGATGGAAATGGTCAGATAAGATAAAAGACTTGTTCTTAAGACTTCGGCAGTGGACTGCCAAAACAAATTCAGGAGGGAATCATGGCTATCAGAAAAGACCTTGACGATATGCTGAATAACCTTAAAGGAAGCAATGATACCGCGGCACCTGTAAAAAAAGTGCAGCCTGCAATTGTACCTGTACACAAACCTAGTAAGGCAGAAGAGGAAATCGACCATATGTCGGTAGATGATCTGCTCAATAGCCTTTCACATGTTAATGATATGGCGGAGCATGTTGATCCGATGAATTCTCCGGAGCCTGTAAAGAAGAAAAGAATAGTTATTTCAGGTGATCTTCCGGACTATGAAGCTCTTAGAAGAGCTGAGCTTGAGAAGGATCGTGCAGAAGCTGAGAGACTTCGCCTTGAGGCTGAAAAGAAGGCTGCGGAAGAAGCTGAGAGAGTTCGCCTTGAGGCTGAAAAGAGAGCTGCAGAGGAAGCTGAGAGAGCACGTCTTGAAGCTGAGAGAAAGGCTGCAGTGGAAGCTGAGAGAGTGCGCCTAGAAGCTGAGAGAAAGGCTGCAGAAGAGGCTGAGAGGGTACGCCTTGAAGCTGAAAAAAGAGCTGCAGAAGAGGCTCAGAGAAAACGCATTGAAGCTGAGAGAAAGGCTGCAGAGGAAGCCGAGAGAGCACGTCTTGAAGCCGAGAAGAAAGCAGCGGAAGAAGCACAGAGGAAACGCCTTGAAGAGGCGAAAATAGCAGCGGAAGAAGCTATAGCTGCAAAAACAGCAGCTTATACAAAGCAGACAGATACACCTGATAAATCATTCTCATTTGAGGAAGAGATAAATGTTGTTGCGTCATCTCAGACCGAGGATAGTCTTGGAGGAGAGCCGACTGTTGATGAGCTTATGGCTGCAGCTTTTGCAGCAGTAAAGGCTGAAGCTGAAGCTGATATAGAAGAAGCAACTGAAGCAGTAGCTGAACAAGTTGCCGAAGCAGAGCAGGAAGCTGATGAGATTATCGAGACTGATCCTGTCGGAGATATGATCGATACAATACGTGAGGATGCTGAGAAAAAGCTTTCAGAGCTTGAAGAAGATGCAGAGCATGAGGAAACTGATTCAGTTGATTCAAATGAGGAGACTGATGAGGATGAAACTCTGCAGGGCGAAGAGGAAGAAAAATCAGCAGAGCGTAAGAAGCGTTTCTTTGAAATGAGAAAAGCAAATGATGAAGAATCAGGAACTGAAGAAGAAAAGCCTAAGGGCAAGATAACTTCTGCGCTTGAAAAGATAATGGATGAAGATCCTGATGAAATCATTGCTGAAAGAAGTGAAAAAATAGAGGAAGACGAGTTTGAAGAACATAGTGACGGCAAACTTAAAAAGCGTCTGTATACTATATTTGGTATCGTATTTGCTGTTCTTGCATGCATCGGACTCATAACAGTAGTTGCAACGTCGGCTAAACTCTTCCGAACATTTACTTCAGGTAATTCAAAGAAATCCGGTTTTGCTGAACAGGTTTATCCAGCTGTTATCATGGATATAGAGTCTTTCGATGAACCTTCGCAGCTCACTTCTGATCAGGTGATAACCGCAGCAATCTGGTCAATGATAATGTCAGACGGAACACTTGACCAATATGAGAGAACTTTTGATGTTGTAAGAGTTCCTGCTGTTGATGTTGAATCCTATGCTGTTAAGCTCTTTGGAGAAAATCTTCCTGAGATAACTCATACTACTGTAGGTCCGGCTGAGTCGAGATTCTATTATAATGAAGAGAAGCAGTCTTACAATGTTCCTCTTACTCCAGTTACTTTTACATACTCACCTGAGATAAAATCAGTAACTAAGAGTGGCAGCGAGTATACTGTCGATGTTGATTATATAGATGAGCTTCCTGAATGGCTTCCAAAGACATCTTCTAAGTCTGTTCAGTTCAAACTGACGGAAACAAGTGACGGATATCAGATAAAGTCAATGAAGGTAATTTCTGAAAACAACAATATATAAGTAATAAAGGCCGCAAGCATGTCTTGCGGCTTTTTTGCGAAATAGCGCACATTTATAACCAAGCGAAATATCTGTCGAATAATTAAAAAATAAAAAATAAAAGACAAGGGGTTGACAAACATGGCACTTTCTGATATAATATTAAAGCAATCAGTCAATGCGAGTGTGCTGGAATTGGCAGACAGGCACGTTTGAGGGGCGTGTGTCGACAGACGTATGGGTTCAAGTCCCATTACTCGCACCACAGAGCAGATACGAAAGTATCTGCTTTGTTTTTTTGCTGATACGATTTTTTTCTTAAATCTACTTGACAAATCTGTTTTTTAGTAGTATAATAATAAAGCTGTTTGAAAAAACAGTAAATATCGTATTCTAAAGACAGCTGGCAGGTTAATCCGTAAGTCCCGCCGAGGAATTGCAAGTGATATAAGCTATCATTGTCCTTTTCCGAGCTGTCGGCAAAGGACTTTTTTAATTGCACTCTGAATACGATAATAAACAATATTCGGAGGTGAATACACAATGCCAAGTAATGCAGTTCTCGAAGCTAAGAAGGCTAAGGTCGATCAGCTCACAGAGGTCCTCAAGAATTCCGTATCAGGTGTTCTCGTTGACTACAAGGGTATCACCGTTGAGGAGGATACTAAGCTCAGAAAAGAGCTCCGTGAGGCAGGCGTTAACTACTTCGTAGAGAAGAACACAATGCTTCTCCGTGCATTCAAGAATGTCGGAATCGAAGGTCTTGAGGATGCTCTTAACGGTACTACCGCTATTGCTCTTTCAAGCGAGGATCAGACTGCTCCTGCTCGTATTCTCGGTAAGTTTGCTGAGAAGGCTGGCGATGAGAAGTTTAATCTTAAGGCTGGTTTCGTTGAAGGTGAAGTTTACGATCAGGCTGGAGTTGTTGCTCTTTCCAAGATCCCTTCAAAGGACGTTCTGCTCGCACAGTTGGTTGGCTCTCTCCAGGGTCCCCTTCAGAAGCTCGCAGCTTCCCTCAAGGCAGTTGCAGACAAGAAGTCAGAAGAAGCTGCCTGATTTCTTTATTATTCATAACGCAGCTTGAATCAATAACCGTATTTCGGTAAATAATTATTAAAGGAGATTATTATCATGGCTTCAGAGAAGATCACTAAATTTGTTGAAGATATCAAGACTCTTTCTGTTCTCGAGCTTTCTGAGCTCGTAGACGCTATCCAGGAAGAATTCGGCGTAACAGCAATGGTTGCTGCTGCTCCTGCTGCTGGCGGTGCTGCTGCAGGCGGCGAGGCTGCTAAGACAGAGTTCGACGTTGTTCTTACATCCTTCGGTGATGCTAAGATGGCTGTTATCAAGGTTGCTAAGGAAGTTCTCGGTCTTGGTCTTAAGGAGGCTAAGGAGATAGTTGAGGCTGCTCCTAAGGCTCTCAAGGAAGGCGTTTCAGAGGCAGAGGCTAACGAGCTCAAGGCTAAGTTCGAAGAGGCTGGCGCTACAATCGAGCTCAAGTAATCATATTACTTAAAGCTTACAGAGGACTGTACATTAGTACAGTCCTTTTTTTGTGCAACGAAAAAGCTATAAGAATCTGAGCTTTCTTATAGCTTTAATTATAATCTTTCATTTTGCTAAATTAAGGTAAGAGCTTTGTGATAAATGTATATGGACAGTATGATTTATTGTGTATTTCTACAATTTTTTCGGCGTTCGTTGACAACTTATCGGTGATTGTGGTATTATTTTAGTAACTAAGATAGGGGAGGTAGTCGCAATGAAAAAATTGTTAGGCATTATTATGACCGCTGTAATTGTGGCTGCAAGTGTTCCTTGCTTTTATGCAGAAGCCGCTAGTATCAGCAGCCCTTCTGTAACAGAGCAGACAATGACCCTTTCAGCATCTGAACTTTCGGATTATGCCAATCAGGTTGCAGTCCTTGTTAACAAGGAGCGTAGTCAGAGAGGACTGGCTCCATTGCGTGTTCTTCCTAAGTTGCAGAGTGCCGCTCAGGTGCGTGCGCAGGAGATAACCCAGCTCTTTGATCATCAGAGACCTAATGGGAAAAAGTGTTTCAGTGTAATCGAGGAATTCGGACTTGATTATTATTATATAGGTGAGAACATAGCTGCTGGTCAGGCTACTCCTGAAAAGGTTATGAATTCATGGATGAATTCAGATGGCCACAGGAGCAATATTCTTGATCCGGATTTTATGTATATCGGAGTTGGTGTTACTCAACAAGGAAACACAATATACTGGTCTCAGATCTTTTTGAAATATGATGAATTCTCTGATGCTTATATTCCTAAGGAGAAGGAAAAAACAAGAAGCTATGGTGATCTTGATGCCGATGGAAAAGTTGACAGCAGGGATGCGTCGACCATACTTGGTGAGTATGCAGTTGCTTCTTCAGGAGGAGCATCAAAACTGAATTCGGATCAGAAAAAGTATGCTGATATTGATTCCAATGGCAAGATAGATAGTAAGGATGCGTCGTATGTACTTGGCTTCTATACTTATCTGTCTTCAGGCGGAAAAGAAAATGATATCAGAAAGTGGATATGAGTTGATAATTATGATGATATGAAACCGGGTTTATTACTCGGTTTCTTTTTTACTTTAAATTAGGGAAATTATGTTAGCAAATTGCTTGCAACTCAGTATTTCATATGGTATAATGACATAGAAAAAACAGGAGGTTCGAGTGAGATGGCAAATATACTAATAGTCGAAGACGATAGAACTCTAAGCGGCAGTATATGTCTAGCCCTCGGATCTGATGGGCATTCTACTATTCAGGCATATTCGGTTGATGAAGCGACAGAATATCTAATGCAGACAGATATCATCCTGCTTGATGTTTCACTTCCTGGTATGAATGGATTTGATTTTTGTAAAAAAATACGTGAGAATTCAGATGTTCCGATAATTTTCATTACGTCGTATGATGAAGAATCAGACATACTTAAAGGATTTGATCTCGGTGGCGACGATTATATTACAAAACCGTTTCGTCTGAAAGTTTTACTGTCAAGAATTCGTGCGGTGCTGCGCAGATGTAATGTTGATACACAGGATCTGGAGTTGACAGCGGTTGAGCAGAAATTACTTGAATATCTAATGCAGAACAAGGGAAGATTTCTTACGCGTGAACAGATACTTGCATATTTGTGGGACTCTAAGGGATGCTTTGTTAATGACAATACCCTGTCTGTGAATATAAGCCGTTTGCGTGATAAGTTGAAAGAGCACGGCAAAGGACAGATAATCACCAAGAGAGGTGTTGGATACAAATGGACAGAACAGACAAACTAATCAATAACCGCGAACCGAAGCGGATGCTTCTGATGTTCGCGGTCATACTTTTATTTGCTGCAGGCACATGGTATCTTATTTCAGGAAGACTTGCGGATGCCGCTATGACTGAAAGAATCCATGGTGCGCTTTCTTTTTACAGCGGGCAGAGATTCACAGACGTGCCTTCTGACGAGTATATTTCAGAGGGTGAGAGACTCGCTGTAGATTACGGAATAAGCTCAGATATGAGTCCACGTCTTATGGGAGGCTATAGTGAGCTTCGCAGTAAATACTTTTTGTGGGGATTTGCGGCTATTGCAGTCGTAGATGTTTTGTGGCTGATGTTTGGACTCGGACAGCTCTTCCGTGTGTACGGAGGTATTGAGCGCGTACGCTCGCAGTGTCTAGAACTCTCTGAACATCTTGGGAACTCATCAGAGATAGTCGGGGAAGATATGAGCTGTGTGAGAAGACTTTCAGATAGCGTAGCAGTTACCTCACGGCGGATTGGATTTATCAATTCCCAGCTTGCCGATGCTAAAAATGGAATCGCTGACTTTCTTGCCGATCTTTCTCATCAGCTCAAAACTTCTCTTTCTGTGATACGCCTCAACAGTGATATTCTTGAGGAGGTTGATAACATACCACCTGAGCGCTGCAGACAGCTTAAAGATGAGATGATGGAGAATGTCGATGGTATGGAGGCGCTTATACTTGCCGCACTGAAACTTGCTAAGCTTGACGCAGAAGCAGTCGAATACGATATTAAGCCTCAGTCACTTGCAGAAACATGCAGAGAGGCAGTAAAGAAAATATCACCACTCCTTCGTGAGAAAGGTATAACTGCAGATTTAAGCTGTCCTGAAATTACGTTTGCTCATGATAGAGTATGGCTCTGCGAAGCAGTTGAGAATATTATCAAGAATGCAATCGATCATTCAGAATGTACGGAGATCCGTGTTGAAGAAGAGGCTATGCCATCTGTTATCAGGCTGTCCGTCAGTGATAACGGTAGAGGAATAAAACAGGAAGATATACCTAAACTTTTTGAAAGATTCGGCAAAGCTTCCAAAGGAAACAATATGACGAGCGTGGGAATCGGACTATCCATAGCACGAAAAATAGCTATTGCTCATTCAGGAGACATAACTGTATTCTCAGAAGAGGGCAAGGGGACTAAAATTGTTATGACCTTCCTTTTGTAACTTTAATGTAAGATTACTATGATACAATGACCTCATAAAGAAAGGAGGTCTATTAAATGGACGATAATATAATAATTAGAACAGAATCACTGGTGAAGCAGTACGGTGATGGCGAGAGCAAGGTCATGGCTCTTGATAATGTATCATTCGTGGTTAAACGCGGTGAGTTTGTGGCAGTCACTGGTGAGAGCGGAAGCGGTAAGACCACTCTTCTGAATATCATTGGTTCGCTCGATAAGCCAAACTCAGGAAAGGTATTCTTCGACGGGCGCGAGATAACTGGCAGACCCGATAATGAACTCTCCGCGTACAGGAGGCGCTCTATCGGCTTCATCTTTCAAAGCTACAACCTTATTCCCGTGCTGAACATTGAGGAGAACATAGTGCTCCCACTCAATCTTGACAGCACCGAGCCCGATATGGCATATCTCGAAGTGCTGCTGGAACTGACGGGCTTGAAGAGCAAGCGCAGGTGTTACCCGAGCGAGCTTTCAGGAGGTCAGCAGCAGAGAGTTGCGTTCGCACGCGCACTTGTACACAAGCCCGAGCTCATACTCGCGGACGAACCGACGGGCAACCTCGATAGCAGGAACAGTCGCGAGATGATAGAGATACTGAAAAGCTCGATAAAGAAGTACGCACAGACACTCATCCTCATCACACACGATATGTCTATCGCTGCGCAAGCTGACCACATATTCACGATGAAGGACGGCGTCCTCACCGAAAGTGAGGGGACACTAAGATGAAACATCTTTTCAGACTTGCGCTAAAATATGTGACGCGGCAGAAGATCCGCACTGCGCTGATGTTCCTGAGTGTCACACTGTCGGTGTTCGTATTGAACACGTTTCTGGTCTACACTTCGAGCACTATACGCTCGGTGAGAAATGGTGTTATCTCGCAAAACGGCGAATGGGAGGCTGACCTTCAGGGCGTGCTGAACGCCATAAGAGACGGACACTCCGAGAACGTGAAAACACCACTTGAGGCAGCGAAGATTATATCCAACCATGTCACAGTGGACAAGAACAACACCTACATCGTGGACCAGTACCAGTTCCCTTATGAGCAGAACGCAGGCGAGCCTATCGGCTACTTTGATGTTAAACTCGACGACGGCACTCGCAAGACGGTAAGGTCGATATTTCGCTCATCGCTTACGGGTGACCTTGAAATGCGAGGATTTTTGATACAGCACACCGACGACCTCGCCCCAGATGAGATGATAGTTCCATCTTGGATGGCGAAGGCAGGATATGAGGTCGGAGACACTGTAACAATAACTATCACGCCCACAATGGGGACGCTTAATGAGAACTCCGATGCAATGAAGGCAGTTCGCGCTAGGCTGGCAGAGCTGAACGGGAGTTCCGAGGAGTTCTACTATATCCTGCAAGGTGAGGAATCCGATTCGACTGCAAGAAATGGTAGAAGAGTCATAAAGTACAATCTGTTTGATATGCTATGTGAGTGCGCAGACACAGACGGGATAAATCTTGATGTCGCCGAAATGAGCACTCCCATAAAGGTTACGGGCAGGATTGCGGGCTTTAACAGTAGTTCTACAGAACACGAATCGGGCACAACAATGTGGATCGGAACCGCACTCGATACTGATATAAACCTTTCGTTGCTGAATGATTCGCCTAGCGGCTTTATTTGTGACAACTTTGGCAACTGCTATATAAAGACCAACCCGAATACCTCTTTCGAGTATAATATGGAGCTCCTGCTGAAAGACCTTGGCTTCACGGGCGACGATGCCTACGAGGATTTCAAATATGAGATGCATGGCTACGGTATGGAGCTCAACACGCCCTATATGTTGACCTCTTTCAGGAGCGTTGAGGGCATAGGCACAGCTGTTCCCTACATCGGCGCATACATTGTTCTGCTTCTAATCGTTTGGTTTTTTTCACGTTTCATCATCGACAACGCTTTCGAGATTTCTGTTCAGGAGAGAAGCGTGCAGTTCGCGACTCTGCGAATAATGGGCGCTTCAAAGGGACAGCTTGCTACGCTTGTTTTCACTGAGGGACTTTTCTACGCACTGACGGCTCTGCCACTCGGCATTTTAAGCTCAACCCTCGCCTGCAAATATTTCTTCGATTCGCTCGCGGGAGTGGGAGTCGAGTACGTCGAATTCTACGCCAGTCCGCTGACGATATTGTTATGCACTCTGCTCTGCCTGACAGGAGTTTTCATCTCCACCTACACCTCAGCGATGTGGGCGTCAAGGAAGCTTACACCCGCGGAGGCCCTCAACTATGGGAAGCCAAAGAGCACGAAGAAGCGCCAAAAGCAGAAGAAGTCAAAGCTTGATCTCAGCTCAAAGCGTTTTATGATACGCTATACGATGAAGAATATCCTCCGCACTAAGCGTCGCTTCCTGATATCGTCGGTGGCAATGGCTCTCGGCGTGCTGATATTCACACTCTGCATACAGCTCGGACTGACGCTCTACGGTGAGGTCAAGGAATATATCGGCGAGCCGACCTATGACTTCTACATCTATGCGGACGCTGCAGATGTTGATTCTATTCAGAAGGAGCTTATGGACAGCGGAGGATTCAAGTCGTCGTACTATGAATGTCACGGAAGTATCGTTCTGACTGAAAATGAGCTGAAAAAGCTTGGAGACGAAAGTGCCGCTCTTGACATAAATATGCAGGCTGGCTATATCCCGATAAGTATAATGACAATGGATAAAAACAAATTCGAGAGCGGTCATAAGGGACTCAGCGATATGGCTGTATCCTATGCAGAACGCGATATCACAACCTATTCAGAGCTTCTCGGTATAAGTTATGAGGAGTTTGAAAAGGGTGACGCAGTGCTGTTTCTCCCCCAGCAGAGACACGACGGTGAGGACTTCGGTTACGGCTATACAGAGCTCACAGACCATATAGTTTTCAGCGGTAATCAGGACGAAGAAATTAAGATACGCGGAATAGTTCACGCCGATTACAGCACGTTCATACTTGTCCCGATGAGCAAGGCTCAGGAGCTCATCAGATACGGTAAGCCGATGTCCGCAAATATGTACTTCTTGGTAAAAGATGCCAAGCATTATCCCACTGCTAAAATGGCAATAGATTCGATGAGTTTCCCCTTGGACAACGTCTACGATGAATACAAGGTAGGCACGGGAATAACAGAATTCGTCAAAACTATAGTGAAAATTGTACTGACGCTTATGCTGTCAATATGGCTGTGCGGTGTCGTTTCGATGATGAACACGATCAACACAAGCGCTCTCAACCGCAGCCGCGAGCTAATAATGATGCGGGCAGTCGGTATGACGCGGAAGCAGCTCACAGGGACAGTCGTACTTGAAAGTCTTCTGTTCTCATCATTTTCGGCAATAGTTGGTACGCTTTTAAGTGTTGTCGGCTATCAGCTTATAATGCGTCTGATACTTAACACCAGCGCTCCATTAAGCGGAGTTACTGCTTTGATAGTATCATTTATTCTGAATGTTTTGATTGCTTTAATCGCCGCATTACCTGGAATTCGTACACTGAATCATTCAGTAGCCAAATAATACAACAGCAGCGGACCATTCCAAAAAGAGGAGTGGTTCACTGCTGTTTTTCTTATTCTTCAGTTTCTTCTTTTTCATTGTTATGGAGTTTTTTTACCCTACATAGTTCCACACGGTGATGATGTATTTCCAGGACATCTATTCTTAGTCCGTCACATTCAAGATATGTTTTTGATCCGTCCTTAGGTATCTCTCCGAGTCCCGCTATAACATAGCCTCCGAATGTGTCAAATTTATCAGCTGGAAGCACTATGTCAAGTTCCTCGCAAACTTCATCCAGTGGCATTATTCCAGGAATTAACCACTGATCATCAGCGATCTGTTCAAACTCAGCTTCTGTTTCACCTGTTTCATCATCATCGAATTCACCAACGAGCTGCTCAACAAGATCAGTGACTGTAACAATACCTGTCATACCGCCATATTCGTCGACTACAACAGCAAAGTGGTCGGCGCCTTTTTTCTTCATCTGAGCAAACAGCGCATCTGCCTTCATAGTTTCATGAACGAAGTATGGTTCACGGACTGCATTAGCCATTATATTGTCACGGCTTTTATCGTCTAGCCGGAAATAGTCCTTTGCGTTAAGTATTCCTATGACATTGTCTACGCTCTCACCACAAATAGGGAAAATCGAGTGACGTGTACGATGTATTGTTTCTTCCCATGTTTCAACCGGATCACTGCTCCAGAGTACATTAACATCGGTACGGTGAGTACATACCTGCTCTGCTGTAGTGTCATCAAATGCAAATACATTTTTGATGATGCGATTTTCGTCTTCGTCGATAGTTCCTTTTTCGGCACCGGCATCTGACATCATCATTATTTCTTCTTCGGTAACTGTGTCCTCTTCCTTGTTTGGATCAATCCTGAATAATCGCAGAACAGCGTTTGTAGAAATGTTGAGTATCCATACAAGAGGAGCGAACATAATCTGTGTTAAGCGAATGATTTTTGCCATTCCAAGAGCAAGCTTCTCAGAATACTTCATCGCAAGTCTTTTAGGTACAAGTTCGCTGAAAACAAGCGTTATGTATGAGAGTAGTAATGTGATCAGGATTACAGATACTGCTCGGAGTACACGTTCAGGGATATCTATACCTGTTTTCATGATAAGTGAAGTTAGTCTTTCCGAAAAATTATCTGCTGCGAAAGCGGCTCCGATAAATCCAGAAAGTGTTATTGCTACTTGTGTTGTGGCAAGGAACCTAGCCGGCTGACTAGTTAGTTTTTTTAGAGTGATAGCTTTTTTATTGCCGCTAGCGGCAAGCTTGTCTAGCTTAGTGTCGTTTATTGAAATTACTGCTATCTCAGCACAGGCAAATGCTGCATTGAGTGCAATCAGTATAATTTGCAGAATTATCTGCCCTAACATAATTATCCTCCGTTATAATATTTTGATGTTTTTTACGAGAAGCCGCAAAAGGCATAGCCTAACACCTGAAGCAGTGAAGACCATGCCTTGATATATCATATATAACAAAGGAATATCGGTAATTACACCCATCAGGCGAATTACTGTCCATTAAATCACTCACCTCCGAAAATTGATTTTTATTTATTATAGTATAAATCAGAGCAATTGTCAAGTAGCGAAATTCGTTGATTTTAGGGCGACGATATGTAATATGATTATTCCAGCCCCTTAAGAGTATTGATGATAGGCAGATTGAATTTTTCGGCGAGTGACTGGCATTTTTCTATAGGTCCCCTGTTGCTCAGCATATATGGTGTATGTGCGTCACAGCCGATTATAACTGAGTTTCCTGTTTCTTTTGCGATACTAAGGAATCGTTCAGAAGTGTAATTCCTTCCATCGCGAACTCCGAGCAGATTTATTTCAACCGGATGGTTGTTATCCTTTAAATATCTGCATAAGCGTTTAAATTCTCTGTCATATACATCG
Organism: Ruminococcus sp.; assembly: GCA_017960805.1. Taxonomy (GTDB): domain Bacteria; phylum Bacillota; class Clostridia; order Oscillospirales; family Ruminococcaceae; genus Ruminococcus. The sequence continues at coordinate 67,696 of JAGCYM010000022.1, forward strand.
GTGCTTCCTGTGAAGTTGAACAGATCAGGATGAGCAAGGTAAATATACCTGCCGGTTTCCATTCCTTCAATTACTGAGTCAACATATTTTATCAGTTCTGATTCGTCGTTTGAAGGAATGCCAGTATACTGGTGATATGGTTCCGGACCTACAGAATGCTGACCTAGTATCATATAGTCAACAGGATAATCAGCGAGGAGTTTGTCCTGTGCTTCAAGTAGTTCAGGAATATATTCTGATTCAAATCCGATGTATATTTTAATATCTTTCGCATATTCTTTTTTTAGATCTGTAAGAGAACGGAAATAACCGTCAACTTGCTTTGAATCCATACGACAATCAGATATGTATGCATATGGGTAAACCCAGGGGCAGTGATCGGAAAAACCAAGGATCTTGAATCCGCTTGCTATAGCGTGTTCGATATATTCTCTGTCTTCGCCTTTTGCATGGTGACAGCGAAAAGTGTGAGTGTGGTAATTAGCGAACATGTAATCTCTCCCTTCATTTATATCATAACATAATGTCCTCTTATTTGCAAGGTGTGACAATTGTAACTGTCAAAATGACATTTCTAATCTTTATACTTATTCTGATAAGGTATATAATAATTCATGTAGAGGGGGAATGAATGATGAGAATGACTATGAATAAAGTATTAGCAAGCTTAGGTGTTGCTATAGGAGTGCTGATGTTTCTTGCACTTCTACCTTCCGGAGCAACTCTTATCTTTTCGCTTCTCACGCGATACAGAGGAAATGATACTGTTCCGTTTATCACATATGTGTTTGATATAGTATGTTCAGCACTGATATTTCTTCTGCAGTGTGCAGACCTGACAGCTATGACATTTTTTCTAACTCTCGGACGTAAAAAAGGAATACTGATGAGCTGTATTCTATTGTTCAGCGGACTTCTTGTAAATATGCTTTTTGCAGTGTTCTGTATGTTCTTAACTGACACCTCAATCAGAATAACTTGTATGTACTGCCTTGTTACAGGCATGATGTTTCTTACTTCCGCACTCTTTCTGAGCGTCGGCAGATGTGAAGTAACGCAGTAGTTAATATATCAGCAAAAAAGCCATAGTATTCATTGTGATTTTGAATACTATGGCTTGCTTATTATGTCATACTATCAGTTTGAGCAGAAATCTCTTTTTTTCCGTAGTTACGGAAGCTTAGATTGAGGTCCACTCTTCCTTCTATTCCGGGAATAGTTCCGGAGCTTGAGTACTGCCAGATATCATATTTATAATAATATGTAGGTTTATCGCCATACTCCGCCAGCCAGAAGTCGTAATCCTTTAGACGGGGAAGATCCAGCTTGTGCATGGCTGTGGATTTGTTCTGGTAGATCATTGGCGTATAGCCAGCTGATTTTACACGTTCACAGAATGCTATACAGCAGTCTGCGAGAGTCTCAACACTTACATCATCTGTTCTGGCGTTGTCATCAAATATCATCTCCCAGTCATAGACGACAGGGTAAGTAATATTACAACCGGAAATAGCGTCAAGAACTGCATCAGCTTCTTCAATAGCCTCTTCTGTTGAAGTTGCTTGTGAGAAGAAGTAAACACCAGTATCTATGCCAGCAGCGTTTGCTTTCTGAAGATTATCGTTAAAGTTTTCGTCTATTGTTACGATACCGCCTCCATATGTACGGTATCCGGCACGGATCATTGCAAAGTCAATCCCAGCGCCCTTTACCTGTCCCCAGTCTATCTCTCCCTGGTGTTCAGAGATGTCGATGCCGGTTTGAGACTTTACTGTTTCACCGTCCATATAGAAAGAATAGCCGTTTCGTGTAACGATGTTGTCTGTATTGATATCACTTGCCGGAACATCGCTGTATACTGGCACGAATACCTCTCCGAGAGTTGTGTCGTGCATCAGTATTTTTTTTCCATCAAGCTGATAGAAGGTTTCTTCTTTCTCAATAAATGCTCTTGTGCGTACTTCAGGATCCTGTTTGCTTGCTTTAACGGCATCTTTATTTCCGCGAATAAAAATGAAAAATACAAATACTATCAACATTAAGAGAATTATCATTGCTTCAAGGAGTGCTGCAACCCTGAAGAGTGCGTTTCTTTTATTTGCCGAAGCCATTTTGTCCTCCTGATTCTTTATTTCTTTATCTATCATAACATAAAAAAATGCTACTGTAAACAGAATGATGGAAAATTTGCAATTATTTTGCGAGATAACAAAGAAAAAAGCGATATTTTCCATTGCCTGAGAGGATTGTCCGGGTTATGGATACTATCGCTATTAATTAAGTTTAGGCTATTTTAAAATTTTGTTGAGTTCATCGCAGAATTCTTTGTACATATATAATGAACCTAACGCCAGCAGAGGAATGTTGTTTTCCTTGGCATATGAGTATGCTGCCTTGACGCCTGAACCTAAGCTTGTATAACTACGTGCTGCGATACCTTCTCGAGAAAATGTGTCGGCGAGAACCGAGCTTTCAAGAGCACGTGGATTGGCTGGAGTAACAGTAAATGTTTTGCTAACATACTGACCAAGGATTGAAGGATAAAGCGCATACTCCTTATCAGCCATAACACCGATGAGAAGCGCAACTTTTTCTCCTCTGAAACACTGACGGATACTTGCGGCAGCCTGCCGTATTCCATCCGGATTGTGAGCACCGTCAAATATTACTACTGGATCAGAATTAAGAAGTTCAAATCTTCCATGCCAGTATGTCTCTGAAAGCCCTTTTCTTACGGATTCATCAGAGATTTCAAGTCCTTCGCGTCGGAGAAGCTCAACTGCTGTGAGAACATTTGCGATATTGTATATCTGATATGTTCCAATCAGCGGAACTCGTGCCTTTCCAAAGCCATCGAATTCAAGTTCTGTTCCGTTTATTCCGGTTGATGTTCCCAGGGTCCGCATCTGGTCAGTAACACTAAGAGGAGCATTCTTTTCAAATGCCGCGGCTGTGATAACTTCGAAGGCATCAAGGTTTGTGCCTCCGTACAGTACTGGTCTTCCTTCTTTTATTATTCCTGCCTTATGAGCTGCTATCTCACGTATTGAGTTACCCAGAAAGGAAGTATGGTCCAGCGCAACATTCGTTATTACCGACAGAAGCGGAGATTCAACAACATTTGTTGAATCAGTGTCTCCGCCCATTCCGCATTCGATAATTGCAATGTTGCAGTCAACGCGGTGAAATAATTCGTATGCAACTGCTGTTAGTATTTCAAACTCAGTTGGCTTATCTTTCATAGATTCACAGGCCGGAATTATATCGTTCATGACCCATGTGAATACATTTTCGGAGATTTCCCGGCAGTTTATGCGGAAGCTGTCTGTCACGCCTGTCAGAGCAGGGGAGGAAAAGTTTCCGACGAGATAGCCGGATGCTCGCAGTATATGGCTGAGCATAGCCGAAAACGAACCTTTTCCGTTAGTTCCGGCAACATGGATAATTTTTGTTTTATTCTGTGGATCACCAAGTATATGACATAACTTGGTTATGCGTTCAAGGCCCAGTTTACTGCCTCTTCCGGCAGCGATTTTTAGATATTCTAGTGATTCAGCGTAATTTGCCATGATTACATATTTTTTCGAGCTGCTGAGAGAATGCTTTATTCTTCATGAGCAGGATAATGAGTGTGGATTCAACAATAACAATTCCTATATACAGCGGAACACGCCACATTAACATTAGTGTTATCGGGTACTGGCCACCAAAGAGATAATACAATCCGATTGTCTTGATTATCATTGAGCCGACAATGTGTGCAGCGAGATCAGCAAGTATTATAGTGAGTGTTTTGTTCTTTTTGAATAGGTACATTGATACAAGTCCTGATACTAAACCAATGCTAACAAATCCGAGTGTAGTTACTGGATTAGGTGGATATCCCTTGAGGAAACAGCCAAAATAGTCAGCGCCAAATCCGACTGCAGCACCGACAAAAGGACCAAACCAAATTCCTGCCAAAACAATAGGAAGATTCTCGATGCCTATTCTGGCGAATGGCATTACATCAATAGAAAAAACCTTTCCGACAGCACCGCTGAGTGCTGTAAGAAGAGCAGCTATGATGAGAACTCTGACATTTCCAAAAAGCTTCAAATTGTTTATGGGGGTATTCTTGCTTTGAGTTGTATACATAAAAAACCTCCTTTTCCACATCATACGACAAGAAAAGGAGGCGAACCTCTTGAATGTTGTCCTATGAAGCGGGATGCAAAGCGCGAACCGCGGCATATAGCCTTCGTCCAGCCGACAACTCCCCGTCCGGCAGGCACTTAACGAACTCGCTTTTACTCTTCAGCCTGTGGTGTTTTTCTTTCACCGATAATATTATACGATAGACGATTAAACAAGTCAATAGGTGGGAAGATTTTTGGTATTTTATACTATTTAGCGGATCGGAGCGACATTTTTTTGTAAATGGTGCAAAGCCCTGGTATTCAATTGCTTTGGGCAGTATATACATGAATGAACGGGTAGATTCGTAAAAAATAACGAATCTCTTTACGTGATTAAATAAAAACTTTATTTTTACAGTGAAATGTGGTATAATGCTAATGTGGTTTTTTATGAAAAAATGGAGGAGAAGAGATGAAGAAAACCCTTTATGTTTCCGACCTTGACGGAACTCTATTAAGTCCCGAACCTGCAATCACGGAGCATACTGCGGATATCATTAATTCTTTGATATCAAAGGGGATGTATTTTACCTATGCCACAGCGAGAAGTGTGTATTCTGCAGTCCCTATAACTGCTTCACTCAACATTAATGTGCCATGCATGTTTATGAATGGTGTTAGCATTTATGATATAGAGTCTAAAAGCTACATAAAAAACGAGTTCATTTTGTCAGATGCATCTGAAGAAGTGCTTCGCTCATTTGAGAGACATGGAATAAGGTGCTTCATGTACAGAATTGATGACGGCGATCTTACCTGTTACTATTCGAAGATCACATCAAAAGTAATGCGCAGTTTTGCGGAAGTCAGAAAGAATCATTATAAGAAACCTTTCATTCAGGTAGAACGCCTGGCTGATTTCGCAAATGACGATACCGTATACTTTACTACTACCGGTCCGCATGATGAGCTTTATCCGATTAAATGCGAGATTGAGAAAATCAGTGGTATTGATCATGCATTTTACTTGGATGTGTATAACGGGGAATGGTATCTTGAGATTTTTTCAGAAAAGGCTTCAAAAGCGAATGGAATTCGCTTCCTTCGCGAAAGATTTGGCTTTGATGAAGTTGTTGCCTTTGGGGATAACCTCAATGATCTTAGTATGTTTGAGGCTGCTGATGTCAGGATAGCGGTCGGCAATGCAAAGGAAGAACTGAAATCTGCAGCGGATATCGTCATCGGAACTAATGCTGACAACGGGGTGGCTGAATGGCTGGCTTCCGCTTATAGATAATCATTTACATGAAAGGAAATACATAAATATGAAAAAACTCATGCTTGGAAACGAAGCCTTTGCAAGAGGCTTATATGAGGCAGGCTGTAAGGTGGTTTCGAGCTACCCGGGTACACCCTCCACTGAGATAACTGAGGAGGTAGCTAAGTACGATGAGGTTTACGCAGAATGGGCGCCTAATGAAAAGGTAGCTATGGAGACTGCTCTTGGAGCTTCGATTGCTGGTGCAAGAAGCTTCTGTGGAATGAAGCACGTTGGTCTCAATGTAGCTGCAGATCCACTTTATACTGCTGGATATACAGGCGTAAATGCAGGTATGGTAATTGCAGTTGCTGATGATCAGGGGATGCATTCTTCACAGAATGAGCAGGATAGCCGTCATCATGCTATAGCTTCAAAGGTTCCGATGCTTGAGCCATCTGATTCGACCGAATGCAAGGAATTTGTCAAGCTTGCATTTGAGCTTTCAGAGCAGTTCGACGCTCCTTTTATCGTAAGAATGTCAACAAGAGTTGCTCATTCACAGAGCATCGTAGAGATGGAGGAAAGACAGGACCTTGCTCTAAAGGATTATGAGAAGACGCCACAGAAATTTGTTATGATGCCTGCATATGCTAAGGGCAGACACGTTTTTGTTGAGGAGCGTACAAAGAAGCTGATTGCATATGCCGAGACATCTCCGTTAAACAGAGTTGAGATTTCTGATAAGGCTGAGTTCGGTGTTATCACTAACGGTGCTGCTTATCAGTACGTTAAGGAGGCACTAGGAGACAAGGCTTCAGTCCTGAAACTCGGTATGGTAAATCCTCTTCCTGAGAAACTGATTCAGGATTTTGCTGCTAAATATGAACAGGTTTATGTTATAGAGGAACTTGATGGAATAATCGAAGCACATTGCCGTAATATCGGTGTTAACAACATAAAGGGCAAGGAGATATTCGGATACATCGGTGAACTTCCTCAGTCTGTAATAGCTGAGAAGCTGCTCGGTGAGAAGAAGGATTTCGTATCTCTCGAAGACAATATTCCGGTACGTCCTCCTGTTATGTGTGCAGGATGTCCTCACCGCGGACTGTTCTACTGCCTAAAGAAGCTTGGTGTTACTGTTTCCGGTGATATCGGATGCTATACACTCGGAGCTGCTGCTCCGCTTAATGCTATTGACACAACAATCTGTATGGGTGCGTCAATTTCAGGCCTTCACGGTTTCAACAAGGCAAGAGGAGCTGAGTCTGAGCACAAGACTGTTGCTGTTATCGGTGATTCTACTTTCATGCACAGCGGTATGACCGGTCTTGTTAATATCGCATACAACAACTCAAATTCAACAGTTATTATTCTTGATAACTCCATAACAGGTATGACAGGTCACCAGCAGAATCCTACAACAGGTAAGAACCTCAAGGGAGATCCGGCTGCAGCTGTTAACCTCGAGGAGCTCTGTAAAGCAATCGGAATCAAGCGCGTTCGTGTTACTGATCCATATAAGCTTGCTGAGACAGAGGCAGCTATCAAGGAAGAACTTGCAGCTGATGAGGCTTCTGTAATCATTTCACGCAGACCATGTGCTCTTCTGAAGTATGTCAAGCACAATCCTCCCTTCAAGGTTAATACTGAAAAGTGCGTAGGATGCAAGATGTGCATGAAGCTTGGATGTCCCGCTATTTCTATGAGAGACGGCAAGGCAGTTATCGACCACACTCAGTGTGTAGGCTGTGGCATCTGCAAGGAGCAGTGCAAAATAGGCGCTATTGAATAAAAAATACAGAATATTTAGTATCAGGTAACATATTTCGGAGTATGAAGAGACATAATACACGTTGCACCAAATGATGGAGGAAACATATTTATGAAGGTTAGGAAAATCAGTTGTCCGTACTGTAATGTACTTATGAAATATATTGGCACAAAACGCATTCAACTTGGCAAGAGCGGATTAATAATTGAGCATCTTGACCAGTGGCTTTCAGGTGCGCTGACTGCCAGCATTTATGAGTGTCCGGAATGTGGAAAACTTGAATTTTTCAAGTACAGAAAGGCCAAAAAGGAACAATAATGTTACAGATGAACATATATGAGGAGTTTGCCGCATGGCTTGATAATCTCCTCGAAAACAATAATATGCCAGATAACGCAGTTGCTTACTGTTTTAATCTATATGAAGAATCTGATGAGGAACATCTTTATTCTGTCCAGCTTATAGCAGCAAGCGAGTTTGATCCTGCTGATGAACAGGGGGAATGGGCTTGCGAAGAGGTTTGGAGCAGCGAGGAAGATGTATTCGTTGTTGACACTTCTGACGAGAAGGACACTGGATGGAACCATGCACAGGAACTCTTCCGTGAAATGATAGAAGAGTACTTGGTTAGCGGCGGATATCGCAGTGTGTTTGACAATGTAAAAGGCATAGCAGTTGGATTCGTAGACGGTGAGCTTGAGATAGTGAAGAAATAACTTCAAAGGAGAAATAGACAATGGAAACTAAATCTATCATGATAGTCGGCGTTGGCGGACAGGGATCACTGCTCGCTTCAAGACTGCTCGGTAATGTGCTCCTCGCACAGGGTTTTGATGTAAAGGTCAGCGAGGTTCACGGAATGAGTCAGCGCGGCGGCTCGGTAGTGACATACGTTAAATACGGTGATAAGGTTTATTCACCAGTTATTGAAAAAGGCGAAGCTGATGCTGTAATTTCGTTTGAGCTTCTTGAAGCAGCTAGATGCCTGCCTTACCTCAAAAAAGGTGGCCACCTTATTACATCAACACAGCAGATAGATCCTATGCCTGTAATAACAGGTGCAGCTGAATATCCGGAAAACCTGGTTGAGAAACTCAGAGCAGCCGGTGCAGAACTTGTAGCAGTAGATGCACTTTCTCTCGCTGAGCAGGCAGGAACATCGAAGGCTTCAAATGTTGTTCTTATGGGTGTACTTGCATCTCGTATGGATTATCCCATGGAACTCTGGCAGAACGCCATTGAGCAGTGTGTGCCTGCAAAGTTCCTTGAACTCAACAAGAAGGCTTTTGAACTTGGTTTGAACGCAAAATCAGTATAATTCTAACGTTTTGGCTATTGGGGGATTTGCTATGAAACGTTTTAGCATATTATTACTTGCTTTTGCAGTTACAGCGTCTCTGACAGCTTGTGGTCCGGCTGCGCTTATCGATGAAGTAGTTGAGGAGAAAACTATTGTTTCAACTCAAGAAATCACTGAGCAGACTACTGCAGATGATCTTCCGGGGCGCTTCGAAGGACGCCAGACGTGTTTTAAAACGATTGCAAACAGTGAAAAACCCGAACTTGTAAAGATCAGATTCTCAGGTGAATGTGATGAGAATATCAAGAAACATGCAAGTGTTTCTGATCTTTATGGTGTGGATTATCTTCACAGTGGAGTAGTAGGGCTTGTTGGTTCACCGATAGATGTATCTTATGATGAACAGATCAAGCAGCCAGAGCTTTCTTTTATTTATGATAAGGAACAGCTTCGTGGTGTTCCTGAAAAGAATCTCATAGTCCTTCACTATAATGAGAATGATCAGTTTTATGATACAATTGAAAAATTTGATCTTGATACTGCAAACTGTATAGTTTCCGTAAAGCTGAAGGAAGATGGAGTATATCTTCTTGCCGACGCTTTCCAGTGGTACGGTGCTTGGGGAATGGATGTATCAAAATATGCGTATGATTCTGATCCGACATCTTATGAAACTGACTGGGAGCGTGAATGGGATACGGGAAGCATAATGGAGCTTGCTGATAAGCAGTGGGCGATAGATAATGCACCGAATTTCCATGTTTCAACTCCTGAGGAACTTGCTTCTGTTGTATACTATGTAAATGGATTGAACAAGGATGGCTCGCAAGTAAGCATAACCCTTGAAAATGACATCGATCTTACAGGTTATGACTGGAAGCCTATTGGCTGGACAAGTTCGAGCTCACATCAGTTTTCCGGAACAGTGGATGGCAAGAATCATAATATCAACGGCATGAAGATAGCTGTTGAGTATGAAGACTGCGGATTCATTGGTTATGGTCTAGATGTTGTAATGCGTGATATCAGCTTCACAAACGCAGATGTCAGCAGCACCAGATGTACCGGTATAGCTGGAGGCGAAATATATTTCACCACTACGTGGACGAATGTACGAACACAGGGAAAGGTATCAGGAGGAACTGAAGACTATGGTGCTATAGTCGGAAGAGAGACTTCTATTACTTTCAAGAACTGTGTCTCAGATGTTACTGTAGACGGCAAGCCTTTTGAATATCTTTCATACAGACAGAAGCGAATTGATGATGTTGAGATAGTTGAGACCTTTCACCTTACACTCAACTCTGATGGATCCATAACCCGTGATGATCATGATGGCTTCAGGAATCTCAGCTGGCATATCGAGGTCGATGGAGTACAGGTGCTTGAGAGAAGTGCTGTAGATCCAAAAACGAATGAGCCTGAGCTTACGCTTGACAAGAAATATCAGTCAGTTGAAAGAGATGGAAAACATTCCATTTATCTTGTTGCTTACATAAACGGTGCATATATCCGTGTCAGCAACATTATAGAGTTTGGCTGAACCGGCAGATAAGCCGTTTCATATAAATCATCTATGTAAAAGCAAAATATATCTTTATTTTAAGGAGTCGAAGTCCAATGGAAAAATACTGGGATCCAGAGATCGAAACGATGTCCCGAGAGGACATGAAAGCATTGCAGAGCGAGCGCTTGGTCAAGCAGGTTAAGCGTGTTTACGAAAACGTAAAATATTACCGTGATCTCATGGACAAGAAGGGCGTTAAGCCTGAGGATATAAAGAGTATTGACGATCTTCATAAGCTGCCATTCATCAGCAAGGCTGATTTACGTGATGGTTATCCATATGGTCTTCTTGCTGTTCCGCTAAGTGAATGTGTTAGAATCCATTCTACAAGCGGAACTACCGGCAAGAGAGTAGTTGCATTCTATACACAGAATGATGTTGACCTCTGGGACAACTGCTGTGCACGTGCTATAACTGCTGCAGGTGGTACAAAGGAAGATGTTGTACATGTTGCTTACGGCTTTGGCCTTTTCACTGGAGGAGCTGGTCTAAACGGCGGTTCACACAAAGTCGGATGCCTTACACTTCCAATGTCATCCGGTAACACCGAAAGACAGATCCAGTTCATGCAGGATCTCGGTTCGACAATTCTTTGTTGTACTCCATCATATGCTGCATACATAGGCGAAACTGTTCAGGAGATGGGGATCTCTCCTGATGATCTGAAGCTCAAGGCTGGTATCTTCGGAGCTGAGCCGTGGACTGAGGAGATGCGCCAGACAATTGAGAAGTCACTTGGTATCAAGGCATATGATATTTACGGACTTACTGAAACAAGCGGCCCTGGCGTTGCTTTTGAGTGTAGCGAGCAGACAGGAATGCATATAAATGAAGACAATTTCATTCCAGAGATAATTGATCCGGATACGGGAGAAGTTCTCCCTGACGGTGAGGTCGGAGAACTTGTTTTCACAAGCATAACCAAGGAAGCATTCCCACTTCTCAGATACCGTACACGTGATCTCTGTGTACTCAGCAGAGGAAAATGCTCATGCGGACGTACTCTTGTAAAGATGACTAAGCCAATGGGCAGAAGCGATGACATGATGATAATCCGCGGAGTAAATGTATTCCCGTCACAGATTGAGACTGTTCTCATTGCTGAGGGATATGCACCCAATTATATCATCGAAGTTGACCGTGTAAATAATAGTGATACACTTGATATTAGTGTTGAGATGAAACCAGAGCAGTTCTCTGATAAGGTTAAGGATATGCAGGATCAGGAGCGTTCTCTTGCACTTGCTATCAAGACAATGCTCGGTATTAATCCTAAGGTTCATCTTGTATCACCCAAATCCATCGCAAGAAGCGAAGGCAAGGCAGTAAGAGTCATCGATAAGCGTAAGCTGCATGACACACCTGTCAAGAAGTAATGTGATTCAGACAGCTGAGCTGTCACGAATTATAACACAATTTTTATTAAAGGAGAAATTACTATGAAAGTCAAAATCTTTTCAACAAGTTTCCAGCCCGCTCAGGAAAAATACGAGAAATATGCAAACTTTGAGAACGATATCAATGAGTTTATTGCAACTGTAAAGGTTATCGATATCAAGTACAGTACATCAGCAGGTCTTTGCCACGATGCTCAGACTCATGTTAACGAATTCATCGAGGACTTTTCAGCTCTCGTAATGTATGAGGAGAAGTAATTCTCTATTAAAAATGGGGTAATATCTGCAAGGAGGAACTTCAATGGCATATGTAAGACAAATCTCAGTATTTTTAGATAATAAACCAAATCAGCTTACCGGCGTAATGAAGCTGCTCAAGGGCCATATGATCAATATCAGGGCACTCAGTATAGCAGATACAAAGGATTTCGGCATTCTCAGAATGATAGTAGATGATACGGAAAAGGCAGTTGACACACTAAGAGAAGCGTCATATGCTGTAGCAGAAACTGAGATCGTTGCTATTACGATTCCTGATACTCCGGGACAGCTAAGCCGCGTACTTGATATTCTTGGCGAACAGAATGTCAATATTGAGTACCTTTATGCTTTCCTCGGAAAGTCAGACAGATCAGTATCATTTGTTATCCGTGTAGACGACAACGATGCTGCATATGCGGCTCTTGAGGCTGGCGGCATTATTCGTCTGACATCAAATGACATCTCTGAGATGTAAATGAGAGTATAATCTCAAAAAGCAAAAATGTACTTGTAACTGTACATATGAAAAAAGAGAAGGAATAAGCCTTTTCTTACTGATAGATTTAGGGATCCAAAGTTATGTTACAGCAAGATCTTCATGAATGTATTTCATGATTGTTCCTTGTTAACTGGATACTGTTTCATCAGATGCTCCTTCCGCTAATACTTAGTAGTGGAAGGAGCATTATTAATAATGAGGGTAAATTATTATGAAAAATAGGAATAGAAAAACAAAAAGAGAATTAATAAAAGCTTTTTCAGGCAGCCTGATGGCAGCTGCTATGGCAGTTACTTCCATTGCTTCTGTTATGATTCCAGTGAGTGCTAATGCAGTCGAATTGCTTGGAGCTACTGACTTCGAGGATGG
>JAGCYM010000023.1 GCA_017960805.1 Ruminococcus sp.
AGGACACTTGCCGGGCGACAGCCCGCCTGCGTTTTCTCTCCTTGTCTGCGCAGAAATTCTGCTCAAAAATCTGCACATGATTATAGTGTCAACACACCCTAGATTCCGCCTGTGTCTCCACGTTCAGTCCCCACAGTTCAATGAGCTGAGGCAGCACCGCGTAGATGGAGAATGTGTTGAACGCTTCGAGCCAGTCGTCAGGATTGTCCGGGACGTTCTCCGGATCTGCGTGTTTCGCCATGATGTAGGCGATATTCTCGAACACTTCAAGACTCTCGATGTCAAGTGTCGAGCCTTCCTCGTCACCCTCCTGCACGGAAGTCTGAAGCGCAGCGAAGTCCTTGTAAATATCCCTGCGGAACTTGATACGGTAAAGGCGAGGCACAGCAGCACTCGCCTTGAACGGAACCTCGATACCGTCAACGGTGATCGTTTTTTTAATAGCCATTCTGTACCTCCTTACTCAGTCGTGTTGCCGCCGGACTTGGTTGATGCGGAACGTGTACCGGTGCTGTTGTTGGTTGCAGCAGTCGGCATATACACAGCGTTGTACCAGTTATCGCACGTTGAGTGCGTAGTATTGATGTCAAGGGAAAAATAGAGAGCATAAGAAAAGTGCCGAAAATTCGGCACTTTTTCTCTTATGTAGAAATGATGGGATTATCGTGGAGTGGATTTTCCCTGTCCTCGGGAATAAGTCCAGTGTCTCTCGGAGATACAGTGCGCTTTGACTTACTAAAAGCACCCGACCTTATGTAGTTCTTGGGAAGAAATCCGACTAAGTGGTATATTCCATTATTCAGTTGTTTCCCCAGATCAAACGTCCAGCGACCAGCCATGATCGCCGTGGTAGATCATCAGCCTTGTCATGCCGCCGTCAATGCAGATGTTTTCGCCGGTGATGAACCCGGCCTTGTCAGAGCAGAGAAACAACACCATATTGGCAATATCCAGCGGATTTCCGACTCTTCCTGCCGGCTGCTGTACCGCATCTGCGCCCTTGTAGACTGTGTATGCAGTGTCGATCCACCCCGGAGAGATGGAATTGACACGCACCTTGCCTGCAAGACTGACCGCGAGAGCGTGCGTGAGTGCCGCAATGCCGCCCTTTGCCGCTGTATAGCTTTCGGTCTGCGGCTGGCTCATGCGGTCACGGGAGGACGAGATATTGATGATACTGCCGCCATTGCTGAAATATGGCATGAACAGCTTTGACAGATAAAACGGCGCAGTAACGCCGACCGAGAGTGCATACTGGAATTCCTCATAGCTGCACTCATCAATGCCTTTCATCAGCGGCAGGGCATTATTGATGAGGAAATCAATGTGACCGTGCTTTGCAATGACCTGTTCAGCGAATCTCTCAAGCACGGCTTTGTCAGAAATATCCCCGACAAAATGCTCGCCCTCTGCCTTGTCGATCACGCAGACGGATGCACCGTTTTTTCGGAATTCCTCTGCGATGCACTTGCCAATACCGTTTGCGCCGCCTGTGATGACAGCGACTTTGTGTTCAAATTCTTTCATATGATGCCCCATCAGTCCGCAACATCATACCGCATGATCGTTGTGTCTATCACATATTTCTGCTTCAGCTCTCCGAGTTTCGTAAAATGCGGTGTCTGCGAATGTGCTGCTACGGCGTCTACGGATGCCCACAATTCGATGAGAAGCAGCTCATCCTCGTTGTGGGGGCTGAGATAGTAGTCATACTTCTCATTGCCCTCCTCTGCACGGGATGCCGCCGCAATGCCGCTTTGAATCAGGATATCGTAAAATGCCTGACGCATTCCCGGTTTTGTGAAATAGTGTACCTCGACAAATTGCTTCATGATAACGCTCCTTATACGATCTCCGATGCAGATGTAACCCTTTTTGCATCTGCAATGTTTGCGCCCTTAACGTAAGGCTCCAGCTTTTCGGCGGTTTTTCCGATACCGCTGCTGCCGGATGTGGCGAAGATATGGAGCGTTTTCCCGTTCCAGTCATAGCCCTTGCAGAACGTATTGACCACATTCGGGGCGGCATAATACCAGATCGGGAAGCCGAGATAAACGGTGTCGTACTCGCTCCAGTTTTCGATCTTGCCTGCAACGGGAACATCTTTCTTGCCGAGCTTTTCCTTATTGCATCTGGCAAGCGGATTCGTCCATTTCATGTCGGCTTTGGTGTAGGGCTGTTCAGGCTTGATCTCAAAAACATCTGCGCCCAGCTTCTGTGCAAGTTCCTCTGCAATCTTTCTTGTTTTTCCAGTCTCGGCGCTGAAATAAATGACAATAGACTTCATGACACGTTCCTCCTTTGTTATTTTATGGTACTGAATTTTCTGCCGAACTCCTTTGCAGCATCCAGTCTGCTCCGGATCCGCATCATATGTGCGTAGAAATATTCTTCCTCCACTGTGATACCCTTTTCACGGAACTGCTTTTTGAGCGCAAGGACTGTCCGCCTTGACCAATTAGAGGTGGTGAACAGAACGACCTTGCCGACTAGTTCAAGTGTCAGCTTTCCGGCATAGGCTTTCAGCTCCGGCGCCATGATATTCGCGTAGGGCGCACCGCCAAGAAAGAGGATATCTGCGCGCTGTGAGAGTGTCGGTTCGTCCGTGATCGAAACCGCCTTGACTCCGGCACCCTCAGCAACCGCCCCTGCGATCTGACGGGTATTGCCGGACTTGGAAAAATATCTGACTGCGATCATGTGACCGACCTCCTTATTTTTACAAATATGTGACCGTCTCCGACAGCGGCTTTCTGCTTTCGTGATTCGGGAGCGGACCTGCGCCTTCTGCGGCATAGCCCAGATCAAGAAGCATCAGCACTTCCTCGTTCTCCGGCAGATCAAGAAGCTCTGCCGCCTTGTCAGGGTCAAAATAATTGATCCAGCAGCTATCCACTCCTTCGTCTGCGGCGGCGAGAATCAGATGCGTGGCAACGATGGTCGCATCCTCCACGCCGGAGTCACGCTTCTCGCCTGGATAGGTGAACACATTGTTCTTGTCGAAGGCGACCACCACAACGGTCGGCGCACCGTATCGGCAGGGCGTGAGCTGGTCGATCACAGCGAGTTTTTCCGAAGACTGAATGACATAGATGTGCTGCTCCTGCAAATTCTTTGCAGTTGGGGCAAGTCTTCCAGCTTCCAGAATAGCGGTCAGCTTTTCCGACTCCACCTGTCTGTCATTGTACTTCTTGCATGAATAACGATTCTTGACAACTTCTTTGAATTCCATAATATATTCCTCCTATTTTAATTGATTATTTGTTCGCTGTATGAAACATTTTTTTCAACCCGTCCAGTATCAGCAGATACAGCATTCCCACGATCAGCAGCGCACAGAACAGTGCTAAGATCCACCACGCACAGCCCATATACGGCAGTTCATTCGTAAAGCCGAATGCGCCTGCCGGACTGCCCCAGTTCAGGAAGAAATACGGGTAATTGTAGCCCTCTGCAAACTGCCAGTTCCGAACATATCCGATTCCTGCATAGATTGCATACAGGATCGGCGGAACGATCACCCAGAGGTCATTGCGCTTTTTGATACTGCTGCTGATGCCCGTCACAAAAAAGTCCAGTATCCCGGCAACGGGTACGGCAACGTGCGTCAGGACATTCTGCACGTTCCATACAGCACCTGCCGGTACAAGGACAAAACAGAACACCGCACCGGTCAGGGTAATTGAGATCGTACCGACAAACTTAATTATATACCAAAGATCGCTGAAGGGCTTGCTTTTCAGCATTTTCAAAAGTCCTATCAGGCAGATCACCGCCAGCGCGATATTGGACTGTATCGTGAAGAACATGAACACCGTCCTGCCGCCCATGAAGGAATCCCTTCCGGCGTGCCAGCTTAAAAATGTACCGATCACTGCTGACGCTATGACAATTGCTTTCAGGATATAGGACAGTATTTTCTGCATCGGAGAAAGATCACGCATATAATTCTCCCCCTCTCAGGAGCCTGTAACGGCAGTTTTGTTCATAACGTGACAGTGGCGATGTATTCAGCGTCACGATCGGAAGCTATGTCAGGCTTCTCAGTTTTGAGAGTGCCGCCTGCAATGCTCATAAAGTGGCATATCGCGATTCCGAGATCGACCTTCTGAACGTCCCACGCAGCGCCGGAAGCGGGAAGACTTTTCTTTTCAAAGAAATGATAATCGCTGCCGCACTTTACGATACGCCACGGCTGCTTGTTGACTGCCGACGGAGCAAATCTGACCGCTTCCAGCGCATTCTGTACCGTAACATCATCGGTATTAAGCGGTGTGCTGAAATCATTTTCAAAGAACAGATCATCAGCCTTGATTCGTTTGTCGGCCTTGATCGCCGTCCGCATTCCGATCTCTTTGATAGAACGTTTTTTTGCTGGATAACCGAGCGGACTCACACAGGGCATGATCTCGCCGTCATTAACCCCTGCCTCCTGCTCAAAACGCTCACGCTTCATTGTTCCGCCGATCCATGTTGTTCCTATGCCGAGCGACCACGCATACAGCACAATTTTCTCGAAGGAATAGCCGAACGCTTCGGCACAGTGTTCTGTCAGCGGCACTTTTCCTGCGATATAGAGATGTTCTCCCTGAATGACGGGACTGGATAATCCGTGTCCTTTGGCATCAAGCAGAACAAATTCCACCGGAATTTCAAAGGGATTCGTAATCGTTTTGATGTACTCCGTCAGCTTCTTTCTGTTGTCTTCTGTTACAGCTTTGCCGTCAAAGGTTCTGACACTTTTTCGTGTTCGGATAAGTTCCATCATATCCATAGTAAGCACCTCTTATTCTTTTTTTCAGTGAGACTTTTCACTGTTTATAGGTTTATTTCCTGTTATCGCATTGCTCGTCCAGCAATTCATAAAGCAGATCATAGAGCTGCTTTGCTTTTTCAGGTGCGATATTGAAGCATTTCCCGATCTGAAGCGGGATATCCTTTGCCTCTTCTTGCAACATTCTCCCTTTTTCGGTCAGCGTGATGATAAACGAACGCTCATCTGCGGTACTCTGTCTCTTTTCGATATATCCCTGCTGACGCAGCTTTTTCAGGACAGGAGATAATGTTCCGCTGTCAAGCATCAGCCTCTTGCAGATCTCCCCGACGGTCAGACCGTCTTTCTCCCACAGCACAAGAAAAAGGATATACTGCGTGTAGGTCAGCCCAAGTGGTTTCAGAAACGGTGTATAAGCTGAGGTTACCGCACGGACAGCCGCATAGATTGGAAAACAGAGCTGGTTATCCAGCTTCATTGCTTCTTTATAGTTATACTCCAAGTGAATACACCTCCGTAAAATGTCTGTTGCAACTATATTGTATCAAATATAATTGAGTTTGTCAAGAGGTAATGAAAATATTTTCAAAATGCGATTGTATATAGTATGGCTCCCCATGTGATACCATGATCATTTATTGCCTTTTCATCACTCGGGGAGCCTTGTCTTTATTCAGTTGTATTCGCTACCGGCTGACAGGGACTGATGCCAACAGGCGAAAAACTGTATACATCGGTGATCGTACAGGATCATCGCCATCAAAGATGCCTTTGCAGATTACAGTAACAACATTTCCGGGACCGAGTTCACCATTATAAATGCTGGAATCATACGAATCCATACTGATTCTATATCGTGTATCCTTCCTAATTTGTGGAAAATGCTCCGGCTGACAATCGGTTTTTACGATCACATAGCCGTCATCCGTCACTTCGTCAACAGTCGCCATGAACTGCATGACGCCCAGCGGAATGTAACCTTCCTTTGCTTTTTCCGTCCCATACTCTCCGAAAATGCAGAATTCGTTGTCAATCAGGACATCCAGTGTACCCTCTTCATGCAAGATAAGTCAAGCGGGTTTTCGCCGTTCTTGGGAATAAGTCCAGTGTCTCTTGAAGATACAGTGCGCTTTGACTTACTAAAAGCACCCGACCTTATGTAGTTGGAGGGAAGAAATCCGACCAGTGGGTAATGACGGCAGCGATTTCCTTCTGTGATACGCCGTGATTTTTTGCGTTCATCAGGTGATATTTCAAGGCATCGCTTGTCACGCCCTGCGACATGAGAGTGACTACCGTGATGATACTCCGTGTTTTCAGGTCAATGTCGGTATTGTTCCAGTTCTCCCCGAAAAGAATATCATCATTGAAATGTGCAAATTCGGGGGGCAAACTCACCGAGGGCATCTCGTCCTGCGGTTTGTACGATCTTTTCAGACATTGCGGCACCTCCTTATTTTAGGTATTCATTATAAAACGCTTCGAGCTTGTCAAACGGAATGACCTTCTTTTCACCGCCGTCATACAGATCGGTATGAGAAGCGCCTTCGATAATGAGAAGTTCCTTGTTATCGGGGTATTTGCTGCCCTTCGTCATATTCTCGTAAGCGTCCCTGCCGAAATAACAGGAGTGAGCCTTTTCACCGTGAACGATCAGCACAGCGGAGCGAATTTCGCTGCTGTACTGCAAGATCGGCATATTGATAAACGACATACAGCCAATCACATTCCAGCCGCCGTTGGAGTTGAGTGAGCGGGGGTGATAACCTCTCTCGGTCTTATAATATGCGTGATAGTCCTTGACGAAATATGGTGCGTCATCGGGCAGAGGATCAACAACACCGCCTGCAAGAGCATACTCACCGCTTGCATAATCCTTTGTACGCTGGGCATTCATAGCCTGCTTGCTTGCATATCTCTTTTCTTCGCTGTCCTCCGAATCAAAATATCCCTTTGAAGCGACTCTTGTCATATCATACATCGTAGAAGCGACAGTTGCCTTGATACGGGTATCCATAGCCGCCGCATTGATTGCCATACCGCCCCAACCGCAGATGCCGAGGATACCGATTCGCTCAGGATCGACATTGTCCTGCACGGAGAGGAAGTCAACGGCAGCGGAGAAATCTTCGGTGTTTATGTCGGGAGAAGCCATATATCTCGGCTGTCCGCCGCTTTCGCCCGTAAAGGACGGATCAAAGGCAATCGTCAGGAAACCACGCTCCGCAAGTGTCTGAGCATACAGACCGCTGCTCTGCTCCTTGACCGCACCAAACGGACCGCTGACAGCAATCGCAGGAAGCTTGCCCTCTGCATCCTTCGGGATATACATATCTGCGGCAAGCGTGATACCGTAACGATTATGGAAAGTGACCTTCTTGTGGTCAACTTTATCGGACTTCGGGAAAGTCTTGTCCCATTCGGTGGTTAAAGTCAGCATTTCTTCTTTCATGTTCAGTACCTCCTCAGATATTTCTGCCCATTTCATAGGCTTCTTTCAGTTTCGGGTTATCTTTTATTTCTCCGACAGCGGTAACACCGCCGCAGAACAGTGTACTGACCACTTTTGCCTTTTCAAAGCAGTCTACCCAGCCCTCAATACCTGAAAAAGCCTTTTCGGGAACGTGTTCCTCATCTTCGGCTGCCGCTGCAAAGGCATATACTTCACGGAAACGATAATCAGAGGAATAAAGCGGATTCGCCCTGTCAAGCAGCGTCTTCAGGATACCGCTCATTTCGTAGTAGTAGATCGGCGTAGTAAACACAAGCACATCGGCGTGAAGCATCTTCTCACGGATCGCATCTGCATCATCGTGCATAAAGCACCGCTGTGTTTTCTGACAGGCAAGACAGCCTACACAGAACCTGATCTCCTTGTCTCGCAGAGATACAAGCTCCACCTCATGTCCTGCTGACTTTGCGCCCTCTGCAAAAGAAACCGCAAGCAGTTCGGAGTTTGAGTTTTTTCGCAGACTTGATGATATGACAAGCACTTTCTTCATGATGTTTCCTCCTGATTATTCTTTCAGCGAGAGCGTGACAGTAATATCGCCCTCACCGAATAATGCCTTTAATTCTTCCTGTGTCGTATTGTCAATATGTCCGAGCTTTGTGTAGCTCCACGAATTGGAGTCATAGAATATCGTCATCTGATTACCCTGATAGAGCATTATATCACACGGCTCTGTTTCGGTACTTGCGTCTGTTCTGGTAAGCGACCACGGCAGCTTGCCGACCTTTTCAAATCCGCCGTATTCGTTCAGCGTAACGGTGATCGGCTCTGTTTTCAGCTTTTCTGCAAGCTCTTTTGCGGCAGTGCTGTCAGCGAATGAAGCGGTAAGCTCCTGACCGTTCACGGAGATCAGCAGTTTTACTTCGGATTGTTCATTGTTCAGCGGAAGCATCTCCACCCACTCCTTTACATCGTCCTTGGTCGCACTTGCAGGGAAACGTCTGCCTTCGAGTTGATTTCCAATCGGCACAAGTTCTGCGATATTCTTCTCACTTGCGGCAATACCGCTGCTGCCTGATGTGCAGAACGGAATGACCGTCTTATCCGAGAAATCATAGCTTTCAAGGAATGTGTCGATGATGCGCGGTTCCTGTCCCCACCAGATCGGGTAGCCTAAGAATATCGTATCATAGCTGTCGATAGAATCTATCGGGTTTGCGATCTCAGGGCGGACAGTTTTATCATTCTGCTCCTTGTTGGCACGGCAGGTATCGTCCTGATATTTGATGTCTGCATCTGTATAAGGCACAGCCGCTTCGATCACATAGCTGTCCGCACTGGTAAGTTCAATCAGATACTGAGCAATTTTCTCCGTGTTGCCTGTGCGTGAGAAGTAAATGACAAGCATATTGCTGTCACTTTCAGTATTCATATTATACAGAAGTTCACGCTTCATCAGGCAGAGATCAAATACGTCCCAGCGATTATCGTCGTTCAAATCATAGGGCTTTCCGGTCAGGTCTTCCTCAGTCGGTCTTGTCAAAAGAAAATCCCGCAAGTTACGAACATCCTGAATCGTATACTCATATTCTGCGGACTCTTCAGATGACTGAACATTTGCAGAGAGATTCGTCACTGGGATACTGCTATCCTTTTCAGTCAGACCGCTAATAGTATTCTGATTTCCACAGCTAGACGCTGTTAGTAGTAATGTGATACAAGCGGCGACAGTACTCAATAATTTCATCATTTAAACCCGCCCTCCTTCTTCATCATGAACACCAGATAATCAAGGCAACTAATGCAGCGTTCCTTTGCATGAACCTCGTCGAGCAACTCTTTTCTGTGAGCAGCAAGCATTTTCTCGCATTGCTTTGTGTCGAATGAACAGGCATCGAATCGCTCGATAAACACATCATCACAACCGGCATCAATCAGATTTTGCCTGATACTTTCTTTCATATACTCACCCTCGACTTTCTTGTTGTATTCATTATAACATGGTTATCTGTAAATAGCAAATACCTATATTTAATAGATTGCTATGCTTGACAGTTATAGTGAAGTTTGATATGATATAGAAAAGGAGGCGGAGTGTATGGATATTCGTGTACTCAGATATTTTCTTGCGGTTGCAAGAGAACAGAGCTTTTCCACAGCGGCAGAAAGGCTTTATCTTTCTCAGCCGACACTGTCCCGTCAATTGAAGGAATTGGAAGATGAGCTTGGAAAACCTCTCCTGATCCGTTCCAACAAAGGCGTTACACTGACAGAGGAGGGTATGATCCTCCGCAAACGTGCGGAGGAGATCGTGGAGCTTATGGATAAGACCGAGCAGGAGGTCAGGCAGAGCAATGACAATGTGTCCGGCACGGTATATATCGGTGCAGGCGAGACTTATGCGATCAAATTGATCGCAGATACCGCACACAAGCTGAGAAAAGATTATCCCAATATTCATTACAGCTTTTTCAGCGGCAACGGCACTGATGTCATGGAAAAACTCGAACACGGGTTGATGGATTTCGGGTTGATATTCGGGAATGTAGACCGAACCAAATACGAAGCCATAGAGATACCTTTGCACGATACCTGGGGCGTACTGATGCGCCGTGACGAGCCGCTTGCGAAGAAGGAAACCATTACAGTTGCAGATATTGCAGGACTTGATCTGATTATTCCACGCCAGCCGAATCACAGCACAATGCTTTCAAAGCTAATCACAGAACAGGCACCTGATGCTAATATCCTTGGGGAATATAATCTGATCTACAACGCTTCTGTCATGGTAAATGAAGGCATCGGCAGTGCTATCTCACTGGATAAACTGATCAACGTCAGCGGTGACAGCCGCCTGTGCTTCCTACCTTTTGAACCACGCATGGAGGCAGTCAGCTATTTCATCTGGAAGCGGTACCCTGTTTTCACAAAGGCTGCAAGCACATTCTTAGAGCAGTTCAGACAAGACTTGCTTGATTTGCAAGCAGACAATGATCTATAATTAAAATTCCCCGCACCAAACTGTGATGCGGGGCTCTTCATATCTGTTCATTTTTCTATGCTGACCGTCACACCGGACTTGAACCGGAACTCCAAATAGTCATCATACACCGTCACCTTCTCCAGCAGCTTCCTCACCAGCGCCTCATCAAACTCCGTGATGGTGCGCGGCTTAGAATTGATGAAGTTCAGCAGCTCCTGAATACGCTCCCGGTGCTTTGCTTTGGCAGCATCGTCCATAACGGTCTGTTCCTGCACCTCACGCAGGCGTAAACTGCGATGATCTGCATTGCCATGCGGTCGTTGACACGCTTGCCTGCGTGTGTCCGTCCGAAGAAATAACTGTAGGATGGGCTGTCGTAGCTGTCCTTCTGCTTGTCTCTCGACCGGAACAGTCCGCTGAAAATGCCCATGTGCATCACTCCTCTCGTTGACTTTTTGTATGGGCGTGTGATATAATTAGGGAAAGCGGAGGTTGTCCGCTGTAAATCGAAGTAAGAGAAATAAAATGATTGGAGCTTATTATGAAAGTTGAGGAACATAATTGTCTTACAGTGGATACTGCTTGTGTAACCAATTATACACCGAATCCCAGACATCGTTGCATTCAGGCATATTATGCTCTCAATAACGACGTGATCCTGATAGGCGAAGCTGATCCATGTTATATCTATTGGCTTTCGGTTACGAAGCTGGATGCTGATGCAATAAATCGTCAGATCGTTGACTACGTTTTAAATATGGAACCGACTATTTTTGGGCATGAATCTGATGTCTTAGAGAAAACGGCATATACATTGGAACAGCTCAGATCGTTCTATTCTGCGCCTGTTAATCAGGCAGATGATATCATCCTGCATTTGCAAGAAGCCAAAGAGCGCTGCAAAAGTCTCGAAGCAAAAGGGGTGATTGTTCAACAGCTTCGACACTATCTGAAAGTATTGTCATATGAAGCTGCTTCTCCTGCAGCTTTCTATCGAAAGCATAAATCACAGATTACACGATTGAGATCGATGAGGTATCTGTACTGTTCTGACAACTCTGAAGTCAAAGACTTGTATGAACAACTCGACAAATGCTGTGCAGGTCTTTATAACGCTTATATGACTGAGGCACGAGGATGAAAGTGAAGAATGAAATATACCTGACAAACAATGATCAATTCTTTGATAAGTAAATACACATAGATCATGCGGAAACTTCCCAAAGTGACAAATCAGAGGTTTCAAAGTGCCAAAATTGCACTTTGGAATAGTTGGAGAGTTATAAGCAGTTAATGCTCAATAATGAATAGTTCCCTAGGAGGTGCGCTATGTCACATAAAAAGAAGGCTTATCAGAAAATGATTGCGTGCGGAGCTGTGCCAAAGCGCACGCACCATTCGGCTGACGCTGCAATACCCGAAGGAGATGCAGAATGTCACTACTACTGGGATAACGGCGTGCTCTACTTCTCAGAAAGAGGCTCGTCGACGCCTGTGACAAAATGCGATTCCCCGAACAAAGCAGATCGTTACGTGAAAAGTCAGAATAAAAAGCGTAAATGAATCCATAGCAGTGTGAAGAAACATCCAATCTCCACACTCAAACCTCTCGTTGCTCTGATATGGTTGTCGCTATAACATCAATATCAGGCTTCCGAGGCACGTTGAGTGCGTAGTTCTGCTGTCAAAACAAAAATCCTGAAACGGGGTATTTACGCGGATAATCGGCATTTGACCTTTTCGGATTTGTTTCCCTGCGTACTCATTTTTCTGTATGCGCAAACAGGTGAAAAAGCCGGAGGACATACACGGCACATTTGACAACCAATTCAAGCACTCGATTTAGGGTGCTTGAAACTGCTTTTTCTGATTTTTCAGTGTGCAGATTGAATGTCACGACGAAAAGCAACGTAAAATCGAAGAAAAACGCACTAATCAAAAATTGCGATTTGGGTGTTTGCAAAATAGGGTTGAGTGTGCGGAAAGGTTGTCAAAGCCCCACATCACTGTATGAATATAAATCAAAAAGATAGTATAATAGGAGTTTTATCATGGGACGAACAGAAATCGCTAAGGAATTATTCGCACAGAAATGTCACTGCTCGCAGGCGGTGCTTGCGGCATTGGCGGATGCTGTAGGAATTTCACAGGAAACTGCGCTCAGACTGGGTTCCTGCTTCGGTGGAGGCATGCGGAAGGGTGAGGTCTGTGGAGCCTGCACTGGTGCGCTAATTGCTCTAGGTCTGAAATACGGTATGCATACTGTCGGCGATTTTGAAAATCAGCAGACTGCCGATAAATATGCAAAACGGTTTATGACGGAATTTGCAACGCAGAACGGCTCCTATCTCTGCCGTGAACTTCTAAAGGTCAATCTTGCGAATGAGGAGGAACGGCAATATGCGCGGGAACTCGGGCTGTTCACTACAGTTTGCCCGAAGGTGATCGATAGCGCGGTACTGCTCGCAGAAGCGTACATAGAGGAAAAACAATGATCACAGTCAACCTTTACTACACAGGCATAAACGGCAGTGCCAGAGCATTTGCCGCTGAAATGGAATCATCCGGTGTTGCCGATGAGATCAGAAACGAACCGGGCAATCTCCGCTATCAGTATTTCACCCCGCTGGACGATCCGGAAACTGTGCTGCTGATCGATTCATGGACAGATCAGACAGCAATAGACACGCATCACGCAAGCCCAATGATGCAGAAGATCATGGAACTCCGTGAGAAATATGACCTGCACATGACCGCTGAACGCTTTATCAGTGAAGATATGGGCAGCGACGAAAAGTTTATAAGGAAGTAAAGGTGATGCTTCATGACAAAAATACAGCTTATTCCCCTTGAAAAATCAGACCGAGAGCAGTTTATCAAGGACAATCAGGAAGCCTTCAATTACGGTGCTCTGGAAGAATTTGGTCTGCGTGATGACCAACGGGCAGATCATTTCTCGTGAGACGATCGAGCAGTCGATCGACAGTGGTGAAGCCTACCGTATAATGCAGGACGGCAAGCCAGTGGGCGGAGTTATCATCATGGTAAACGGCGTGCACGGTGAGCTGGAGATACTTTTTGTTTCTCCAAGGGTTCACAGTAAAGGTATCGGCTATGCCGCATGGTGTAAGATAGAAGAAATACACCCCGAAGTTAAGATATGGGAAACCGTTACGCCGTATTTTGAAAAGCGGAATATACACTTTTATGTGAACCGCTGCGGATTTCATATCGTAGAGTTTTTTAACAGCCATCACCCCGATCCGAACGATCCTGATATGGCTGATCAGATGGATGAACAATTTCCTGACGGAATGTTTCGTTTTGAGAAAAAAATGGAATAAAAATATCCCCGCACCACTGATAACTGTAATGTATAAAGTGGGAACAAATCCGCATAAATTGTAAGGAGGTCGCTAATGGGTTCTACGTTTCAAATGAATGGCTGGCATTATTCCAGACCTAATACAAACCGCAATAAAGATGGTAATATCGTCTTGATAAAAGCAGTCTCTTTCGGTCCGGCAGAAGTCCATGAATGGGGCATTCATGCCTCCGGTCAGCCGTATCGACTTGATGATTGGATAGATGAGGATGCAAGCCACGAAACAACCATCACAAAAAGCGAAATCGCCGGAGAACTTCGGAGACTCATCAGCCGCTGTCATGCTGAGGGACTTCAGGATTGGGCTGCTGCCTATGAAAATGCACTCCTCTGGTTGGATAACCACTGATAGAGGCACCATAAACAAAGCCCCGTACCACTGAATACAGTGATGCGGGGTTTGCTCTATCTATTCACATTTCAATGCTGATCGTCACGCCAGATTTGAACCGGAACTCCAAGAAATTACTGTGGACGGTTACCTTTTCCAACAGTTTCTATAAGAAAGCTTCACTTAGTTTTCACCGTATTTTCGTTAGTTTCGCACCTTTGATTAAGCTGATTTTAAGACTTGTGATGTAAAATAAAATTATAGAAAACAATCCGACACCAGACCATTATAAAGGAGGTTCCATTATGAAAAAATATAGAAAGCTTTCCGCATTTCTGTTAGCTCTTACATTATGCATCAGCCTTTCAGCCTGCGGCTCAACAGAATCTTCAAATACAGCTTCTGATGTAAGCTCAACTACGTCAATTACTACAGAAGCAGAAACAACTACAGAAACGAATGATAAAACAGACAATAACCGTCCCGGAGATCCTCCTGACGGTGTCAGACCTGATGCACCTCCCGATGGTAATGGCGGAGGACCGGGCGGTGGAGGTCCCGGTGGTTCAAGCAGTGCGGATATCGACTACAAGGGTGCTGTTGAGATCACGTCTTCCGACTCTCAGTCCGGACAGAAATATAACAGCAGTACTGCTGATGAGAGCGCATTGTTGATCAGCACATCTGATGAAGTTACAATCACGAATCCGACTGTCAACAAAACCGGCGATTCTGACGGCGGCGACAACTGCAACTTCTACGGTCTGAATGCAGCGATGCTGGTCAAGAACGGCTCAAATACAACTATCACAGGCGGCACGATAACCTCTGACGCTGACGGAGCGAACGGTGTATTCTGCTATGGCGGCAACGGCGGTCAGAACGGTGCAACAGGTGACGGAACTACGCTGACTATCCGTGATACAGTCATCAAAACAACTGGAGACGGCTCCGGCGGTATCATGACCACAGGCGGTGGTATCACCTATGCTTATGACCTTGATGTTGACACTTCAGGTCAGTCCTCTGCGGCTATTCGTACAGACCGCGGCGGCGGAACTGTTTATGTAGACGGCGGCACTTATACATCAAACGGTCTCGGTTCTCCTGCGATATACTCTACTGCTGAGATACACGTCAAAAATGCAGAACTCACTTCCAATCTCTCTGAGGGCGTATGTATCGAGGGCAAGAACTCCATTGAGCTGACAAACTGCAATATGACAGCGAATAACACTAAGTGCAACGGCAATGCAACATTCTTCGATACGATCATGATCTACCAGTCTATGTCCGGTGACGCAGACAGCGGTACATCTTCCTTTACAATGACTGGCGGAACGCTGACAAGCAAGAACGGTCATGTGTTCCATATTACGAATACCAACGCAGTTATCAATCTCAGCGGCGTTACTATCGTCAATGAAGACAGCGAGAATATCCTGCTCTCCGTCTGTGCAGACGGCTGGAGCGGTGCAGGCAATATAGCAACGCTTAACGCTGACGGTCAGGAACTGTCAGGTATTATCAAGGTCGGTAGCGATTCTGAGCTTACACTGAACCTTACAAATGGCTCTACATTCACAGGATCTATTGACGGTTCTATCACAAACGCCAAAGGCACAAGCGTATCTACAGAAGTCGGTACAGTGAATGTAAAGCTCGACAGCACCAGCAAATGGACGCTGACTGCTGATACCTATATCACTTCCTTTGACGGCGATGTTTCCAATATCATCACCAATGGCTATACGCTGTATGTGAATGGAACGGCATTAACATAATAATTACAAGTATTACCTTATAAAACACATATCTAATTGAAACTAAAAATCCCCCTCACCAAGCAAGGAGCATCTCAACTTCCTGCATGATGAGGGGGATTATATCATAATATTCACTTTCCACACTGACCGTCACGCCAGACTTGAACCGGAACTCCAGATAGTCATCATACACAGTCACCTTCTCCAGCAGCTTCCTCACAAGCGCATCATCAAACTCCGTGATAGTGCGCGGCTTAGAATTGATGAAGTTCAACAGTTCCTGAATACGCTCCCGGTGCGCTGCTTTGGCTGCATCGTCCATTACCGTCTGTTCCTGCATCTCACGCATGTGCAGAATTTCTTCCGCCAGGTCGTCATAGTTCATACCGCTTTCCGTCCGGTCAATCAGTTCCTGCTGCAATTGCCGCATCCTTTCAGCGAGGGCTTCTGCCGACTGCAGATTTACAAGGTTGATCGCTGTTTTCAGGTTGCTTTTCAGTTTTTTCAGGTACTCGTCGCTGTTGACGAGTATCTCGTTGATTGCATCAAGGATCTTCTGCTGTTCCATAAAAACATCTCCCTTCACTATACGGACATTGGGATGATATTTTGATGGGGTGTTATGCCTTATTCAGTTTTTCACAAAATTCTCTATAAGCTCTGAAATTTCCGCAGGTTTCAGAGTTTTACCAGCGGAAACTAGCTTCTCATTGATCACAAGTGCTGGCATCGACATAGCACCGTACTCCATTATCT
Source organism: Ruminococcus sp. (assembly GCA_017960805.1). Taxonomy (GTDB): domain Bacteria; phylum Bacillota; class Clostridia; order Oscillospirales; family Ruminococcaceae; genus Ruminococcus. The sequence goes on from JAGCYM010000023.1 coordinate 16,448, forward strand.
TCTGCAAGTCAGTGACATACTCTACCTCGATACCCATTCCCTCAACAGCCTTGACAGTGTTATCATAGAGCTGATGGCAGGCTTTGCATCCCGAACCGAGTACCTTGATGCAGCATACACCGTCAACAGGTTCACCACAGCAAGTTGAGGCTGATGCGCTTGTATACTGCGCTCCGCCGCAACAGCAGCATGAAGTTGCCTCTCTCTTCTCTTCCTTTTTCTTGCTGAATAATGACATAGTGTTTTCCTCCTAAATAATGTAATTCTGAATGATATTGAAGAAGTATCCTACAAGGATAATTCCTACAGTACATATAGCGATAAAAATACCGAGCAGCTTTGGCTTTATCGCTTTTTTCAGCATTATCATAGACGGCAGCGACAGCGTGATAACGCCCATCATAAAAGCCAGTACCACGCCGAGCTTTGCACCCTTTGCAACAAGTGCTTCTGCAATGGGGATACAGCCGAAAATATCTGCATACATCGGTATTCCGCAGATTGCTGCTATGATAACACCGAAAGGATTTCCGGTGCCGAGAACTTTGACTACCCATTCTTCGGGTATCCAGTTGTGGATAAATGCACCGATACCCACGCCGACTATGACATAGAGCAAGACCTTTTTAGCAGTTTCAGCAACTTGCTCCCAAGCGTATTTCAGGCGGTCACGCTTTGTCAATTCGTTTTGCGGCGTGTCAATGCTCTTGCCGTTTCGGATAAATTCCTCCACCTGATCTTCAAGGTGCAGTTTTTCAATTAGTGTACCGCCTGCAACTGCGATGACAAGCCCGACTATCACATATATAACAGCGACCTTCCAGCCAAATATACTCATCAGCAGGATAAGTGAACCCAAGTCAACCATTGGTGACGAGATAAGAAATGAGAACGTTACGCCCAGCGGAAGCCCTGCGCTTGTAAACCCCATAAACAGCGGGATCGAAGAACATGAACAGAACGGTGTTACAGTTCCGAGTAAAGCCGCGATACAGTTTGCTCCGATACCGTGAAATCTGCCGAGTATCTTCTTTGTACGTTCGGGTGGGAAATAGCTCTGTATATATGTGATGATCAAGATAAGAACGCCGAGCAGCAACATGATTTTTATCGTGTCATAGATGAAGAAATGCAGACTGCCGCCGAGCTTGCTTTCGGTATCAAGACCGCAAGCGTTCAGCAGGGAGCCGATAAGCCTATTCAACCATTTCATGCCGAATACTTCATCCTGTATAAAGTCCCACACTCTTATTCATCACCTCCGAGCATTTCGGTCAGTATCTCTGCTGCTGTCCTTACCATTTCGGGACATAGGGTTCCGAACAAACCGTTTGATCTCGCATAGTTTTTTCCTTCCTCAGTTCTGAGATCGCAGCCGAGAATGTCCCGGCAGATGTATGAATTCTTGCGTTTCTTGAACTCGTCAAGGAATTTAACTGCCATAGAGCTGCTTTTAGCACGACTTTCAGTGTCGTTAAGGTCGAACTGACCGTACTTCATTCCAAGAACCATAAGAGCTCCAGTACAAGCGCCACAAACCTCGCCCTTGCCCATTCCTCCACCGAAGCATGAACCTATCTGCAAAGCCTGCTTTTCGGTAATACCGAACTGCTCCGCAAACGCCGCAAATACCGCCTGCGAACACTTATAGCCATTTTCATAATAATGAACTGCTTTTGATACATTATCCATTTTCTTTTCCTCCAATAGTCATATTTAGATATATCTATTCGTTTGTCGTATTTTAAGCCGTATGATTATACGGCTTATTGATTATTACAGCATTTACAATCGTTTTCAGTTACTGCCGTGATCTCTTTCAGGCAGTCCATAGCGACTTTCGCACCTTCCGGTGAAATGGAGTAGTGCATCCACTTTCCCTCTTTTCTGCCGACCACAAGTCCGCTGTCGCAGAGTACCTTCATATGGTGAGAGAGCGTTGGTTGACTCAGGTGTAGCTCCTCAAGAAGATGACAGGCACACAGCTCGCCATGTTGCAGAATCCTGAAAATCTGCACTCTGTTTTCATCACACAGCGCTTTGAAAATCACAGTGATTTGCTTGTTTGAAAGCTCCACGGTCTCACCTCACATTGAAGATTTTCTATATTATATCACACACATAGAAAAATGTCAATATGTTTTCGCAAAAATAATATACGCCCGCCGAGAAAAATCCCGACCGGCGCTGGTGTTATACCTTATTCAGTTTTTCACTGTACTTCAGACCGTCCACAATTCAATTGTCTTTCTTTTTCTTTAGAAAAAGAAGCGGTATATTGTAGTAAACAAAGAAAAACAATGATAATAATATCATACTTCCGCTTACGCCCCAAGTAAATGTGGCAAATGTTCTCCCATTACTATAATAGCCTACGAAATAGTATTCATCAGGATCATCGGGATCGTAGCGAATGATGACTGTATCGCCTGTTTTTCCGACACCTGCCCCTGCATAAAGGTGATCATATTTGAAAATACCATCAGTGTCGACCTTAATATCACTATAAGCTCTACCCCATAAATATCTGTTTTTCGGATGTGATGTATCAGGAATCTTTCTTGAACTTATTCTCTCGTCAACAACGACTCCTCTTATTTCAACTGCACATTTTTTCACCCTATTCCAGTAGCTAAACATCGGAAATGCTCCTAATAAAAAGAATATAAGGGCAAGAAGCAACGTGAAATTAGGTGTACATATTTCTTCTTTCTTGTTTTTCTTTTTCAAACCGATAAATCTCCTTTACCATACAACTTCAAAGGCTACTTCCGCTTCCTGCGTATCATAGTCAACAAATATGATTATAACATAATTGCTGTCATCTTCCGGGTCTTCGGCAGCATTTATTCCAATCGAAAATTCTACCTTATCATCATAAATCGCTATTCCATAAACATTCCATGTGTATGCTAAAATAAAATTGACCCCTTTAAGCATAAAATGCTGATTAAAAATTGACCCCCCCAGAATAAATCCAGTATAATTAAAAAATAGAAATTGTACTGGAGGTAAAAGGAAGTTCAATAGAATTGGATATTTACGAAAAAATAAGAGATTTTCAAAAAAAGGGCTTCGGCAAAAAAACTACAGCTAAGCTTTTAGGGATATCAAAAAACACAGTAAAGAAATACTGGGATGGAGCTACTGTTCCTTGGGTTAGAAAAGAAGGCAGTGGTTCAGTAAGCACAGTAGTTACTCCAGAAGTAGTAGCATTTATCAATAAGTGTATCGAAGAAGATAAGGATGCACCAAGAAAACAAAGGCATACTGCCAGAAGAATATATGATAGATTGGTCAGCGAAAAGGACTTTAAAGGTGCTGAATCAACCATTAGAAACGAAGTTGCTATCATCAAGAAAAACAATCCAAATGCATTTGTTCCGCTTTCATTCATGCCGGGAGAAGCAATTCAGGTTGACTGGGGAGATGCTGATAGATTGAATAATCATCCCCTATATCTATGAAGGCATATTCAAAGGTTGAGGGGAAATATCGACATATATGCGGAAAACGGCTTGCTTTTTCATGATCTATGAAGTATAATAATTGTAAAGAGTAAAAAATCTGACCGAGATCAGTTTTACGCTGTTCATTTTTGATCGAACAGACAGGAGGATTCATATGGGACTCCATTTTATGGATTCAGACGGCATTTTCTTTGTCGAAGATAAAAGTGTCATTCATGACGACAGAGGACATCGCAAGTTACTCAAAAACTTTTCAAGCGAGGCTGAGGCGGAAGCGTATCTGCGCGGGTTAATTGAGAAATGGGAACCTTCTAAAAAGGCTGACGGGAAACACAAAAAATCACACCGATCCAAGCACGTCAAATGAACTCACAGATATGACAGCAGTATCATAAATTAGCAAAGACATCCGCTTAAATCGTAATGAAAGGAAGTAATAGGATGACACGACTGTATGATAAATCAATAGAATATCGTATCCTGTTTGCAGTGCATATTAGTCATGATTATTCGGATTCTGATGTTTTGGTCGGTATTTCCCAAAGAGGTAATCTGCTATGTATTACAAAATGCGTCGTTTCTTCTTCTGGTGCCATAGGGTCTGAAACAGCAGTTCATAACCTCAGCAAAGCGGAATATCGTGAACTACTTGAGAAATCTAAAAATAATGGCCTTCTGCAGGAATCAATCGATAAAGGTAGGATCACATTAAAAGAAGCAGTAATGCTAGGTAATGAATGATTTTGTTCATTAGAAATTAATCAATATGATTGGAGCTTATTATGAAAGTTGAGGAATATTATTGTCTTACACTGGATACTGCTTGTGCACCCAATTATACACCTGATCCAGCAGATCGTTGTATTCAGGCATATTATGCTCTCAATAATGACGTGATCCTGATAGGCGGATCTGATCCATGGCTTATCTATTGGCTTTCGGTTACGAAGCTGGATACTGATGCAATAAATCGTCAGATCGTTGACTATGTTTTACATATGGAACCGACTGTTTTTGGGCATAGATCTAATGTTTTAGAAAAAACGGAATATACGGAGGAACAGCTCAGATCGTTCTATTCTGCGACTGTGAAGCAGGAAGATGATATTATTGGACAACTGAAGGCAGCAAAACAACGTTGCAGAAGACTTGAAGCGGACGGAAAGTTGATTCCGAAAATAAAACAGCATCGGAGACTGTTGACAGGGAACGTTTGGGGAGCGGCAGATTTTTATCGAAAAAATGAGAAACTGATTACACGGCTGAAATCTATGAAGTATCTGTACTGTTCTGACGACCCTAAGGTCAGAGAATTGTATGAACAACTTGACCAATGCTGCGCAAATCTTTATAACGCTTATATGACTGAGGCACGAGGGTGAATAAGTTTGAATCCCCATACTACTGAATCACTGATGATGCGAGCATATGGAAAGGAGTATAGGTACTTATGAAATACGAACCGCTGCTGAAGTATCTGCTTTACTATGATGATATTGTCATTCAGGTGCATCACAATCCCGATGCTGATGCAATCGCTTCCGGATTTGCGCTTTGTCGCTATCTGGAAAAAAATGGAAAAAAGCCACGTTTCATTTATGCCGGAGAACGCAAAATCAGCAAACCAAATATGCTCATCATGCTGAACAAGCTTGGCATTCAAATCAGCCATGTCAAAAACCTGAACGAAAACGGCGCTCTCCCTCAACTTCTGATTACGGTTGACTGCTTTCACGGAGAAGGAAATGTCGGCAGCTTTACAGCAGAAAACATCATTGTCATCGACCACCACCGACTTCCGGATGGAAAGACTGTTCCAGAACATTCAGTTATCAAAGAACATTACGGAAGCTGTGCGGCTGTAATCTATGAGCTGTTCAAAGAGGTAGGCTATGACCTCAACGAGGAACAAAACATTGCAACGGCACTCTATTACGGCTTATATATGGACACGGTTGGCCTTTCGGAGATAAGTGAGCCAATGGACCGAGAGCTACGCGATACCGCAAACTATAACAAAGCGCTCATCCGACTGCTTATGAATACAAATCTGACAGAGGAGGAGCTAGGTATCATTGGCAAAGCGCTCAGTGCTTGCCAATACTACCCGCATCCCGACAACTCTGCAGTATCAGATGATCCCTCTCTTCCAAATCAGCAAACCGCATATACCATCGCAGACAACTGCGACCCGAATCTCCTCGGCATCATCTCCGATACTCTGATTCAGGTAGATATGGTTTCAGACTGCGTTGTCTGCTGTCCATATCATACTGGGTACAAGATTTCCGTCCGCACTTGTACAGATTCTGTCAAGGCGCCGGATCTTGCATCATTTATTACCTACGGTTATGGCGGAGGCGGCGGACATGACAACAAAGCAGGAGGCTGTATTGACTATCAAAGCTCGCTGCCGAAGGACATTATGACTTTTATTGCCGACCGCATCCGTGATTTCTTTACAAAGCCCGATGTCATTTACGCTGGCAGAGAACATTGTTGTTTATCCGATGCAAAACGTTTCCGGAAAAAGGAATTTATTTTGGGCTATGTTCCAACAACAATACTCTCGCCTGACGGAGATAATATAAACATTCGGATGCTTGAGGGAGATATTACAGTGACACCCGATCCAGACATCTATCTTATGGTCGGTGTAATCGGAGAGGTTTATCCCATCAAACGTGATAAATTCGAAAAAAAATATATTGATTGTGACAGAAAACCAGATGTGTCTTCTTATTATTATCCACCTTCTGCACTGATCGGTCATAAAAAAACAAACAGACACCTCACGGAATATCTGCGCGGGTGCAAGGCATCCGGAAAGACCGAAATATATGCCGTGAAGCTGAATAATTTTACGAAGCTATATTCTCTCTGGGATCAGGAGCATTATATGTACGGCAACATCGGTGATTATCTGGCACATCCTGCACATGATTCAAATGATCTCTATATCATACGTGGAGATATCTTTGAACTAACATATGAAGGCTGCTGAATCCATGGTTCTGCTTACAAAGTATAAGCCCTAAATTGGCACATTTATTTGTGATAATTGTCATTTTTCCTTTCGTTTCATCACCGTTGCTGCTGTTTGCATTGAAACAACTACATAACTATACAAAGAAAAGAAAATCGATATTGAAATATAACGAAGGCGAATTTAGGAAAGGATAAGTGCTCACTAAGAAGAATATATAGCCAAATCTTCATTCCGATGCTAGGTATGGATCGTGCTCTGCAAAAAAAGAAGTATCAGATCATCGGAGACAAAAGAATACGCACAAACAAACCTAAGATTTATGCCTGTACACATGTAGGAAGTACGGATATCTCTGTTTTCTATGAAGCACTCAAAGATCACTGCTACTGGTTCTGGGGCGACATAGGAGAGTATTACAGGAAAATTGACGGATTGCTTGTATGGCTAAACGGCGCTGTATTTGTTAATACACGGGATAAACAAAACCGCAGGAATGCACGAAACACTGCGATCAAAGTTTTGAATAAAGGCGGAAACATTCTGATATTTCCGGAAGGTACATGGAATATCACAGAGAACAAGCCAGTCATGCATCTGTATACAGGTGCTGTTGAAATGGCGATCGAATCCGGTGCAGATATTATCCCAGTAGGTATCGAACTTTACGGAAATACATTTTATATCAATATTGGCAGAAATATCAGCAGCAGAAATATGAAGACAGATTCCAAACAACAAAATACTGAGAAGCTTCGCAGTGCTATGGCTTCACTCAAATGGGCGATATGGGAGCATCAGAGACAGTCATCCCGTGCTGCACTACCGAACAATATATCTGAGCTATGGCAGAAACATATCCAAAAAATGTGTGACGAGGTTGATTTCCCTATTGAAGAAGTTTATCGCACAATGTACGCCTACAAGCCTGATCTTGAACTGAGTCAAGTAAAAAAGAATTAGCATCAATTGTTATGTGCAGGGAAAACGCTTTCCTGTATAGCAATAGGAATCACGATTAACTGAAGTTCCAAACTCAAATGTTGATTAGGGAATTGTTGCTATCAGTATTTTTATCCGCAGTATGATTAAGAAACGATGCTACTGATAAACTCATAAACAGAGCAGGCCGCAGTCAATGCGCTTCACACATTCCAAATGAGACAGAAGATTAGGAGCTTTGTGAGAAATATGACCTTCACATGACAGCAGAACATTTTGTCAACTAGGAAGTTGTGAGCTCTGAGTGATTTATAAGGGAATAAGCAATGATGCACAACTTAAAACGGAAAATGCTCTATATTAGGATATTATTTGTGTAAAGTTTCATTGTATTACAAAATCTGATGTAAGACAGAGGAGGCCTGCAAGGTGGATATAGACGTAAGGTGCGCCAAACGCGATGAACTTGAAGAAGTGAACCGACTTCGCGAGATGGTAAACGAGCTTCATGTGAACGGAAGACCCGGCTGGTTCAGGCCCGGATTTGGAGATGAACTGAAGAATTTTATTTACGGATTCTACGACGACGATAACAATAACGTTATCATTGCCATAACGGAAGGTGTCATCTGCGGGTTTGCTTCTGTGCAGTATCTGGAGTTCGCCGGTTCTCCCTATTCCATGCCAAGGAAGTACTATCACATCATGGAATTCGGCGTTGACGAAGCTTACAGAAGAAAAGGTGTCGCTACAGCGCTTATAGAATACTGCAAAAAGGATGCACTTAAAAAAGGCGTTCACAGAATAGAGCTTGATTACTGGTCTTTCAACGAAGATGCTGAAAAATTCTACGAATCCGTTGGTTTCAAGGTATTCAGGAAATATGTAGAAATGTATGTTTAGATACGGAAGTATTTAAACATAAGTAATAAGTATTATGATCATCAACGGTATCAACAAAATCACTGACTAAACAACTGAACTATTATAAGGTTTACAATAATGAATTCTGAACTAGCAGATCCAACTCATCATAAATACTGTTGCTGGATTCATTATCACTGCGATGCACCTCAAAAGGAGAAGTAAAATGAAAAAATGGTATAATGAAGAATATGAATTCACTGTTGAAGTAACCGGTTTTCTTCATGGTGAGCAAACCGAACGCTATTGCCGTAATGGAGAGGAAATTGGAGACAAGTATACCTGCACATATGGCTGCCCTGTCAATCAGGAAGGATACGGAATCTGCTCAAAAACAATGATGATGCTTTATCCGATAATGGAAGCTATACGAAGTGGAGGAGACCTTGAGAACCTCGGTGGTGATAGTAAATATACCAAAACCATTGTCTGTCCTGACGGTTGTGTAATATTTAAACTAACAGCTGTTCCATTAGGAAATCCAAACTTTCACAAAGGCGGATTCTGGGAATATCCTGATGAAACTGTATAATTATTAAGTAGCTAGGAATTATTCACAACTTGAATTAATCTGAAATTACACATTTCATTGTAAAATAAGTAAAACTATCGGAGGAATCAAAATGATTCTAGGACTTAGACGTGGAACTGTAGATGTTGAACCACACCGAAAAGAATGGGAATCAACTGCAAAGGAAACTATAGAACAGCTTAATATGCTTCTCAAAGATATAGCCGTAGATATTCAGCACATTGGAAGCACCGCTATTCATAATATTTATGCAAAGCCTATCATAGACATTGTTGTTGGAGTTCCTGAACTAGAAAATATACTTAGCATGAATAATTGTTTAGAAAAGAATGGTTTCATTTTCCGAGGTCAGGACATTCCAAATCAATATCTTTACATTTGTGGTGAGAACGACTTCAGAACCCACCATATACACGCTGTGAAATACGATTCTGAAGCATGGAATAATTATATAAATCTTAGAGACTATCTTAACTGCCACGACGCTGACGCACAAGCCTATTCAAAGCTAAAGCAGTCTCTAGCCAAGATCTACTATAATGACAGAGAAACCTATACAGCAAAGAAAAGTGTTTTTATCAATGAAATACTCATCAAGGCAAAGGAATGGAATAAACTTATTTCCATAGACAATTCACCAAATTCTTTAGATATTAATGAATAGAAAATATAGTAAAGAATTGAGGAGGAATGAATATGGAAAAGAAAAGAACAGATTAGAAGCATTCAGTGATGGCGTACTTGCTATTATAATCACAATTATGATTCTCGAACTGAAGCAGCCAGCCGGTGATGGGTTAAACGATTTTCTTGCACTAACACCAACTCTGCTAGCTTATTTGCTGAGTTTTATGTTTGAAGCAATTTACTGAGTAAATCACAATCTGATCTTTCAAAAAGCAGAACGTATTATTGTTAAGATCCTATGGTGTAATATCGCATGGCTGTTTGTAATGTCATTCATACCTTTTGGAACTGCATGGGTTGGTTCCTATCCGACATCATGGGCACCACTTTCTATATATTTTCTTGATATGTCACTTGCAAGTATAGCATTTCATATAATGTATTTCCTGATACTACGTGAAAACAACATACACTTCAAACTAGGAACACGTAGTATAATAAGCTTGATAACATATACAGGAGCGGCATTATTCGGTGGATTCTGTCCCATAGCAGCATTTATAATCGTAGCAGTAGTATCATGCTGGTGGATTATCCCCTCTAAAGAAAAGTAACTAACATCATGGAAATAATGTAATGAGACAATAAATCTTCAATTTATAAATATTACACTTTATATAATTCGTTATGGAGGACATCATGGCTGAAAACAAAAATGAGAAAAAACGTGCTGTTGAACAACAGCTTGCAGAAATAGCAAAAATTACAGATGAAGCTCTTTTTCAAAGACTAAATACTGATCCGGAAGGTTTAAATCAGGTAGAAGCAGCTGATCGGCTGGAGGAATACGGCAGGAACATAATTGATACCGGTACCGGAAACAGTCTCCTTAAGAGAATATGGGGTGCCATCATCAATCCATTCAATATTGTTCTTCTTATTGTTTCAGGAGTTACTCTTGTAACAGATGTAATAATTCCTAAACATCCAAGCTGGGCAACATTCTTAATGCTGATCTTTGTAGTTGTAGTATCTGCTATCATCTCTTTTGTTCAGGAGGAAAAATCGAACAGCGCTGCAAAGAAACTGCAGAATATGATAACAAACAAATTAGATGTCATACGCAACGGAAGTTGTATGGAAATAAGCATTGAAGAAATTGTTCCGGGAGATGTAGTCAAACTCGCATCCGGAGATATGCTTCCTGGCGATGTACGCTTTATAGAGACGAAAGATTTGTTTACTGATCAGTCGCAGCTCACCGGTGAAAGCCAGCCTGTTGAAAAATTTGCCGGTCCAGATCCTGAGGGATCAGAAATAACAGAACTTGATAACATAGGATTTATGGGGAGCAACATTGTTTCCGGAAGTGCCAAGGCCGTAATACTGACTACAGGAAATCAAACATACATAGGCAGTATGGCAAAAAGCCTTAATACATACCAAGAAAAGAGCAGTTTTGACCGTAACATTGACTCCATAAGCAGTATTCTGATTAAATTCATGGTCATAATGGTTCCCATCATATTTATAGCAAATTTCATAACGAAAGGAGACTGGCTGGCTTCTCTTATGTTCGGCATTACTATCGCAGTTGGACTGATGCCAGAAATGCTTCCTGTTATTATGACATCTTCACTCGCTAAAGGCGCTGTCAACATGTCAAAGAAACAAACAATCGTAAAACGATTGGGTGCTATTCAGACATTCGGAGAAATGGATATTCTCTGTACTGACAAAACCGGAACATTAACACAAGATGAAATTGTGCTTGAAAAATACATGGATGTTCTTGGACATGAAGATAAGAGAGTTCTTCGTCACGCTTTCCTAAACAGCTTTTTCCAAACCGGACTAAAGAACCTGATGGATGTTGCTATAATCAATCGTGCTGAAAAAGAGGATCTTTCACATCTGAAGGAAACCTATATCCGTGAAGATGAGATTCCATTTGATTTCAGCCGACGTAGAATGAGCGTAGTTTTGCGCGATAAAAACGGCAAGCGACAGCTCGTCACAAAAGGAGCAGTTGAAGAAATACTCTCAATCTGCAGTTATATTGAAATTGACAATAATGTCAAACCGATTACACAGGAGCTGATTGACAATGCTCAGAAAATCGCTACTGAAAACAATCTTGAAGGCATCCGTGTAATCGCAGTGGCACAAAAGAACAATATCCATGATGTAGAACATTTCGGCGTAGACGATGAAAGTGAGATGGTACTGATTGGGTTTGTTGGATTTCTTGATCCACCTAAACCTTCTGCAGAATCCGCAATCTCAGCGTTGCAGAAAAATGGAGTTCGTACAGTTGTACTTACCGGTGATACAGAAGGTGTTGCTATTAACATCTGTGGAAGACTAGGTATTCCAACAGAATACACACTGACAGGATCTCAGGTTGAAGCTATGACCGATGAGGAATTGCTCGTATCATGCGAAAAATGTCATATATATTCAAAACTGTCTCCTTACCAGAAACAACGTGTTGTAAAGGCGTTCCAGTCAAACGGGCATACGGTCGGTTATATGGGTGACGGAATTAATGACAGCCTTCCTCTTAAACAAGCTGATGTCGGTATTTCAGTTGATACAGCAGTCGATATCGCTAAAGAAGTTGCTGATATTATCCTTCTGGAAAAAGATCTGAACGTACTCGATGAAGGTGTAATTGAAGGACGTCACACATTTGCAAATATGACTAAATACTTAAAGATGTCCGTCAGCGGTAATTTCGGCAATATGTTTTCTGTCATAATCGCAAGTATTTTCCTGCCGTTTCTTCCCCTTCTGCCTATTCATATACTGGTTCAGAATATTCTGAACGATTTTGCTCAGCTCGGTATGCCTTTTGACCACGTCGAACCAGAAAGCATACGTTTACCGAAGAAATGGGATATTGCCGGAATTAAGAAATTCATGGTTATATTCGGTTTGCTTAGTACTGTACTGGATGTTCTCTGCTTCTTAGTGCTTTGGTTTATCTATCGTTTTAATAACGATTCTATGGCCGGTTTCTTCCAAAACGGCTGGTTTATGTTCGGAGTTATATCTCAGACCGTTGTTATTCATACGATACGAACTCCCAAAATACCGTTTATTCAGGATCGTCCTTCAAAACAACTCAGTCTTTCCACATTGTTAGTAGTTATTGTTACGATCATTATTGGATTTACATCAATTGCAAAAATCTTTGATCTACCTGTAATGATACCATCTTTTGGACTATGGCTGGCCGGACTTATGATAGTCTACACGATTCTCGCTCAGATCATGAAGCGAATATATATAAAAATCAACAAAGAATGGGTTTAACATCAACAAAATTTCCCTTAACAGATGAAGTTATAATGATACTTCTTTTGTTAAGGGGATTTTATTATATGATTTGTTCACCACTATGCAGTGCAATAAGTTTGTCACCCATTACTTCCTGCATCAACACAAATGCAGGGATACCTGTACAATGACCACTGTAAAAAATAGTATTCATTTGTGAAAGCTCTTGTGCTGTCTGAAGTATAATAGTTTTCTCTTCTTCTGTATGCTCGCATTCTTTATTTATCATATGAAATCCAGAAATAACAAAATCGGGATTATTTCTGAAAAGCTTAAAATAATGATCAAGTATATTCAGTATACCATTATGAGCACATCCCGATAATAGCCAGTGTCTGTTCTCATGATTAATCACAAGGTACTGCTCATGAATAAAATTATCAGGAACACGTTTCCCATTTTCCAAACAAGAAAGCTTGTAATTTCCGTGTGGATAGCACCGCCTTCCGTTCACACCACTGAACAAGAACAGCTCACCATCCAGCTGCATATTTCCTTCAATCAAAGCTGTGGCAATTTTATGCCTAGCCGATTCATAGATAGCTGTAATAGTCGTTCTAGCGACATTCATTTCAACCGCACACTGTTCTTGCGTTTTAGAATAGAAATCAATTTGTCGTATAATTTCAAATTCATCAAGAGAAAGAACAACAGTATCATTTGCCATATCCTGATCAGGTGCAAAACTCCAAAAATCAGGATAGCAGCAAATCCTACGTGACTTTTGTGGCCTTGGCATACATCCGCCCTCCTTTTTCTGACATATGTTGATTATATCACTTTTGCTGACATATATCATGTATTGCTTTTCTAAACAAAATCATTTATTGACTTTTTTCTCAGAATCATGCTATAATTTGATATCATATAAAGTATTGTTTTGAAATGAGTGATAACTATGTTTGAAAGTGAATACGCAAAAACTGAATATATATGCAAAGATAATTCAGTGTTTCATGTGTGGAAGAAGGAAGCTCATTTAGATGATTACAGGAATCCGGTTATCGCTTCCCTTTCAATGCTCAGAGAACATCCTGGTAGTCTATTTATCGTAGATGCAAGAAACGGATTCGAGGATATCCAGGAAGATGTTGAATGGGGGTTCAATTTCTTCCTGCCAGAACTGAAGAAAACTCAATGCCAAATATGGGGATTTATTTTACCAGCCGTATCTGAGATAGAAGGAGAAATAGATCTTTGGACAACTGAAATTGAAAAAAACTTCACAGTTATAAGAGCTGAATCTTATAATGATATCATCCAGAAGGCACACGCTCTCCTAGATGAGAATGAAAGAATAAAAAACATACAGCTAGTAAGGCTAGATGCTTCTGATCGAGAACAGTTCATCAAAGACAATCAAGAAGCATTCAATTATGGTGCTCTTGAGGAATTCGGCCAGCGTGACGACCACTTTGAAGAAGACGGAGAAATCATTTCTCACAAAACAATTTCACAAGCTATAGATGAGGGAACAGCATATCGAATCGTATACGACGGAAAAAACGTTGGCGGTGTTGTTATCAAAACACAATATGACCATGGAGTACTGGAACTGCTTTTTGTCTCCCCTTCTGTTCACAGCAAAGGAATCGGATATGCAGCATGGTGTACTATTGAAGAAATGTACCCTGAGGTCACTGTATGGGAAACTGTTACGCCATATTTTGAAAAGCGTAATATTCATTTCTATGTCAATCGCTGCGGCTTTCACATAGTTGCCTTCTATAACAAGCACTTCCGCGATCCTTATGATACTGACGAAGAATTATCTGAGATGTTTGAATTTGAAAAGCTCCTTCCTCCAACTCCTGAATCAGTTGAAGCACAGATACAGAGAATTACTTACTATGAAAATATCATGAAAGAAGCAGAAAAAGGCTCTTCTGATAGTCTCAATGCCTTGTCAGATTATTATGGAAGTCCAGCATGGAAACGAGACTATGCAGCGGATGAAGCTGGCCTGCTCCCAAAAGAACTGAAGAGAGGTGTTCTTTCAGAGGATGGTATATATAATCTTTTGAAAACTGAATTATAAAAAAGCGGTGGCTCATCTTTTTGTTACTTGAAAACAGAAAGATGAGCTACCGCTTTTATAATTCTATTTTTTTAAAATAAATGATCAGAAAAAAAGTTTTCTAAGTCTCTCACCAAGGATAACAGCAACTGCCATTTTTAAGAGATCAAATCCAAGATATGGAATAACACATACCATAAGTGCCCCACTGAAAGAAATTACATTATTATCAAGAGCGTAAACATGCATAAACCAGAATGTTCCAAACAAATAACAGACAGCAAGGCCAATCAGCATTGAGAAAATACTACGTATAATCCTCTTCCATCCATTCTTGAAAACTAATTCTGACGCCCAGAAAATAGTTGTAGTAAACAAGAAGCCAAGCATATAACCTCCTGTCAATCCGAATAGAGCACCTACTCCCCCATTGAATCCCGAGAATACAGGTAATCCAACTGCGCCAAGCAGAAGAAATGTTAAAACTGAAAAAGTACTGCACTTTCCTCCAAGTAAAACAAGAGAAAAAAATATCGCAAAAGTCTGAAGTGTAAAAGGAACTGTAGTAGGAATACTTATCCATGAACAAACAATAATTAGAACCGCCATAAGCGCCGTGAAAGTCAGTTCCTTTGTAGTAAATATGCTTTTTTTATTATCAATAGTTCTTTCCATAAATATCTCCCTGTTGTGATATATTCAGTATATCACAACAGGGAGAACTTGTCAACCATTATTTTAAAATCAGGTGACATGTTTGCTATCTTATAAATCCTAGGTACTTATAGCCTTCAGAAATAACGGCCTTCTTTATATCTTTTTCCACAACTGAGCCACTTAAAACAAGTGATACTTTTCCTGTTTTATAATCCGGAGTTGCAGTTACTACAAAAGAAAGATTCTCCAAAGCAGACTTAACACGTGATTCACAGTGATTACACATCATTCCTTTAACCATGATTATGATAGTCTCTGAATAATCATGGTTATTATCGAACTCAAGCTTAACAGCCGATTTTATTTTCTTATCGTGTTTATTATTATGAATATCAATTAGATTCAGCCTAAGAGCATTTGTAACCACAAAAAAACTGGACAGACTCATAGCAGCAGCTCCAAACATCGGTTGTAACTCCCAACCGAACAGCTTAACATAAGCACCTGCCGCAAGCGGTATTCCAATTACATTATAAAAAAAAGCCCAGAATAAATTCTGCTTGATATTTCTTAGCGTTGCCCGGCTTAGACGAATCGCTGCCGGCACATCCCTCAGTCTGCTATTCATAAGAACAATTCCTGCAGCATCAATTGCTATATCCGTTCCCGCTCCTATGGCTATACCTATATCCGCACGTGTAAGCGCCGGCGCGTCATTAATACCATCTCCGACCATTACAACACATCCATTATTCTTAAGCTTTCTTACTATGGCTTCCTTTTCATTTGGGAGAACTCCTGCAATTACTTTATCAACTTCAGCCTGTCTTCCAACGGATTCTGCAGTCTTTTCGTTATCACCAGTCAGCATCACAACACTTACTCCCATATTCTGAAGTTCACAAATTGCTTCATGACTATCTGGTTTTATAACATCAGCGACACCTATTATTCCTAAAAGCTTTCTATCAGCAATAAATAATAACGGAGTTTTACCCTGATCAGCAAGTCTATCAGCACTCTGAATCATTTCATCATTAAGAGGCACTAAGGAAGAAATATATTTCATACTTCCACCCGTTATTTCTTTATTATTTATTAAAGCATGCAATCCATTACCAGCACTTACCTCAAATCCATCTGCTTCATACGGAATTATTCCTCTTTGATTCGCTAATTCCACAACTGCTTTCGCAAGCGGATGTTCACTCTTAATTTCAAGAGAATAAGCTAGTCTGACAAGTTCTTCTTCAGAAGTGTTTTCTCCTGTAATGATATCCGTAACTATTGGTTTGCCTTCAGTTATTGTTCCTGTCTTATCAAGAACAGCTATTACTGTTTTTCCAGTCACTTCTAAAGATTCAGCAGTCTTGAAAAGTATTCCACCCCTAGCTCCGACGCCGCTTCCGACCATTATAGCTACTGGAGTTGCAAGTCCCAGAGCACACGGACAGCTTATTACCAGCACAGATATTCCTCTTGCAAGAGCATATCCGATACTCTGCCCAACAATCAGCCAGATAACAACAGTAATAACAGCAATTGCAATTACTACAGGAACAAAAATACCTGATACTCTGTCAGCCATTTTTGAAATAGGAGCTTTTGTAGCAGCCGCTTCACTTACAATCTTTATAATCTGTGAAAGTGTTGTATCCTCTCCGACACGAAGTGCTTCACACTTAATGAATCCCGACTGATTGACAGTAGCGGCACTTACAATATCACCTGATGACTTATCAACCGGTATGCTCTCTCCAGTAAGAGAAGCTTCATTTACAGCACTGTTTCCTTCAATAACAATACCATCAACCGGAATACTCTCCCCTGGGCGCACAACAAAAATATCACCTTTTACTACCTCATCAGCAGGAATAGTGCGTTCTGATTCATCTCTGATTATACAAGCGGTTTTTGGAGCAAGTCTGACCAGAGCTTTAAGTGCATTTGTGGTTCTCCCTTTTGAAATAGCTTCAAGCAGTTTCCCTACGGTAATTAATGTCACTATCATAGCAGCTGATTCAAAATAAAGACCTTTCATCATCTCCTCAGGATTAAATTCATGTCCTGATAACTTATGGATGACATAATCAAATAGTATATATACACTCCATAAAAAAGATACTCCGGATCCCATCGCAACAAGAGTATCCATATTCGGTGAACGATGGAAAAGACTTCTGATACCATTTACAAAGAAACGATTATTTATTGCCATAACAATAGCTGCAAGAATTAGCTGCAAGAATCCGGATACAATAAAGCTATTCTCTATAAATCCCGGCAGAGGAACTCCGAACATCATATGCCCCATCGAGATATACATAAGAATCAACAGAAAAATCAATGATAATACAAGTCTACGTATTAAAACATGAGTATCCTTATCTTCAAGAAGTTCTTCATCAGATGAAGAACTAACTCCATTATTATTCAGTGATGCTCCATATCCAGCCTTCTCAACTGCAGCGATTATCGACTGAGGAGATGCTGTTCCTTCAACACCCATTGTATTAGTCAGAAGACTGACCGCACATGAAGTCACCCCATCAACGCTGTTAACTGCCTTTTCAACACGCGCACTGCATGCGGCACAGCTCATTCCGGTTATATAATATTGTTCCATAGCGTAGCCCTCCTTGTTAGTATATACAAATATTATATCATATATTTCAGATTATTGCAATAGAGTATTGCCCAAAAGATTATATTACATTTTTCCAGCTAAAAAAGATATCAGAGGGATAGCGTATTAGATTAATAGTCTATATCTAATCTGCACTGGGATTTATAAAAAAAAAATTATCCTGTCCAAAACACACTTTTGCTTGCTAACCAATCTAAAAAGTGGTATAATACTATTCGATGAATCACGACATTTTTGAAAGGAGGTCTCGGACATTGAGCAATCCCAAGAATCATCGCCAGTCCGACCCACCAATACGTATATTAGCAGAACCTGATACAGGCCTTTCATCCGAGCAGGTTAAACTTCGTACAGATACAGGATACGATAATACTCCCCCTAATCCGCCTTCCAAAAGCGTGGGCGATATTATCGCTGATAACGTATTCACTTACTTTAACTTAATATTTCTAATCCTTGCAGGATTGATCATATACTCGAAAAATTATCGAGATCTCTCATTCATGCCAATTATCATCGCAAACACACTTATTGGTATTGTACAGGAGCTTCGCTCAAAACGCGTACTGGACAAGCTCTCAATGATGAATGCTCCTGTCACTTCGGTCATACGAGATGGCAAAGAGCAGAGTGTTCCTTCACGAGATGTTGTTCTTGATGATATAGCAATATTCCGCGCAGGAAATCAGATCAGTGCAGATGCAGTCATATTAGATGGAAATGTTTCAGTAAATGAGGCTCTCCTAACTGGTGAATCAGATGAAATAGCAAAGTCCGTCGGTGACACTCTCATGTCCGGTAGTTTTATCGTGTCAGGATCATGCCGTGCGCGTCTTGAAAAAGTTGGAATCGATTCATATATATCTCAACTCACCATGCAGGCAAAAAAATCACGCAAAGGTGAGCAATCAGAAATGATTCGTTCTCTGAACCGTATTGTTAAATTTGCCGGTATAATCATAATCCCCATTGGCTTTGCGCTCTTCTATCAGCAGCACTTTCTTGAACACAGAACTGTTAGCAGCAGCATTCAGGCAATGGTGGCTGCTGTAATAGGAATGATACCTGAGGGCCTATTCCTGCTGGCCAGCACTACTCTTGCTATAAGTGCGATGAGACTAGCTTTCAGTAAGGTACTGGTTCACGACATGAAATGCATTGAAACACTTGCGCGAGTTGATGTATTATGTGTAGATAAAACAGGAACTATTACTGAGGGAAATATGTGCGTTAACTCTGTTCTTCCTATTGATAGCAAGATCAACGATGAAGAACTCAATTCACTGATCAGTGACTTTGCGGCTGCACAATCAGCGGACAACGCTACAATTCTTGCAATAAAAAACTACTTCAATACACCTACCGGACAAACAATCAAATCATTTACCGGATTTTCTTCTGAATTCAAGTACAGCAGTACAACCTTGGAAAAAGGGACATATGTCCTAGGTGCTCCTGAGTTTCTTCTAAAGGATGAGTTTTCTAAATATAGTGAAACAGTAAACAGTCATAGCAGCAAAGGTTATCGTGTTCTTGTCTTCGGAAGCTACAGCGGCGTTCCTGATGGAAAATCTCTCAACGATCAGGTCATCCCTATATGTTTTATTCTTCTTTCAAATCCGATTCGAAAGAACGCTCCGGATACTTTCCGTTTCTTTGCGGAACAAGGAGTAGAGATAAAGGTCATATCAGGCGATAACCCGATGACAGTCTCTGAGATAGCCAAACAAGCTGGTATAGCAAATGCTGGAAACTATATCGATGCAACAACACTCCAAACTGAGGAAGCTATCAAAAGCTCTGTTCTTCATTATACAGTTTTTGGCAGAGTTACTCCTGAACAGAAGCGTATGTTCATACGCGCTCTCAAGGAAGCAGGACGTACTGTTGCAATGACCGGGGACGGAGTTAATGACGTTCTTGCACTAAAGGATGCCGACTGCTCTGTAGCTATGGCTTCAGGAAGTGAAGCAGCAGCTCAGTCTTCACAGCTTGTTCTTCTTGAATCAGATTTCTCAAAAATGCCTGATGTTGTTATGGAAGGACGCAAAGTAGTAAACAATCTAGAGCGCTCCGGAAGTCTGTTCCTTGTAAAGAACATCTTCTCACTTATTATGTCAACAATGGCAATATTCCTTAGCATTACCTATCCTCTAAAACCTGCTCAGATTTCACTTATCAGTGTATTCACTATTGGCCTTCCTGGCCTTTGTCTCTCTCAGATACCAAACAGGGAACTGATTAAAGGAAAGTTCATGACGAATATTCTGCTTAAAGCGCTACCGGCTGGTATTACAGATGCTATAATAGTAGCTGCAATGATATTCTTCGGTAACATCTTCAAATCGCATCAGGAAGATATCTCTACCGCTTCAACAATTCTTATGAGCGTGGTTGGCATGATGATTCTTCTTCGTATCGCTAAGCCAATGAACGCTTTCAAATGGGCAATCTGGGGAATGTGCGGAATACTTCTTACTCTCAGCATGCTTTTCCTAAGCAAGTTCTTTGGTATCAGTGGAATGTCTATCCAATGTATTCTTCTTTGTGTGAATTTCTCAATAATCGCTGAACCTATGCTACGCTACCTGACAAAGATCATAGACGGAATCCGGAAACTTTTCTCACACACTGAACAAAGGAACTAATTAACTTATCCCATATCGTCCAAGCCTGAAAGAGTTAATTTTTTCAGGCTTTTTCATACAGTAACACTTTTTATAATACGGATATGACCATTTTCTTCAGCAATGCTTACTACATCTCCACTCTTAATTCTTGATGAGATTATCATCTTAGCAAGTTCATTTTCTATCATATCCGTAACCCTTCTTTTTATAGGCCGCGCTCCGTATTTTTCTGTTTCTTTTGCCGCTGCAATAGCTTTGACCACTTCTTCAGTATAGCTCATTTCAATTCCAATTCCTTTCGCTCTGAAACACAGATCATCTATCGCCTTTCGGCTTATTTTCAAAATATCCTCATGCTCAAGACTACGGAACACAATTATCTCATCTATTCTTCCTGTAAATTCAGAAGTAAAATGTGCTCTCACAGCATCTGTAACACGCTTCTCATCCGCTTCATTTTTATCGACTCCAAATCCAAGTGATGTTCTTCCTGATATTTCATCTGCACCGACATTGGATGTCATTATTATCATGCAGTTTCGGAAGCTGACTTTACGCAGTGCAGAATCTGTAAGCGTTCCATAATCCATCACTTGTAATAGAATATTCAGGACCTCCGGATCAGCTTTTTCTATCTCATCAAATAGGATCAATGAATATGGATCTCTTCTGACCCTGTCACAGAGTGATGTATTCTTGTCATCATAACCGGCATATCCAGGAGGCGCTCCGATCAGTTTTGAAACTGAATGCTTCTCCATATATTCAGACATATCAACACGTATCAATTTCTTCTCTGATCCATAAAGGTTTTCAGCGAGTGCACGCGCGAGTTCCGTCTTCCCTACTCCGGAAGGGCCGGCAAATAACAAAGATGCTGCAGGTCTTCCTATTTCTCGAAGTCCTGATCTAGCACGGCATACCGCATTTGTAACCTTCTTAACTGCGTAAGAATGTCCTATAACACGTTCTGACAGTTCTTTTTCCAGAAAAGTAAGCTTTACAGCATCTTCAACACTTACACGACTTATCGGTATTCCAGTTTTACCAGAAATTACTGACATTATATCTTCAATAGAAAGGACTGGTTTCTCTCCGCTGTTCAGAACGCGCCCCAACCTGCGCAGATTAACATTCTTACCTCGTAATTCAACAAATCTTGAATCCTTTTTCCTGCTTCCATTATCATAACGTATCTTTGCACATGCACAAGCCTCATCTATAACATCGATCGCCTTATCTGGGAGAAAGCGATCTGATATATATCGAGTCGCCATATTGACAGCAATGCCTATTATCCCGTCCGGAATTGTTACTCCATGGTATTTTTCATAGTTACCCTTAAGTCCTCTTATCATTTCAATACAGCTGTCAATATCAGGCTCACTGACCTGAATCGGTTGAAAACGTCTTTCTAGTGCAGAATCCTTCTCTATAGTTCTGCTAAACTCTTCAACAGTAGTAGCTCCGATAATCTGCAGTTCTCCACGTGACAGCTGCGGCTTCATTATATTTGCAGCATCTATGGCGCCCTCAGCAGCTCCAGCTCCGACGATCATGTGTATCTCATCTATAAAGAGTATAATGTTACCTGAGTTGACCGCTTCGTCAATACATGCCTTTATGCGTTCTTCAAAATCTCCACGATATTTTGCTCCCGAGAGTAGAGAAGCAAGATCAAGAGAGAATATATACTTATTTCTGAGTGAATCAGGTACAAGATTTCGAACAAAAAGTTCTGCAACACCTTCAACTATTGCAGTTTTTCCAACACCTGCTTCTCCAATAAGGCATGGATTATTCTTATTTCGACGAGATAATACCTGCAGCACTCGTTCAACCTCTGCTATTCTTCCTATAAGCGGATCATTTTTCTTAACAAGTGATATATCAGTAAGATTCTTTCCATAACGAAAAAGATTAGGCAGATGAGAAAGCTTTGGCTTTATTGATTCATAAAGCTCTCCCCTCACCTCAGAGGAACCAATTACCTCGAGCTCGCTGCATATTCCTGTCAGGCTTCCTCCAACCTTCTTTATAACAGTACACGCACTACATGAAGATTCTTTAATTATAGATGCGAGAATATGCTCAGGTGCTGCCTGTTTCTTTTTATCACTCTGTGCTATCGCGTATGAATTTTCAAGTATTCGTTTGGTAGCAGTAGTAAAATAACGATGGCTCAGAATTGAGGGTGTTCCAAGCCCGACAAGATCAACTATAACACGGCGTAAGTCATCATATGAAACACCGTTATCAATTAGTATCTCGGCAGCCACTGAAGTTCCGTCTCGTGTCATCGCAAGCAGAATATGTTCACTACCTACATAGGTATGCCCCATCTCAGAGGCGGTTTCTACAGCTCCTTCTATTATTTCAGAAGCCTTACTTGTGAATTTGTCTGTATTTATCATTTTGCTTCTCCTCCTGTTCTGCACATATATGCTTCATTAATTATGCCACTCCAAAAGTGCGATAATAGTCGAAATAATCAATGTGGCAAAAATTTTGTAACACAAATAATCCTATGGCATACTATGTACTATGAAACGCGAAAGAAGCGCTTCAAATAACTCTACTCAAAGGAGAAAAACATTATGTGTAATTCATGCTTCGAGGGAAATAACTGTATGTGGATAATTCTTCTTATCCTTATCTTTATTCTCCTCTTCTCAAACTGCGGATGCAATGACTGTGGAAATAATAATAACTGCGGCTGTGGCTGCTAATCAATCATCTAATATTAAGGCCTTCTTGAATTAAGGTTCAAGCGGGCCTTTTTTCAAAAAGATACATAATAACTAAAAAGTCTGTTTTAGCAACAGCAAAAGGCAACTTCCTTTAATTCGTCATTTTGCACATTAAAGCACTTCCATATTTATTAAATTGAATAATGGCATATTATTGCTTTTTCATTATTGTTGTGCTAAAATAATAAATGTACGATTAAATAGAATGGAGTTAGAAAATGGACAATTTTGCAGAACACATTGTAAAAAAAGAACTCACAGGAAGTGATAAAGCCAAAAGAATAATAATACTTGTCGGTGGAATTATAATGACGCTCCTCATAGCTGGATTTGCTATTCTAATGCTCGGACAAGGCCTTCTACCTTTTATTGGACTAATTCTTGCGGCAGTAACAGGATATGGAACGTATTACCTTGTTACAAACATGTACGTTGAGTATGAGTATACATTTACAAACGGAGAATTGGACATAGATAAGATCATAGCAAAGAAAAAACGCAAATCTATGCTTTCTGTAAGTGTTGGAAAATTCAAAGAATTCGCCAGATATGATGAGAACGCTCCAGAAGAAACCGATGACATGACAGTAGTATTTGCCACAAATAACATTGCTTCTGAAGAATACTATGCAGATTTCGATCATGAAGCATATGGAAACACACGTTTAATATTCTGTCCTAATGAAAACATGATCAGCAACATGAAAAAGAATCTTCCCCGTGCACTTCGAGCGAAGATGGAAGAATCCGAAGAATAAAGGAGTGAATAATCTTGCTAGCAGTAACGCCCAAACAAATGTCAATCATTGAAGAAAAGTCAGAAAAGCTAGGTGTAAGCAAAAAAGAACTCATGATAAACGCAGGAAGTAAACTTGCCGAGCTCATAACGCAATGCAGCGCGCGTGAAAACGGAACACCTCCTGAAGAAACAAGCATTGTATTTCTTGCAGGAAGCGGAAATAATGGCGGAGATTGCTATGTTGCTGCTGAAAAGCTTATTTACAAGGGCTTTAATGTTACTGTGGTTAACCTTGTTAAAGCACCTAAAACCGAACTAGCGCAGGAAATGTTCGCTAAACTCCCTGATAAAGTAAAAAAGGTCACAGGATACAGAAGTGAAAACATTGAGGCTGCTATAGAAGCAGCCGAGCTTGACTACATGACAATACAGGACAAGGATGTTTCTTCACTTAAAAACAAAAAAGAGCTCACCCCTGTTGAACGCTTGTTATTACGAGAAAAACAACGTATGACTGATGTCAAGGCTGCAATTGTTTCGGCAGATATACTGGTAGACGGAGTATTTGGTACAGGCTATCGCGGAGAACTCGAAAATGACATCAAAGCCATTTTTTCCATCGGTACAGGTGCATATAAGATCGCACTGGATATTCCTAGTGGCGGTGACTCGGTTAAAGGAACAGTATCTCCCGGAACATTCAAAGCTGATGAAACACTCTGTCTCGGGTTTGTAAAATTTGGTATGTCACAGTATCCTCTCAGGAAATACTGTGGAAAATTTACCATCGCAGATATCGGAATCCCTCATAAAGCTTGTGACGTCAGTGGAGAAGGAAGAGGATATACTCGTCTTGACAGAAACAGCCTTGCTGGATTCCCTCCGAGGCGTGAAAAAGATGCACATAAAGGAAACTTTGGCAGTGTACTCGTGATTGCAGGGAGCTCATCCATGAGAGGAGCTGCAGCCTTCGCAGTACAGGGAGCACTTCGTACAGGTGCTGGACTTGTACGTTTGGTATCTGTTGAAAAATGCATTGATACAGTTTCTGTTCTTGCACCTGAAGCAACATACATAGAAGCAGAATGTGATGATTATGGTTATATGCTGTTTGACAGCAGTAAAGGCCCAATACTGGATGCTTTGGAAAAAGCAAAAGCCGTTGTTATAGGACCTGGTATGGGTGTAACAAATGACACAAAAGAAATACTACGTTTTGTTGTGCAGAACGCTGAAATTCCAGTTGTAATCGACGCTGATGGCATAAACTGCATTGCTGAAGACATAGAGATATTAATGAACAAGAAGTCCGAGATCATCATAACTCCTCATACCGGAGAAATGGCAAGACTTTTACAGTGTGATACAAAAATGATAAATGATAACCGCGTAACCGTTGTTGAAAAATATGCCGAGAAATACGGCATAACAGTAGTTCTAAAAGGCGCCGGAACTCTGATTGCTGATGCAAATCATACCGCCGCAAATCACACTGGAAATCCTGGTATGAGCCGAGGAGGAAGTGGTGACATTCTTGCCGGAATGATTGCCTCAGTCGCAGCACAGGGATACCATACATTCGATGCTGCATGTGCCGGGGTATACATGCATGGACTCGCCGGAGATGCAGCAGCTGAAAAATACGGTCAAGAAGCTATGCTTCCGCGTGATATAGTCGATTCAATCTCAGATGCATTCAGAATACTGAAAGAAAAACAAAGTCAGAAGATATAGGAAAATCTGTTAATGACTTCACTGATCAGATTCTCTGAATCAACAACAGAATAATATAAAACGGACGTTTAAAGTTACATAATAATATTCGATTGGAGAAATGATTATGAAAAAGCTTATTACGTCCGTATTCTTTATTATTTCATTATTATGCATGACAGCATGTTCAACTCCACTGGGAAGGAATTCGGTACGTGAGAACAAACTAGGATCAGCATTTAGTTCAACATTCAAAATGACTCTTGATAAACTCAATGCTGAAGGTACTATAACCCGTCTCGGAGACGGCGAATGGATTACTGAATTTGAATCACCCAACACACTCAGCGGAGTTAAGCTAACATTCAGCGGTGGAATAGTTACCGCTGATTACAAAGGTCTGACATTCTCAGTTCCAAAATCCGCGCTGCCAGTAAAGGCTATGCTAAGCAACCTCATTGAGGCTGTTGATACAAATTCACGTGAAAGCGAACTGCTTGGCAAGGAAAATGAAGGGAAATTTGAAATTAACGGCTCTCTAGAAGGCGGAAATTATACATTGTCACTAAGCAATGATGGAAATATTTCTTCTTTTGATATGCCTAATAATCTCCTTCACATAACATTTACAAATGTTCAGAATAAAGAAGGTATCGCCTCTTCAGGAACCGAGCCTTCGACAAGCATAACTCCCTATACAACGACAATTGACAAAGCTGTCACAACAGGCTAATATCATGAAATTACCATAAATATATAATAATTGGTAGATTATTTCTTAACGTCGTTGTATGATAATGCTAAGATAAGTTCGCAATGCATATGACGAACGGAGGAAATACAATGAATAAAAAATTAATCTGTGCTGCTTTTGCAGCTTCTATGATCCTTTCAGCTTGTGGCAGTAATAATACAAACGATACAGATAGTATCGCCCCTACAACAAAAGCTACAACCGAACCAACTACTGAAGCAGCTACTGAAGAAATTGTTGATGTTCCAGAACTTGAAGGATATACACTTCTCTGGCATGACGAATTCAGTGGCAGTGAACTCGATGACAGTATATGGAACATGGAAGCACGCCAGCCAGGCTGGACTAATAATGAGCTTCAGGAATACACACAGAAAAAGGAAAACATTTTCACACGTGACGGAAAGCTTGTTCTAAAAGCAATTAAGACTGAAGAAAATGGCAAGCCATACTATACATCCGGAAAAGTCAACTCTCATAATAAGACTGATTTCATGTATGGAAAGGTTGTTGCAAGAGCAAAAGTTCCAGAAGGTCAAGGATTATGGCCTGCTATCTGGATGATGCCTCAGGATGAGAGTTTCTATGGACAATGGCCTAAATGCGGCGAAATTGACATCATGGAAGTTCTCGGAAGTGAAGTTAAAAAAGCATATGGTACAGTTCACTACGGAGAGCCCCATGCAGAACAGCAGGGAACCGTTGAACTTGACAATGGTACTTTCGCTTCTGATTTCCACGAGTATTCAGTAGAATGGGAACCAGGTGAAATGAGCTGGTATATTGACAATAATCTTTATCTTACTGTTAATGACTGGTTTACAGCTGAAAAGGATCAGGATGACAAGCCATACCCCGCTCCATTCAACCAGAACTTCTATGTACAGATGAACCTTGCTGTTGGAGGAGACTGGCCTAAGAATCCAGATGAAACAACTGATTTCGATAAGGCAGAATTCCTCATCGACTATGTACGTGTTTATCAGAAACCTGAATACGATACAAATGTTAAGAAGCCTGAAAAGGTATTCCGTGAAGCTACCGAAGACGGCAACTTCATTTATAACGGGGATTTCTCAGAAGCAGAAGATCTTACAGATGATGTAAACTGGAAGTTCCTCCTCTTTGAAGGCGGTGATGGTTCTGCTGAAATTAAAGATAATACAATGATTATTACAACAAAGGAACAAGGTACCGTAGATTACTCCGTACAACTTGTACAGTTTGATCAGCCTATGTATAAAGGCAAGAAATACCGTGTAACCTTTGACGCATGGGCAGATGAAGAACGTGATATGATTGTATGTGTATCCGCTCCTAATGTTGATTGGATACGTTATCTCCCGGATACACTACTTACATTGTCAACAGAGAAGACAACTTACACCTACGAATTCGAGATGACAAAGAAGGACGATAATTACGGACGCCTTGAGTTCAATATGGGCAACAAGGGATCAACCGCAACTATCTATATCCAGAATGTTAGACTTGAAGAGATCGAGTAAACTACCATCTTAGGTAATGACATAATATGAAATTCCCTCTATAAAATGATAGAATTTTTCCCTGAGCCAGAAGCTGTCACACACGTGACAGCTTTTGGTCTTTTTTGTGCAAAACACAGAAATCTTTTATCAATTTCTACGTTTTGTCCACCCATTCTGTGGAAATGTGGCTTGAAATTGTCATACTAATGTGTTAATATAATATTAATATGTATGTATCGTAAACAGATTGTAGAGAGGATCTGCAGTCAAACCTTAAGGGAAATAATGGTGAAGGAGAATTGAAATGAAGAAAATTATTTCAGCAGTAGCCACAGCTTTGCTCTCAACTGTGGCTTTGTGTGCGGCTGTTCCAGCAGTTACGCACGCAGAAAACCCGATTGTACAGACATCTTTCACACCTGACCCCGCTCCAGTCGTATTCGATGACGAGCTCTGGGTATTCACAGGCTGTGACCGTGAAGGCAACAACGACTTCTACTACATGACAGGCTGGCAAGCTTTCTCAACTAAGGATATGAAGAACTGGACAGACCATGGCCGTATCCTTGAGGACACAAGCTTCAGTTGGTGCAACAAAAATGATGCATGGGCTTCACAGTGTATCGAACGAAATGGTAAATACTATTTTTACTTCACTACCACAAATAAGACTGGCGGCGGAAGAGCTATCGGCGTTGCAGTCGCGGATTCTCCGGAAGGACCTTATAAGGATCCTAACGGAAAGCCTCTATGCGGTCCTAACTGGGATTATATAGACCCGACTGTTATGATTGATGATGACGGACAGGCTTGGCTGATGTTCGGAAATCCTAAATGCTACTATGTCAAGCTGAAAGAGGACATGGTAACATTGGACGGTCAGATCAAGCAATTCGATATGACCTCCCAGCAGTTCGGTCCTGCTTCCGGTCAACACTCCACTTCATACGGTGAAGGTCCGTGGATATGCAAACATAATAATCTTTACTATCTCATCTGGGCTTCGTTTGTTGACGGATTCGGCGGTGAGAGTCAATGCTATGCAACAAGTAATTCAGTAACTGGTCCATGGAAATACGGCGGTGTTATACAACAGGGCTCGAATTCCTTCACAACACACGGAGGTATCATTGACTATAAAGACCACTCATACTTCTTCTACCACAAGAATGGACTTCCTGGAGGCGGTTCATTCAACAGAAGTGCTTCCTGCGAAGAATTCACATTCAACGCTGACGGTTCAATTCCCGTTATGAAGCTCACAAGTACAGGACCAGACCAACTCGAACCTCTCAATCCATTTGAAAGAGTTGAGGCAGAAACAATCTGCTGGAGCGAAGGTATCAAGACCGAAAAGGACGAGAGCAACTCTGTCTGCATCGGAAGCATCAAAAAAGGCAGCTATATCAAGGTTGCAGGTGTTGATTTCGGTGACGGAGCTGATAAATTCACTGCAAGTGTAGCTTCTGCAGAAAGCGGCGGAAACATCGAACTTCATCTGGACAGCAAAACAGGTCCAATTGTCGGAAATCTTAAGACAGGTGGAACAGGCGGCTGGCATAACTGGGAAGAGGTTAGCTGTGATGTTTCAGGCGCCAGCGGCGAACACGATCTCTACCTTGTATTCAACGGCGGAGACGGTTATCTTATGAATGTTGACTGGTGGAAATTCGACGGAGCTGGTTCAACCTCTTCAGAAGTTGACCAGACATATCTGTTCAAGGGCGAATTTGAAGGAAAGCTTGATGGATTCTCAGACAGAGGCGGTGCAACCGTAACCGCAAGCAAAGATGAAGCTTACGAGGGTGACGGCTCAGCATACTGCTCAGATCGTTCTGCTTCATGGAAGGGAATCGGTAGATCTCTCAACTATAAATTCAAAGCTGGTGAGAGCTACAGCTTCTCTGCTATAGTTAAATACACAGAAGGCGCTCCTTCAACCACATTCCATTTGACACTTCAGTATACCGATTCAAACGGTGATACACAATATGATAAGATTGACACACAGGATGTAATCAAGGGTGAATGGACTCAGCTTGCAAATACAAGCTACAAAATTCCTGAAGGCGCCAAGAGTCCTCTTATATATATCGAAACAGAAAATGACTCAGACGATGATACACCGGCAACTAATTTCTATGTTGATAATTTCTACGCTGCCGTTGACGGCACGCAGATAGACGGACCTAAGGGCGTTAAAGTTATTCCTGGTGATATCAACGGAGACGAAAGAATTGACACATTTGATGTTGTTCTCGCTAGAAAAGGTGCAATAAACGGCCTTACAGGTGCTTCACTTAAGGCTGCAGATGTAAATGGTGACGGCAAAGTTACTGTTGCTGACCTCGTACAGTTAAGTGAATATGTTCTCGGTAAGAGAAAATCATTCACTAAGGAAACACCAGTTACAACAACAACTACTACACAGTCACAGCAGCCGACAGTAACTCAAGCAGTAGTTGATCATCTTTCAATGAAAGATTTCACAGCAAAAGTTTCTTCAACAATAGCTGAAAAGGATCCAAGTTCAGCTACTCAGTCGAAGAACGGTGTGACATATGGTCAGATTCAGAATAAGACATATTATTCTAATACCTGCAAGAGAAACAAGAAGTACAATGTACTCCTGCCTCCTAATTATACTACCAGCAAGAAGTACCCAGTAATGTATATTCTCCATGGCTACTATGAAAACCCAGACAGAATGCTTACAAAGGGCAATGCGGATATGCATACGCGTGAAATGCTGGGAAATGCAATAGCAGAAGGCGCAGCAAAGGAAATGATCTGCGTATTCCCTGATGTATATTCAAGTGCAACTCAGGATGCTGTTACAGGAATGGATGACAATAACAACAGAGCTTATGACAACTTTATCAATCAGCTCAAGAACGATCTCATGCCTGAGATCGAGAAGAACTACAGTGTTCTGACAGGCAAGGATAACACGGCTATAACAGGCTTCTCAATGGGTGGACGTGAGTCTCTTCTCATAGGTATGCAGATGTCTGATCAGATTGGTTACATCGGTGCTATCTGCCCAGCTCCAGGAGTTACAGGTTCATTCAACTTCAGTTCTGACAAACAGCCTTACTTCCTTATGATTACAGGTGGAAGCAACGATACTGTTGTATATGATAATCCAAAGACTTATCATGAAAACTTCCAGAAAAACGGAGTACCTCATGTTTGGCACTATGTTAACGGTGGATATCATGGTGATAACTCTATAAATGCTCACCTTTATAATTTCTTCCGTATAGCATTCCAGAACTAATTAGCAATAATTCTTTTCTTTCAGTTCAAATTAAAATGGTTGTTGAGATAATCTCAACAACCATTTTTTGTCATTCCTCAGGTTCTTTAATCTCTCCTACAATTGGAACAGGATCGATTCCTTGACGAGTATAGTAATCAGATAACGCTGATCTTACTGCCTGTTCAGCAAGTACAGAACAGTGTATCTTAACAGCAGGAAGACCGTCTAGAGCTTCTACAACTGCCTGATTTGTAAGTTTTAGTGCATCATCGATAGATTTCCCTTTGATCAGTTCTGTAGCCATTGAAGATGTGGCTACAGCCGCACCACACCCGAATGTTTTAAATTTAGCATCTGTAATAATATTATCGTCTATTTTCAGATACATCTTCATTATATCTCCACATTTTGCATTGCCTATTTCGCCAATACCATCTGCATCCTCTATCTCTCCGACATTTCGTGGATTTGAAAAGTGGTCAAGAACTTTTTCACTATATAACATAATTTTTTCTCCTTATTCGTATTTTTCGCCCTTCATCATTTTTTCCCATACAGGTGACATTTCACGTAATCTGCCAACAACTTTCGGTACAACCTCAAGGATGTAATCCACATCCTCGTCTGATACATTTTCTTCTATCGAAAGTCTCATCGATCCATGAGCAACCTCATGCTTAAGCCCTAATGCTAGCAACACATGCGAAGGGTCAAGAGAACCTGAAGTACATGCCGATCCTGATGAAGCACAAATACCGTTCATATCAAGCATAAGAAGTAATGATTCTCCCTCTATACCTTCTATTGAGATATTGATATTTCCTGGTAGTCTTTTATCCCTATCTCCGTTCAGACGTGTATATGGAAGCTTCAGTATTCCATCAATCAGTTTATTACGAAGCGGAATTATTTTTTCATTCTTATCAGCTATATTACGTGTAGCGTTTTCAATCGCAACTCCAAGTCCGACAATTGCTGGTACATTTTCAGTTCCCGCACGTCTTCCACGTTCCTGACCGCCACCATGTATCAGATTAGGAAGATTAATCCCCTTTCTAACATAAAGAGCACCAATCCCCTTCTGAGCATGAATTTTATGACCAGAAAGTGAAAGCATGTCGATTCCCTGCTTGTGGACATCTATATCAACATGGCCAACAGCCTGTACTGCGTCAGTATGGAACAAGACTCCCTTCTCATGACAAATCGTAGCTATTTCATCTATAGGCTGTATAGTACCTATCTCGTTATTTGCATACATGATTGTAACAAGTGCAGTATCATCACGGATAGCATTTTTAACATCCTCAGGATCTATCAGTCCCTTGTCATTGATAGGTACATAGGTAACTTCAAATCCATGTTTTTCAAGATATTGTGTTGTATGCAAAACAGCGTGATGTTCAAATACTGAAGTTACAATATGCTTCTTTCCTTTTTGGGACATCAACTCAGCGGTGCCTTTTATCGCCCAGTTATCAGATTCTGAACCACAGCTGGTAAAAAATATTTCTCGCGGATCCGCACCAAGAGCTTTCGCAACTTTGTCACGTGAATCTTCGATTGCGCGCTGAGCATCACGTCCAAGTTTGTAGATACTTGAAGCATTTCCATATCCTTCACGGAAATATGGCAGCATTGCCTCTATTACTTCTTCTGAAACTGCAGTAGTTGCTGCATTATCAGCATAAATAAACCTTTTATCCATTATCAGGCCTCCGATTAATATATATTTCCTATCGACTTAGTATATTATAACATAAAAGAAAGAACTATAGCTTATTTGTTAACCTTAGTAAACTCCGAATTATAAACTAATTATAAAAAAGATGAGATTATAGTATGGTTATTGATAATCTCATCTTAAAAACATATTCACTTATTTTACTATTACTGTTGCTTTTATATTCCTGAAAGCAGCAGGAATATACGGATCACTAACTGTGTTTATAACTGGTTCTCCATCGTTATTGAAGTTTATTTTACGTATTCTGGTATGACGGCATGGATCATACAGAGGATCACTTGCATATGTGCCACAAGCTTTTGAGGCATGAGAATCCGGTCTCGAATGATAAACAAAAAGAATATCTCCATTGCTGTCCTTAACAAAGCAATTGTGGCCTGGTCCTGACTCACCATCAAGATCTGAAGTTGATAATACCGGCTTATCAAGTTTCTTCCAGTTTTTTATATTCATCAGATCAGAGTCTATATCTGCTTCCATCCTGCCTACACAGTATTCTGAACCGGTTCCAGAAGCCGAAAAATATACATACACCTTTTTATCAGTCTTCAGCACAGCTGGTCCTTCATTAACTCTATGGTTAACAAGTTCCCAGTCATATTCCGGCTTCGTAAGAAGAATAGGAGCGGAAATCAGTTTCCATGGCTCAGCAGGATTGATTTCAGCCATAAAAAGTGAGGAATCTCCTTTAATCTCCGCCCAGATAACATAATGTTTTCCATTGCACTCAAAATATGTCATATCAAGGGAGAAACTCCTGAAGGATTCAGTATCTCCTGAAGAAGCCTGCATCTGACCACACTCAGTCCAGGAATCCAGATACGGATTGTCTCCCTCACATTTCAGAACATATGGACGTATGGCCCATATATCGCTACTAGATCCAGCCGCAAAGAAAATATACCATACACCGCCTATCTTATGCATCTCCGGCGCCCATATATGCTTGGCCATAATGCCACTTGAATGAGCCTTCCAAATCACTTTTTCTTCAGCCTGTGCAAGGCCCTCAATACTGTTACTACAGCGAAGAACTATTCTGTCATATCCTTTATCAACACTTCCGTAAGCGGGATATGACGCAGTAAAATAATAGTATCCGTTTTCACCGTCTACAATATATGGATCAGCACGCTCTGAAATAAAGGGATTCGTAAAACCCTCCATAGGCGAAACCAGTTTACCAGTTATCTGATGCACTCCTAAATCACTCGTATCAACAACACAAAAGTCATCATCATTATCCCAGTTTACTTTGATATCTGATGAAGTACCATCACTGTATCTGGCTTTTACTGTAGATGGCTTGAAGGTTTTTATTCCATACGGACAATAATACACAGGTGGTTCAATATCAGTTATTACTGGCTGAAGTCCATCCGATGGGAATGCATTAACAAGTGCTGTATACTGATCTGCGTTGATAGGAATAACATAACCGTGGCGAGGAGTAAAATTGAAACTGTAATTACTGCGGTTTACTGTTTTAAAGTTTTCAAGATCTGTTGTTGACTGCATTACATAATAGCCATCACCGTAAGCATCAGACATCATCAGCCACTCATCAGTACCTAAATTCTTATAGATATTCGGCCCCTCAACACCTAAGCTTCCTTCAGAAACCTGTTTTATCTCTCTGTAAGGACCTGAAGCATTATCAGATTTAGCAAGATAAATGCGTTTGTTTGTCTCGTTTTTATAGTACATGTAATATGTTCCATTCTCAAAAATGATATCAGAATCAATAGCATCATTTCCATTAGCAGGAGCAAAGAGAACAGCAGGAGTTGTATCAAGCTTCTTCAGATCCTTGCTATATGCATAATACATAATTGTTCTGTCATCAATTCCAGGTACTCTAGCCGCAAAGTAAATCATATATGAGTTCTTAGCAGGGTCATAGATTGCCTGAGGAGCCCATGCACGATCAGCGCCATTCATGTTGGGATACTGATTAGCAATAGGAATAATGGCTTCATCAAACCAGTGTACTAGATCAGTTGATGTCGCAGATATCAGATCACGATTGCTGTTCCAGCCAAGAGAAGACTTCATATCGGTTGCCAGCATATGATATAATCCGTCTTCTCCCTTGAAAATATACGGATCACGAATACACTTTGTTCCAGAACTTGATCCCCAGACAGCCTTTCCGCCGTTTAGAGCTTTGAAATTGTACCCATCAAGGCTTACAGCATATGAAAGTCTTTCCTGCTCAGGGGCGTTTCCAAGGAAGTAAGCAAACAGATAAGCAACATCCGGCTTGGAATACGAGATCTCGCAATAAGAATCCATACTATTCCTCACTCCAAGTATCTGTTGAGTAAGCAATTCAAAGTCCTTTTCGTTTACAATAGCATCCTTGTTCAGATCAGCCACTGAAGTAGTAATTTTATCCGTTCCACATAAAACAGCTTTTTCCATAAAGATTCGATCAAAAGTATCAACTACACCATCGAAATTCAGATCACCGCAAACTAATCTGTATTTGTCATCAACTGGACGAATATAGAATTTCTGTCCTTCACCGCCCCAGTAATCCCACTGATCGATGTCAGCACCATTATCATAACTGATGTCATATACATCAAGAGCAGCATTACCAGAACATTCAGCGGTAATATAATATGCATCATCTGTTCTGTGAAGAATAAACCGCTGTGCGGAAGAATCAACATATTTGTCAAGATATATTGTGTTTCCGTTTGTATTATCACCATTCTTGACAGTCAGGGCTTTAGAACTATCCTTCGCAGAGAGGATGCTGCACAAGCCATCTCCAGCCGATACTATTTTCCACTGCTGAGACTTGTCATCAAGCTTTTCCCATTGATGTACATTCCCATCACCTGATGCTGTAACATATTTCCCGCTGAGACGAACCATTATCGTATACTCAGTTCCGCAAACAACATCGCCAAATGTGTCAGCATATACAGCAGAAACCATTTCAGACCCATCCGCATTTATTGCGTTAACAGGTAAAGATACAGGTGCAGATGTGATGGCAAGCCCAGCACTTACAGTCATTGCTGCAGACTTTAGAAATTTCTTCACTTTCCTAACCTCCTTTAAATTATTTCAGGTCACAAATAGTAATTTAATTATATCATGACAGAAGAAGAAGTGTCAATGATATAATGTGCGCAACTCTAAAATAGTGAAAATGCCTAAAAAAGGAGATAATAATTGTATGAAACGTGAATTGATAAAGATTTTCGATAATGGTATAATTATGATATATGGTTATGTAAAAACATCACCTATAGGCAAGATGAGGGATCGATAAAGAAGATTGAATAAGGGAGCGATTTTGAAGGTTAAAAAACGGAAAAGGGGAATTTTAGCTATGAGGATTATTGCAAGAGCTGTCGCGGTTATTCTGTCCGCAACAGTAGCTGTGCCTTCATTTGTCGGCACAAGATTTAAGGCTGACGCTGCTACTACGGTCACACTATCGCCATACAGCGTCTATGACATTAATGATGGTAAATTTGAAGGCTGGGGAACATCACTTTGCTGGTGGGCAAACAGAGTTGGTTACTCAGACAGCCTATCACAGAAGGCAGCGGATACATTCTTTGGCGAAAATGGTCTGCACCTCAATATTGCTCGTTTCAATATAGGCGGAGGCGACAATCCAACTCACAATCATATAACGCGAACCGATTCAAATATGCCGGGTTATACAA
This sequence comes from Ruminococcus sp., assembly GCA_017960805.1. Lineage (GTDB taxonomy): Bacteria > Bacillota > Clostridia > Oscillospirales > Ruminococcaceae > Ruminococcus. Next base: position 53,369 of record JAGCYM010000023.1, read on the forward strand.
AGTACAACAATGGAAACATTACTTATGACTGGTCAGCAGATGCTAATCAGAGAAATGTTCTTCAGCGCTGTATTAAAGCTGCCGGTGATGATATGATAGTGGAGATGTTCTCAAACTCTCCCCCGTATTATATGACCAAGAGCGGATGTAGCAGCGGAGGTACAGATCCAGGGAAAAATAACCTTAAAGATGATCAGTATGATGATTTCGCTAACTATCTCGCTGAAGTCAGCTACCATTATAAAAATGAGTGGGGCATAGACATTCAGAGTATCACTCCAACCAATGAACCATATACAAATTTCTGGGGTGCAGGAAGTGCAAAACAGGAAGGATGTCACTTTGACATCGGCAACTCTGAGAGTACGATTATTCTTGAGCTACAGCGTGCTATGAAAGAAAAAGGAATGGAAGATGTAATCATCAGTGCCAGCGATGAGACATCGATTGACACTCAGATTGATGCATTCAAAGCACTTTCAGCTGATGCAAAGAAAGCAGTTGGCCGAATTGACACACATACATATGGCGGAAGCAAGCGCTCAGAATTAAGACAGCTCGCTGTTGATTCAGGGAAGAACTTATGGATGAGTGAAGTAGATGGCAATGGTACAGCTGGAACAAATGCAGGAGCAATGGCACCAGGATTATGGCTCTCAGAACGTATCACTGCCGATTGTAATGGCCTTAATGCTTCTGCGTGGATACTATGGCAAGTAATTGACAAACATGTCTGTGCGGCAGGCTACAACGGAAAAAAGGATTCCGGAATGGTTGATATGACCAAAGGATTCTGGGGCACAGCTGTTGCGGATCACGACAAAGATACCATAGTACTATCAAAGAAGTATTATTGTTTCGGTCAGTATACAAGATATATACGTCCCGGCATGACAATGCTGAAATCATCTGGCAACACTATGGCTGCTTTTGATGAAGAAAATGGTAAAGTTGTTATCGTATCATATAACAAATCTTCAGGAAAAGCAGATATGAACTACAACCTAACTCAGTTCAGCAAATGTGGTTCAAGCGCAAAAGCTATCCGTACCAGTCAGACTGAAGACTGGGCTGATGCTGGATCATTCGCTGTCAATAATGGCGTTTTAAGTGTATCTCTTGAACCAAACTCAGTAACTACATTCATTATTGATGATGTAAAGGGCGGAGTTGAATTTGATGATAAGATTGATGTTGATCTATCAAAGGTAACTGGTTCATCTCCTTGGAAAGATGACACTAACTACAACTGCACAAAAGCATTTGACGGAAAGACCAGTACATTCTTTGATGGCCTAGGAAACGGTTGGGTACAGGCTGACCTTGGTGACGTTTATGAGCTCACTGCTATCGGCTACAGCCCAAGAAGCGGCTACGAATATCGTGCAGTAGCAGGTAAATTCTCCATATCAGAAGATGGCGAGAACTGGAAAGATCTATATACTATCGAATTCACACCAAGCTTCGGTATGAACTATGTCACACAGTTCAGCAGCGAAGCGATCGGAAGATATATCCGCTATCAGGTACCAGATGGTGCTCCCGACGGTACTATCAACAAAGACAGTGTGTTCTGTTGTAATATTGCTGAGATTTCCCTTTACGGAACGAAGAAAGAAGATACTCCGAAGGAAGTCCTCGGTGACGTTGATGGAAGCGGAGACCTACATATAAACGACCTGGTTCTAATGAGCAAATATCTTCTTGGAAACGGCGAACTAGTAAAATGGAAAAATGGTGACTTTGATAATGATGACCATATTGACATGTTCGATTTAGTTCTGATGAGAAAACATATGATAGCAAATTCATAACCGATATCGTAAAAAAAGCAGTCCAAACCAGACTGCTTTTTTGTATACTAATTCTTTTTTGATGCATTCTTATACCATTCATAGGCTTCTGTTGCAGACTCGCAATTTGAATAGATTCCAGTTAAACATACATTCAAATAGATCTGAATACACTTAAGTTCGTTGTCAGTAGTATAATACATTGCATCTACACTTTTAAGTGAAGCCTCAACATCTGGCAGCATTTCAGGATATACTATTTTATAATCATTGAATTCAGCAGCATCACAGATAAGTTTATAAGTATCGGCTAGTTTCTCTTTATCAAAATAATTCTTCTGTATCATGTAACCTTCTGACTGTTCTCCTTCATACTTTTTTAATTCGCCAGAGCCATATTTTTCAGTAAGTTCTATATTATTCATTGCAATGATCTCAGAATTACTAGATATGCATCTATTACCATCACTGTCAATGAAATATATCATGGAAATATCATTTGTGTGTTTTTCAGCAGTTATCCTTTCAATATACCTTATTGTCGGAACATTATTACGATTAGCTCGTATTTTTTTCACAGTCAGATCATCTGACTGCGTTCCGCTATTTTTTAGCTGACATCCAGTCAGAATAATAAGCCCTAAAACAAGTATAAAAAACTTTTTCATCTCAGTCACCACTTTCATTAGTTTTTCATTAAATCAGTGTCGCGAATCATATGTTTTGTTGCAAAGAGATTCATTTTTTGTAAATACGCACATATAGATCACACTTCAATTGTGCAAATTCACAAAACAAAGTATTGAAAAATTTCAAAAAAGACTTGATTTTTTGTTTTTATCGCGCTATAATGTATGTATAACCCTTTGACTGAGAGAGTAGGTCTGTGATTAAGTCTTCAGAGAGGAGCCCAAAGGTGTGAGCGCTCCGTCCTAAAACATTCCGAAGTTCACTCACGAGGGGCAGAACAGAAGTGCTTAGTAATATATATGCATAGTAGGTTTTGACGTAGGTCTGCGTTAAAGACAAGAGAGTGTCGGCTCTCCTGACCAAAGGTGGTATAAACAAGGTATCAAGTCTTGTCCTTTAGGGCAGGACTTTTTTATTTCGGCACAAATATTTTTATGAGGTGAAAAAATGAAAGAACAGCTGGAAAAGATCGAAGCGCTGGCGAAGCAGGAACTTGAATCCTGCACAGAGATCAAAGCACTGGATGATCTGAGGATTAAATTCCTCGGCAAGAAGGGAGAACTCACAGCTATCCTCAAACAGATGGGAAAGCTTACTCCCGAAGAGAGACCAGTTATTGGTCAGCTTGCAAACAAGGTTAGAGCAGATATCGAAGACGCATTAAACACAAAACTCTCAGCCATCAAATCAAATGCACAGTCTGCAAAACTTAAGGAAGAAACAATTGATATTACCCTCCCTGGAACACATGCTCCATTTGGAAAACTTCATCCTCTTACTAAAGTTGAAAATGAGATACGTGAAATTTTCATTGGAATGGGATTCAACATCGCAGACGGTCCGGAAATAGATGATGATTACCATGTATTTGAGGCACTCAACCTTCCTCCGGATCACCCTGCAAGAGATACACAGGACACATTTTATATTGAAAATACAAACGAGACTATTCTTCTCCGTACACAGACTTCTTCCGTTCAGGTTCATGTTATGGAAACGCAGAAGCCTCCGATACGCATAATCTCACCAGGACGTGTTTTCCGTTCTGATGCAGTTGATGCAACACACTCTCCCCTCTTCCATCAGATTGAGGGACTTGTTGTAGACAAAGGCATTAAAATGAGCGATCTCAAAGGCACTCTTGAGATGCTAATGAAGAAGCTTTACGGTAATGACTGCAAACTTCGTTTCCGTCCACATCACTTCCCATTTACAGAGCCAAGCTGCGAGGTTGACATCAGTTGCTTCAACTGCGGTGGCAAGGGATGTTCAATGTGCAAGGACGAAGGATACATTGAGCTTCTTGGTGCCGGAATGGTTCATCCAAAAGTCCTTGAAAACTGCGGAATTGATCCAGAAGTTTACTCTGGCTTTGCATTTGGTCTCGGACTTGAGAGAATGGTAATGGGACGATATGATATCAACGATCTCCGTCTCCTATACGAAAACGACGTGAGATTCCTCGAACAGTTCTGATGAATTACGAAGAACTAGTCAAAAAGTTTGAGAACAAAAAACATACACTGTTCATTGTTCTCATAATAATTGAAATTGTTTCATTATTTGTTCTTCTAGGTTTCGGCATTTTTATGAAGTTAATATTCGAAGCTGCTGACGTATCTTATGGGCTGCTTAAAATTGGAAAATATACAGCAATCCCAGCTTTCTTGATACTAATTGCTGCTTTCACAATTCCAGAAATCATTTTAATGAAACAGAAGAAGAAAATGCGTGAATATTTTCACAGAATTCAGGAATCAACAGGACTGACAAATGATGAACTGTTCGCAGAAGCAGTCAGCACAAGCAGTGAGCTTCCTCACGTTAAAAATGTATTCTTAAATGATACATACCTCATTAATCTTGCATCTTACTGGGGATGCCGACTCGACAGCATAACTGACATGAGAATGGAACATACATCTGGTCCCAACACTTCCGATTCCCCTGATTATTATATAGCCGTTGACCATGACGGCAAGACCAGCCGTGTATACCTCACAAACACATATCAAAAAAAGGTGTACAAAATCCTTTATAAGGAATGGCAGCAGGCTGTTGTTACGATGAAATAATATACGAAAGGAAACAGAATATGAATCTGTCTATGAAATGGCTCGGTGACTATGTTAAAGCCGATATGCCAATAAAAGATTTTTGTCACGCTCTTACAATGAGCGGTTCAAAGGTTGAATGCTACGAAGAAGAAGGGAAGAACATTTCCAATGTAGTAGTAGGAAAGATACTCTCAAAAGGCCCTCATGAAAACGCAGATGCTCTATTCGTTTGTCAGGTTGATATCGGAGCAGACGCACCCATTCAGATCGTTACAAACGCAAAAAATGTCAAGGAAGGAGACCTCGTTCCAGTTGCATTAGACGGAGCGGTTCTTCCAGAAGGTAAAATCAAGAAATGCAAAATGAGAGGCGTTGAAAGTTTCGGTATGTTCTGCGGACTTGATACTCTTGGTCTCTCTTCTCATGATTTTCCTTACGCTGATCCTGAGGGAGTATTCGTAATTGAAGAAGACTGCAAACTTGGTCAGGATATACACTCAGCTATCGGTCTCGATGACACCTCTGTAGAGTTTGAGATAACATCAAACCGTCCTGATTGTCTGAGCGTTATAGGTCTTGCAAGAGAAACAGCCGCAACCTATAATCAACCTCTGAACGTAAAAGCTCCTGAGTTCAAAGGTGTTGATGGTGATATCAACTCTATGCTCAAAGTTGATATCCACAATACTGAAAAGTGTCAGAGATACTGTGCTGGTATAGTAAAGAACGTTAAAATAGGCCCCTCTCCCCGCTGGATGAGAGAGCGTCTTCGTGCAAGCGGCGTTCGTCCGATAAATAATTTTGTAGATATCACTAACTATGTTATGCTTGAGTATGGTCAGCCTATGCACGCATTTGACCTTCGATATGTTGAAGGTGCGCACATTAATGTCCGCAATGCAGTAGATGGCGAAAAAATCATGACTCTTGACGGTGTTGAGCGTGAGCTATCCAGTGATATGCTAGTTATCGCTGACGAGAAGAAGCCTGTTGCTGTTGCTGGTATAATGGGTGGTGAATACAGCGGTATTATGGATGATACTACAACAGTTGTATTCGAATCAGCATACTTTGAACCTACACAGGTTAGACAGACATCAAAGAAACTCCGTCTCAAATCAGACGCTTCTGCCCGTTATGAAAAAGGTGTTGACAGACTCATCTCCATGACTTGTCTGAAGCGCGCATTTGAACTCGTAGAAGAACTCGGAGCAGGAGAAGTTCTTAATACAGTAATTGACCTTGACTACACTGATAAAACTCCCGCTTCAGTTGATTTTGATTCCGACTGGATCAATAACTTCCTTGGAACTGACCTTACTGAATCCCAGATGAAGGAATACCTCAATCGTCTTGGATTCACATTTGAAGGCGGAAAAGTTCTCGCTCCGTCATTCCGTATAGATATCGGATGCAAGGCTGATATAGCAGAAGAAGTTGCTCGTATTTATGGATACAATAATATCCCTTCAACTGATTTCCGTGGTGTAGCAAGAGCTGAGTTCACTTCTGAGCAGAAGTTCACACGAGCTCTCAGAAACGCTGCAGTATCACTCGGTGGATACGAGATAGCTACATACTCATTCGTATCTCCTAAATATTTTGATAAAATAAAGCTTCCAGCAGACAGCAAACTCCGCAAGGTAGTCAGAATTGTTAATCCACTCGGTGAAGACACAAGTGTTATGAGAACTTCAACAATTCCTTCAATGCTTGATATACTCTCATTCAATTACAATAACCGTAATGAAAAGGCTTGTCTCTTTGAAATTTCGAAGGAATACCTTCCTGTTGAAGAAAAGAGAAACTATCAGGGTGATGAAGCACTTCTGATAAATAATGGTAAGCCACGTCATGAATACGAATATCAGCTTCCAGATGAGCCTCAGCGTCTTACAATTGGTATGTACGGCGGAGACGCTGATTTCTACAAACTCAAGGGTATGGTAGAACAGCTTCTCAGCGAAATGAACATCTATGATGTTGAGTACATCCGCGCTACAGATAGTGATGTTTTTGATGAGAAATACGCACTTCATCCTGGAAGAAGCGCAGTTATCATGCGTGATGGTGTCGCTCTTGGCATCATGGGTGAAGTTCATCCTGAGGTTCAGGAAACATATGAGATTGGTGTTAAGACATATGTGGCAAAGCTCAATATTCCTGAATTAATGGATTCTGCTGCTGAAAAGATTACATATAGTCCTCTTCCGAAGTTCCCTGCCACAACCCGTGATCTTAGTCTTCTTGTTGATGAGGATACTCCTGTTGCAGAACTTGAAAAAGCTATAAAGGGCGCTGTAGGAAAGATCCTTGAAAAGGTAACTCTCTTCGACGTATACCGCAGCGACGACATGAAGAAGAACGGTAAGAAGAGTATTGCTTACTCAATTTCCATGCGTTCACATGAAGGAACTCTAACCGATGAACAAGCTGACAGTGCAATGAAAAAAGCACTCAAGGCACTCGCCAACATTGGTGCTGAACTCAGAGGCTAATTTCCATATACCGTCGATGCTTCCTTGTATCGACGGTATCTATGTATTGAGGTAGTAAAATGAAAAAAATCCCACTTGATAAAAGCAGCGCAAAGCTGTTCGGACGAACAATAACAAAAAACGATATTCTTCGTCTCACCCTCTCAGGCACTGGCTGCGAATTCATTTTCAAGGGATGTAAGCTCTCACTGACCATTGGTGTTGACAATGATTGTTATACTGATGGAAAGCGCTGTAATATGCCTCGAATTGCTATATTATGCAATGAAAGAATCATAATTAAAAAGGTTATTGAAGAAAGAGCTGAAAAATTTGAAATAGTGAATTCTGATACACCTGTTACAAATACAATTCGTATTGTCAAACTTTCTGAGGGAGCATTCTCCATCGCAGAAATTCACTCGCTTGAAACAGATGATAATGCATCTGTTTCACCTACTGAAAATAAGCACCTTAAAATTGAATTCATAGGTGATTCAATCACTTGCGGATACGGAGTAGATGACAGCAATATGCAGTCTGATTTTTCCTGTGAAGCTGAAAATGCTATGAAATCATATGCATATGTTGCATCAAAACTTCTAGATGCAGACTATAGTCTCTTCAGTTACAGCGGATATGGAATAATCAGTGGATATACTGATGATGGCATTCGTAATACCCGTGAACTCCTTCCTCCTTGGTATGAAACATGTGGATTTTCTTACAGTTCAGTAGATGGTGATAAACTACAGGATATCCCCTGGAATTTCAATGATTTTCAACCAGATATAATTGTAATTAACCTCGGAACAAACGACAATAGCTTCTGTACTTTTCATAATGAAGCATATAAGGAATTCGAAGACAGCTATTATGATTTTATAAAAGTAGTCAGAAAAAATAATCCTAATGCTATAATTATCTGCTCACTTGGAATAATGCTTACTGAACCGTTTCTATACATAGAAAAGGCTGTAAAACGCCTTGATGATGCCAGAATCAGTATTTTCCGTTACTCCACGCAGGACGGTCTTCTCGGATATGGTTCAAACTGGCATCCTTCTGAAGATACTCATCTTCGCGCTGGCGAGGAATTAGCAAGGTTCATAAAAACACTTTTATAATAGACGAATACAAATACAATACCCCTGAAGTACCAATTAACAAATGGCTTTCTTCAGGGGTATTATTATAAACTAATGTGCTTAAGGATTTTTACGCTAAATAATCAGGTTAGATAAGTAACATTATCTGAATTGTAGAATTCCCGACTATCAGCAGAAACAAGACCTTTACCATAGTCGACTTTATTGTTTTTAACAGAAAAATCACTGAACCATCCATCAACAACATACATTCTTCTGGAGGTGTTCTCAGCACCGTACGGCTGATCCATATAAAGCGTATTATTTTCGAATACATGATGATATCCCCAGCCTTCAACCTGCTCATGCACCTCAAATGCCGCTACTATTTTTTTATTATTGTTTCTGTATCCTATATTATCATGAACATAACAGTCATTTCCCTTTAAATCGATAAAACTGCCCGCATAGTTCTCACCGGTCATTCCGTCGCCATAAAATGTACATCCAGATATTTCAGTATCAGTTGTGTACTCCTTGACATCTACATGCTCGGCTGCCACATTCTTGAAAACACAGTCAATAACTTTGTTATGATCACATTTGAAATCAAATTCAGTCTTTTCTTTTGAACTTCCGATGTATACTCCTTCACCATATCCAGGAGAAACAAGACCGGTATCATGAATATTACATGATCTAACAGTACAATATGAACTTCCGTCACGAATCGCTATGGCTTCTGCTCCGATATTATATATTTCACAGTTCTGAATCACAGAATGATTTGAGTTATCAAGTACAATCCCCTTCTGTGAATAACTGCATACAAGTCCGTCTATAATCCAGTTATCTCCAAGAATATTGAGAATATACCCATTCTCAGCAGATTCTCCGATAAGCTGTGGAGGATTATCCGGATCAAGTGCTTTAAGAATTATAGGCTCATCAAGAGTTCCTTCTGATAAAGCCAGGATCTTATCGTTTTTAATCATATATAATCCGGGAGCCACCTTAATAGTATCGCCAGCTTTTGCTGTCGCAACAGCTGTACGGAGCTCACCGATATTTGATACTATCTTTGATTCATCAACGAGTTCTTTTCTCATTAAGCACAAATCAAAAGTATCAAGTTTTCCATCCGTACAAAGATCAGCATTCTTCCAGTTTTTAAGAACTGTATCATGGTTTCCAAGCAGCCACTTCTCCAAGATTACCAGATCGGCTACTGAATATTTTCCATCATCATTTACATCACCATCAATAGTCTCAGTTATGAATTCTTTATACTGATCTCTCAGATCATTGTCATTGAAATAATAATACCAAGAAAAGATAATGCTCTCCTCTGCTAAATCAGCAGTAGCAAAATAGTTTTCGCGGAGCTCATCAAAATCCTTTCTTACTAATGAACCATCATCTCTGGTTGAAAAGCTTTCATTATTTATCCAGAAGCTCATATTTCCTTCTACTGATTTTTTCTGAGCCTCTGCCCATTTTCGTATTTCAGAAGCACTATAATTCCTGCCACCTCCGTCCTGAGGAGCATAAATATCTATGGAACGAAAGCCTGCTTTATCAACTACATCTTTAATAAAATACGCAAAATCATCTTCCATTGAAATCTGGTTATTAAAAAACGGACTGATAATAATCGGCTTTTCAGGACAGATACTATTAACTGTATCAACAGTCTCTTTGATATTATCACCTATTATTCGGGCATATTCCCCGTTGTCTGTTCTATCGCAGGCAGCATCAATATTCCAGATTTCATTTGTATAATACCATCCAGCAATCTGATCACCATATTCTTCTCCGTATCGGTTCCAGATTTCATCAATTAAGCCGCTGCAAAGCTCTGCATTATTTTCACACCAGTCCTCAAAATAAGAAGAAGGAATGCCCCATCCATAATTCCACCACATATCATCATCAACTGTTCCAAGCCACAGCTTCATTCCAGTTATTTTTGCAGCTTCAAGAGCAAGAGCAAGCTCATCACCATCATTCAATGATGTATGATGTTTGGCATTGATTGAAGAAGGAAAAATACAATAGCTCTCAGAAGAAAGATATGCAGATGGATCCTGCTTGTTTTCACCAGAACACTCTCCCCTGTCTATGTCATAAACAGACTGAAGTATCAATGAATCAAAACCAGCCGACTTCATTTCAACCAATTCCTGTTCCCAACGTTTCTGAGTCCAGTCTCTACAAGACCAATACTGTATAAAAGTGGATGTAAATCTACTACTTCTTTCACCTTTCGCATAAGAAGATGGAACTGAATAAGCAGAACATATTACCGCAGACAATAGAATACTTATTAGTCTTTTCATAATGAATTCCTCATATTTGTGGATATTCAGTTTTAGCTCATATTGGCAAGTTCTATAATCTTTTTTCCAGATGGATTAACATATCCTTCAATCATCATTGAATCAGGAGCACTAACCTGAAGTTTTTCCAAGGTCTCTCCGAACCCGCTTCTACCGGATGTTGCAAAAAGAATGATTTTCTTGCCGCTGAAATCATAGCTTTCAAGGAATGTATTGATTATAGTCGGAGCAATATACCACCAGATAGGAAATCCAAGATATATTGTATCATATTCATCTACATTCAGATCAGTATCGGCAAGTGAAGGTCGGGAACTTGGATCATTCATTTCAATCGTGCTTCGTGACAGCTTATTTCTCCAGTTTAAATCCGCTATAGTATAGGGTATTTCCGGACGTATCTCATATAGATCAGAATCTGAGACTTTAGCAAGTTCGGAGGCAAGTGAAGCCGTCGTACCACTCGCTGAAAAAAACGCAACCAATTTCTTGCTCATTATCTTTTCCTCCTAACAGATTATTCTTCTCAAAGCAATAAGAGTTGTTACTATATTTTCATTATAGCAAACCGAACCATGAAAATCAATATTATTAATTGACATTACAAAAAGCCGCCAATGGCGGCTTTTGTAAGATACTATGATGAGAAATTCAAAACATAAACTTTCGGGATCTCATTCTTTACTTCATCAGGACATTCACCTATCTTGGAACCAAACGCAGTGGATTCAATATAGAAGTATCTTCTGTTACTTCCTGATATGGTGTAATACTGGCCATAAATGCCACTTCCTCCAGATATTCCTACTGCCATATGATCCTTGAAATGCAGCAGAACCACAGCATAATTCATCTCATGCAGAATACCCGCAAGTATTATAGACTTATCCTCGCAATCTCCACAACCATCAAAGAACGTTTCATATGGATACTTAGGGTATTCAACTACACCTTTGGATTCGATATCTGTTTTATACGGAATCTTCTGAGCAACCTGAGCAGCAAGAAGAACTTTCTGATACTCTGTATATCCATAATAGTTTCCTTCCTGTTCAACCCAATCTGCAAACTGTTTAAGAAGCTTCTTATTCTCAGTATCGGAACAATACTCAGTCCATTTGCTGATATCTGTTATACGTGGGATTTTGCTATAATAGTCAGCAATACTCTTCTGAAATGTAAGCTTATAATAAACATTTTTTCCTGTATTTGGATCAGTCCATGACATCTCTCTTACAACATTTACCGGAGATGTAGTTGTAACTGGTGATACAGTAGTCACCTGAGGACTCGAAGCTGAAACTGTTGAGGTTTGAGTTGTGATTGAAGTAGTTGTTGTAGTAGTGGTTGTTGTGGTTGTGGTGGAAGTAGTAGTAGTTGTTGTTGTCGTTGTAGTTGTTTCAACTAAAGTAGTTGTCGATTCAAATACAAGAGGCAATGTTATCTCAGTCGTATAATACCTTGAAGCATAGGTTCCTTCATCAGTCTTATTCTGTGCGCATACACGAATATAATATGTCTGATCCGGAGTTAATGAATCAACTTTATAATTATACAATGGTGTATTAATTGAACGATTGATGAAGCTGAAATCAGATTTTGGAGAAAACTCTACACAATAACTCTTTGCATTCTCAACAGCATCCCAGGAAATGAATAATGAACTCTCAGACTGAATCTCAACTTTAGCTACAGGTACTGAAAGATCATCTGTAATAATACGTACTCCGCTCGGTGAAGTTACCTTAGCTGTAGTTGTCGGAATCTGCGTTGACTCGTTAGTAGTAGTCGTTACAGGCAAAGTCGTTGAACTCTCAGTTTCGTTCTCGTCATGAAGGAAAGATTTGATATCCTTATTGCCTCCAGTTGAATTATAAGAATAATACTTAAGAATATATGATGCATCCATTGCGGATACACTTCCATCATTATCGACATCAGCTGCGCTGAACTCAATACTTGATAATGTTGAAGCTCCCCCTGATGATAACGAACTATACTCAGCAAGTACTCTGGATGCGTCCTTACCATCAACCATTTTATCACCATTCACATCACCAAGAGAATGTGCTTCTAAAGCTACAACAGTTACAGGATGAAAAGTTTCTGAACTATCGTATCTGAACACTTGAAAAACAGCTAAAGATATAGCAGTAAGACAAGCGGCTATTTTCTTCAATTTCATTTAGTATAATTCCTTTCAAATATAATTACTGAATGCTTTTGATTATCCGAATCTTTTTATATCTTATACAGCTTTTGAAAGCTTTCTTCCTTCTTTGGCAGTAGGAAGGCAAAGCTTATATCATAATATACAACAAAAATAACCGGATGTCAAGGAATAAGGCTTCAATCTAAAAATGACGATTATAATATATAGATTATAATCTGCTAATAGCCAAAATCATACTAAAACTTGCGAATTATTTAAAAAGGACTTTACAAATGCGAAAAAATACAGTATAATGATAGCACAAATAGATAGACATAAATATTGATTTATTAACAGTATCTTCGTTAATGAACTAATATTTATGTACGGGAAAAGGGTTACTGAAAATAAAATATCAGAAAGATCTGAAAAGGAGAATGGTTTTTATGAGAATCAAAAAAAATCACCTTCTTGCAGTACTGTTCTCAGCTTGTCTGATTGCTTCAGCAACACCTATAACTTCAGCAGCAGAAACAGTACCAAAAAGCATTGGTGATGTAAACGGTGACGCATCTATTACAGTAGCTGATTCAGTCGCAATACTTCAATACGTTGCCAACAAAGGTAAATATCCTCTCTCGGGAGAAGCCCTTAACAGAGCGGATGTTTACAATCGTGGAGATGGTGTAACTGCACGTGATGCACTGTCTATAATGATGTATGATGCGGGAATACTCAAATCACTTCCTGAATCATGGTCAGAAGGAACTGAGGAAACTTCCACAGAACCACCAACTGAAGAACAGACGGAACCTGTGACAGAAGAGTTCACAGAACCTGTTACTGAACCTCCAACAACAATTCCTGTTGAGCTTGAGGAAGTTGAAACATTTATTAAACTTAATGATTCCAAAATAACTATAGATGGAAAGTATGCTCAAGCAGACGGATCTATGGTAACTATCAGTCATTCAGGAAGCTATTACATCGACGGAACTCTCAGAAACGGACAGATCAAAGTTGACGTTCCTGATGAAAGCGCTGATCCTGGTACTGTTAAGCTAATCTTCAAAGGCGTAAACATCAGTGGAAAGAACTCTCCGGCAATACTAGTAAAAAATGCTGAAAAGACTTCCATTACTATTGAAGACGGCACCGAGAATTCTATTTCAGACGGTGAATCAGCATATTCTGGTGACTATATCGATAATGCTTTAATCGAAGCTAAAGACGACCTGACCATAAAAGGCGGAGAGCTTGGAACAGGTATTCTGAATATTACAGCTAATACCCAGAACGCTATCATCTGCAACAATGATGTTAAGCTTACCGGAGGAAATATCAATATAACAACACTCAACAAAGAAGAAAAAACAGATGCGATAAAAGGCAAAACCTCAGTAACAGTTAAAGGCGGAAGAATAGTAATCGACTCCGAAGGAGACGGTATCAAGTCTTCAAAGGGAAAAATAGATATCTCAGATGGTGAGATAATCATAAAAGCTGGAAGCGATGCAATTCAAGCCGAAACTGAACTCAACATTTCAGGCGGCGATATCTCAGCATGCGGAGACAGAGGACTGAGAAGTGAAGGAACTATAAGCATTACAGGAGGAGAACTCCTAGCAACTGCTTCAGATAACCAGTGTGACAAACTTACTTCAACAGTTCAGCCTGCCATATTACTTGACATGACCAAGCAATGGTCAAAGAACAATCCTATTACACTGACTGATTCCGGTAAAAATATATTATTTGATAAGAATACACGCAAGAAGTATCGCTATGTAATTGTTTCATCACCTGAACTGACCAACAATACTTCTTACAGAGTATATGCAGGCGGAATCGAAACAAAAGCAGGTTCTGACATAAAAGCTGGAACCCCCAATACATATACCAATGTTAACAACACCGACTGCGCAGACCTTCTTTATGCAGATCTGTTCAATCAGAGCAGTGTTCATAAGATAGAAGTTGAAATGCCTAACTGGAATGAATTTCTGAAGCATTCACAGGATGAAGAATATTATCCATGTAATGTTATAATAGACGGCGAACGTCTTGACAATGTAGGAATAAGAACTAAAGGACACAGTTCAAATATGTTTGTATATCAGGCTGGCAAGGATAAATACAGCTTCCGATTTAAGCTTGATAAATATGACAAATATCAGAATTATAAAGGTCTGACCGAGATATGCGTCAACAACTTCTATTCTGACCCATCATGCATGCGAGATGTTCTTTGCTATAACGCTATGTATGACCTAAATGCATATGCGCCAAACGTCGGATACACAGACATGTATCTCAACGGCCAGTTATACAGTTTCTATCTGCTGTGCGAGCAGCCTGGTACTACAGTCGGTGAGAGACTAGCAACAACTGATGATGCTGTATTCTACAAGGCCGCTGATGTCGGAAATTCATATGACTGTACATTCAGACCTCAGATGGCACTTAACAATTTCGAGGTTAAATTCGGAACGGATGATGAACTCAAGCATATTCAGGAAGTTAAAGATGCAATTAATAAAGTCTCTTCAAGCAACTATAAATTCATTGAAGATGTAATTGATGTTCCAAGTTTCCTTAAAGGATTTGCGGTTAATGCTGTTATGGCAAACTATGACAGCTACAACGGACAGATGGCCCACAACTACTATGTTATGTACAACGAAGGAAAAATGTACTACGTAGGTTGGGATTATAATCTGTCTATAGGTAACTTCATGGATAATGGAGCAGCCGCTGAATCCGACATAACAACAGGACTTTATCAGGCAAATGCTGATCAGCGTCCAATGCTGACTAATCTTCTTAAAGTTCCAGAGTACAGAGAAATGTACTATGGATATGTTAAGGAAATCGTAAACCTGTACAATGATCCTGAAAAGACTGTAAACGGACTGGCTTCTCTAATCAAGGATCACGTCAAAGCAGACCCGCGTTTCTTCTTCACATATGATAAATTCGAGAGCAACATTTCCAAGAGCCCACAAGGTTTGCAAGTTGGCAAGGGCGGCGGAATGGGCGGTATGTGGGGAATGTGGGGAGGCGGCGGCGGACTGTTCTCCTACGGCGGCGATAAAGTCTCAATTGTTGATTTTATGATTAAGAGAAACGATTATATCCACAAAAAGCTCGGATTCTGACAACTATATAAATGCAAGGAAGCCATAGCATCAAGAACGCTATGGCTTCTTTTCTTTTACTCAGTTTTCTATGATAACATACTGCTTCAGATAATCAGTAATATACTTTTTTCGGTTGGAAAAAAAGCCTCTAAGTTCCTGAACTGAATCACTGTAATTGAATCTTGCATTGTTTCCGCCAAAAGAGCTGCGCCAGAAACGGTTATAGGTATCAACCGTCATATCGCAGTATGATTCAGATAGTTCATCTATTCTAGTATTGACACGTTCATCACTAAAACTAGTTTCAGATATTTCCGTAAAAGTCTCATAGAATTCTTTTCTGAACGATTTGTTTTTCAAAGCCGCATTAAACAGATCAGCTGTAAATGAATCCTTATCCATAAATTTTTCAAAGCTGTCGTTAATCGGCTGTGATTGCCCGTATATCCCTGAGCTGTATTCTGTGTCAAACATTATATAACGCCATCTGCCATCTGCATACATATTCTCTGCATCAACAGTTTGTGCTCTCCACATTGCTGAATTACTCTTTCCCCAGTCACAGTTGTCTATATATAATTCTGTACTTACATAATCCATAAAGCTCTGCATATCAACCTTCTGACAAAGCTCATCATAAGCTGAATCATCAGAAAAATCCGTTGATTTTATCCATTCATGCAACTTTTCCCATTCATCATATGTTGCCTCATCACCTTCATCCAGCTCATCCTTCTTGATGATGCAAACATCTTTTTTTGGAATTCCAAAATGTGATTTTATAAAAGCTGCATCCATCTTTTCAGTTATTTCATATTGTCCCCAGTATTCTCCGTTAATGAAAAGAATACAAGGCACCATCCCCTGGGTGAGAAACTGACGATCTGAAACAAGAGACTGAATTAGTTTATCACGGAAGCGAGTATACATTGCATCATTTCCGCCATTTCGAAGCATAAATGAATCAAACTCTGTTATTGAAGAATTGCTGATCTCACTGTTTACTGATCCCGAAAAGAGATCATATTCAAGCTTGGAAAGACCGTAATCTTTGCGTGCATAAATGTTGAAGCTCTTCTGAGTATATGAACGTGTTGCACCACCATGAATACGTATTCCTATGTTCTGAGAAAGCTCAAGCTCACCATTTTCAAAAAACTGTATATTAGCCTCTCGCTCCCATTCCCTGCCCTTCTGAGTGTAATTCGCAGGCATAAACCATTCAGGAACCGTCGAGTCATAATCATCACCATTCAGCCATTCATCATATTCTCTTCCAAGCATATAAATACCGTTATCATAATCAAAAAGATTTTTTTCATCTGTTATCAGCGATACTATCTTAACATCATTATAATAACCCGCTTTATCATTGAAAGAAACAAAATATGTATTTGATACAACTTCACTTTGATTTCCGGATTCATCAACTGCAATAGCTCTGACAACAGTCGCTTTATCCACAGGTGATTTAGGCAGTTCGCGTTCAACGTCATCAGCAGGCTGAGCTATATCAGTATACGCACTTAAAACATCAGGATCTGATGAACGGTCATATATATGAATAGGCTGTGTATACTTCTCGCTTTCAATTGAAGGCAGATTTCCGTCAAGAGTATAATAAACAGTTTTACCTTCATCCGCTGAAATATCAAGATAGAATTCATTTTCATAGAAGCCGCTTTTAGCTGAAAAACACATTCCTTCCTGTTCAAAAGGTTCAAAGAAATCTTCTGTGATTGTCTGGTCTATGATTTTCATACTATCAATACCAGAAGATGTTTTATCACTGCATGATGAAAGAACTGCACATGAAACAGCGATTAATAAAATTCTATATGATGAATCAGGAATCGTTTTCTGGTACATAGAATAATCTCCTTATCCGAATTCTTGTTAATTATATCAAAAAAAGCAGAAATTGTAAAGGATAGAAATTTCTATCTATAACCTTTTTAAAATAATATATTCTTAAATTATAATCATATTTTTCTTGCATAGCGATCGAATTTGTGTTAAAATATTAATAACTGTTTTATAAAATTGAAAACTATACAGATAAAACCGGTCATATAGAGATAAGACCTGGTGAAATGAACGTGCTCATAATTGATGATGATCCAGTTGATTGTGAACACGCAAGACTAGCGCTTGAAGAAATAGGTGTAAAATGTGACATTGCTCATTCCGGTGAAGAAGCAATAGAAATAGTTAAGCTTCAGCACATACGTAAGCAGTCTTATTCACTTATTCTTGTAGATTTAAAAATGCCTGATATGAATGGTATCGAAACAACAAAAGAAATTCGAAAGCTAATTGCCCATGAAACATCTATCATTATAATCACAGCTTATAAGTGGGATGATATTCAAAAAGAAGCTTTAGACGCTGACGTTGACAGCTTTATAACAAAGCCTTTAGTTGCCAATAATGTCATAGAAGAATTCAGATTGGCTATGCTAAAGAGAACTAATACAAATAAAAATAATAAAAAGGCCAATCTGAAAGGCAGAAGAATACTTCTAGCCGAGGACGTTGAGATCAATGCAGAGATAATGGCTATGGTTCTCCAAATCCTTGAAATAAGTGTTGACACTGCTGAAAACGGCAGAAAAGCTGTCGATATGTTCATTGAGAGCAATCCAGGTTATTACAATGCCATACTCATGGATATAAGAATGCCTGAAATGGACGGACTTGAAGCGACGTCTCTAATACGTGATCTTGAGCGTCCTAATGCTAAGACTATTCCTATAATTGCTCTTACAGCAAATGCGTTTGATGAAGATGTTCAAAGAAGTATGCAAGCTGGAATGAATGCACATCTAACAAAACCCATAGACAAAAATTCTCTCTTTACTACCCTCGAAAATCTTATCTAGGATTAACGATATAGTTCAGAGTGATACAAAAAAGAAACACCATAATAATACTGATGATTTTTCAGAATTATTATGGTGTTATTTTTAAAATTGAAATGCACTAATAAATGCTACTGAATAGCTAACTGGTTCTCTGTTTACGATGATAGACTTTATACTGATACATTTTTTCATCTGCCTTGCGCACAACTTCTTCCGCTTCCTGAACAGAATGCACACTATACAACAAAGAACCAATACTTGCTGTAATCGGATATGGTTTCTCATAAATTTTTGCTTTTTGTTCAAGGAGATTCAGGAATTTCTGCTTTCTATGATCAGATTCATTATCCGGATACTGTCCTATTCCAAGCAAATAGAACTCGTCTCCTCCTGCTCTGATACAGATCTCATGCTCTTCAGTAATCGCTGACAATGTTGAACAAACAAGGTTAATACCAAAATCGCCCTCATGATGTCCAAAGGTATCATTGATATACTTTAGTTTATCCATATCAACAACACATACCAGCAGCTTATCATTATCATGCTTCTGTTGAATCATACGTTCAAGATAATCATACATGCCACGGCGATTAAATGCTCCTGTCATTTCATCACGAATTGAGAAGATCTGGAGAATACGCTTTGCACGAATCATCTCAAGCGAATTATTTATAAAACGCAGCCAGTTGCGATATACAAGGTTTAGTTTAGTGTGATCTGAAATATTGCGTTGAAGGACAGAGTATCCAAGCATTTTCCCCACGAAATGAACTGAGGAAAAATAAAAAACTGAAGCCTCATCCCTTTCATTATACAGCTGCGGAATCATATATTCTGTCGGAAATGTTATATGCTCCTCAGCTTTATAAATCATCTTCTCACCATTAGCAACAACAATCTTCATAGTATCAGGGTATCCTTCATACTGATCATTGTCCATATCTGTCCAGTCCTCACGTAAACAAAGCATGAGATTTCGGAACGGAGATGCCAGATAAGTGCTATTCTGGATCTTATAAAGACATTCATCAATAGTTTCAGCACCTGTAAAATCTTCAAGAACATAACTCTCCATAAGGAGCCCGATATCTGCATTCTTCATCATATCAGGATCAGCATAAGTCCGTGAAGTACAATACAAAGCAGAACGGAAAGATTTTAATGCATCTTTAAGATCAACCTGACAACCACAACTCATCCCAGGATGAAACAGCATTCCAGTATCCATTTTATATGGAATTATATCTTCATCCGGTTCTATCTGCTTGCGAATCCAGTCAATTGAATTTGCCCCCACCTGAATGTCACCAGTATCATATGAAGACAGTGTAACTCTGTTGCTTGCACTTTCCTCAA
Organism: Ruminococcus sp.; assembly: GCA_017960805.1. Classification (GTDB taxonomy): domain Bacteria; phylum Bacillota; class Clostridia; order Oscillospirales; family Ruminococcaceae; genus Ruminococcus. The sequence goes on from JAGCYM010000023.1 coordinate 73,331, forward strand.
TATAATCAAATCCCACAACTATCAAGTCTTCAGGAACTCTTATACCATTCGTGATTAGTTTATCAATCAAGCCCAGTGCCATATGATCACTTGTACAAATAACAGCTTCAGGCATAGATATTTCGCCATTAATCAGCTGTTCACCAAGTCTGTCTCCGCTTGAGTACCAGAAATCACCATAAATTATATGCTCTGGCAAAACAGATAAATCATGTGCTTTTATCTCATCAAGAACAGATGATAAACGCGATTCAGCAATATAGTTATCCTTCTGCCCTGTTAGTATGCAGATTCTCTTTTTGTGATGATGCTCGATAATATGCCTGCAGCTTTCTTTTAAAACATCATCATTACATGCTTCAATTGTGGTGATTCCATCAATCGGCAATTCCAAAGCACATACTTTAAGCTTAGGATAATGTTTGATGCGTTCACATAATTTCGCTAGTATTTTGCAATCTTTAGCTTCATTAAGATTTGTTGTATCAAGTATAACTCCATCCATTTCAGAAAAATTGCAAAGATTAAAGATGTTAGCCTCTCCTTGCAAATACTGTTTCCTGTCGAACTGCAGATGAGTCATTGAACCGAAAACGCAAAGATCATAATCATACTTCTGACACTGATAAAGCATTCCATCTGTCACATGTCGAGCATGAACTCCTTCTGGAAGCGAAGTAAAGAAAGCAATACGTTTACGTCTTTTCATTTTCCCTCCCTGCTTTCTCTTATAATGTAATAAAATTATAGCACAATCCACACATTAATTCAAGTCTAATACAAAATTATATATATCTTTACACAAAAAATATACAAATACCACACAAATTGTTCCCGGTTTGTTCACATTGTGTAGAATAATCTCTTATTTAGATAATTTTAATCTGCCAAAAAATGTTGAACTCCTTTAAAGAAAGTGATATAATAGAAGCATTGTTAAATGATAGAAAGGACTTACAATGAAATTAATTAAAAAAATAGGAGGATTTGCAACAGCCCTACTAATGCTATTATCAGTACACAGCGGTGTTTCTTTTTCTAAAGCAGAACAGAAATCTTATAAACTGTACATAAATGAAGTTTGCACTCAGAATAAAAAAAGCTTCACTGACAGTCTCAACAGGGCATCTGACTGGATAGAACTATATAACAGTGATAATAATGATTTGGACTTATCAGGCTTTGGGTTGTCTGACAATCCAGATAATCCCATGAAATTTGTTTTTCCTTCAGGAACAGTCATAAAAAAAGGACAGTACCTAATTATCGTATCTGATAAAAACGGAATCGGTATGACAGAACTCAACACAGGCTTCGGCCTGAGCAAATCAGGAGAAATACTTTCTCTCTCCTCCCCTGACGGAACAATACTTCAAACGTTAGAGATCCCTGCACTTGCAGAGGACACTACATTTGGTCGTTTATCTGACGGAACCTATTCAGTGATGACTCCAACTCCTTCTTCAGCAAATCATCCCACCCCCGCAGAACCTGTATTCTCTCTTGAATCCGGTTTCTACAGTGTGAATGATGTTAAACAGCTTTCTTTAACATCAGCTGAAAAGATTTACTATACGCTTGACGGATCTGATCCAACCACTTCCGCTACAGCTAAAGTCTACACCGATGCTATTCCAATGTATGACAGAAGCATAGATGATAATGTATACAGCAAATATCAACATGAAGACTACAGTCCTTACTCGATCACGCTATCTCAGTCGTACGAAGCTAATCCAGAAAAATTTGATAAAGTAACCATTGTTAGAGCAGCCTCCAAAGCATCAGATGGTTCATTCAGCAGAGTTATCTCAAAGACATATTTTATCATGGATGATGAAAAACTGAAATACTATTCAGAAATACCTGTAATATCTATTGTAACAGATCCTGATAACCTGTTTGATAAGGATAAGGGCATATATGTCACTGGTCAAAAATACATGGACTACCTGGAAAACGCTGAAAACGATGAAGGCATATTGGATGATATTACAAATTTCTCTTCATCCGGCAAGGAATGGGAACGTGAAGCTGATATCTCTTATTTCAAGAATGGAAATCTTGGCTTCACTCAGAAAATGGGAATACGCATAAGAGGTGCATCAACAAGAGATAGCGAAGCAAAAAGCTTCAATATCTACGCAAGAAGTGAATACGGTGACTCAAAGCTCGATTTTAAGATATTAGACGAAAATCGTTCAGTAACTGATAACAAGATAATAAAACGTTATGATTCATTCGGCCTTAGATCAGTCACTTGGATTGACAGACTCAGAGAACTAACAGTTAATTCTTCGCTTAAGGATCTTCCTGCTCTTGCCACGTACGCCAATGACAGATGTATGTTATTCATTGACGGAGAACTCTGGGGAATGTATGAGATAACTGAAAAGGCTTCTGATTACTATATTCAGACAAAATACGGAGTTCCTTCAGAAAACGTATCAATTATTAAAAACGGTGTACTCGAGGAAGGACCTGAAGATGAACCTCTAAATCTTCAGTTACTTGGAGATTTCTGTGAGGAGAACGATCTCTCTTCTCCTGAAAACTATGCTTATGTGACATCTCAGGTCGATGTTGAAAGCATTATTGATCATTACTGTACTGGTCTATATCTTGGCATATGGGATTGGCCGAACTATAATTACCTCATATGGAGAAACAATTCTGATGCTATAGAAGGCAATCCATACAGCGACGGCAAATGGAGATTCGGATCATTTGATTTTGATTACTCTGTCGGAATTACTTATGATTCATTTGGAGATGTTGAGCCATATCAGCACGACAGTTTCCAAAAAATGGACAGCGTTAAAGAAGGTATCCCAACACTGATATTCACTAAGCTACTTGAAAATCCAGAATTCAAGCAACAGTTTGCTGATAAATTCTATTCTTATGCATATTCAGTTTTTGAGTCATCGAAAATGGTCGCAGAACTTGATGAAGAGGAAAACAGATATATTGATTATCTTACTATGACTGCATGGCGTTGGCTTGATGGTCCTCCTGATTCAGAACTGAATGATTTCCTTTCTGAACAGAAGATCTATTATCACAACGAAATGGAAGAAATGCGAACATTCTTCAAGAATCGTGCAGATTATGCAGTTATGAATATGCAGAATTACCTCGGAATACCTAACGATGCTGCTACTATAACTGTTACCAAAAACGGAAACGGTAACATATCCGCTAGTTCTGTCAGTACCAAGTTTTCAGGAAATGTCTGGACAGGATCATTTGAAAAAGGAGAAAAAATAACTCTCACAGCAAAGCCTGATGATGGATATACATTTGCTGGCTGGTCCGGTGCCATAACCTCCGATTCTGAAACAATTACAGTCTCTGCAGAAAAGGCAACAGCGTTAGTTTGTTCTTTCCAAAAGAAAGAGTCTGCTAAAGGCGATATAAATATGGACGGAACAATAAGTGTTGCAGATCTACTACTCTTAAACAAATACCTACTCAAAGCTGGTAATATTTCAAAAAAGCAATTTGAACTTGCTGATATGAATTCAGACAATTCAGCTGATATATTTGACCTTGTCTGTCTGCGCAAAGAACTACTGAATTAGCAAATTTACGTCAACGACTTGAAGTTCATATATACAACTGATATTCTTTAGTTTCCGAATTCACAGATAGCTGACACATTTACAATGATAATAAGCTATGAAACACCAGAATGAAAAATCCGCCAAACGGCGGATTTTTCTGTATTCTATAGAAAAAAGAACTTTTCATCTGAAACTACTTAATCGATAGGAGATCAACATGAAAATGTAGAGGCAATAGCGTAGTATTCTAGTATCAACGAAGCGTCCTTAGCATCAATCCTGGCATCAATATTGACATCAGCAGACTCTTTCTGCATATCTGTTAATCCATTATCTTCACCTGTTGAAGCTTTTGCATATGCTGCTAATACCATCGAAGCATCTTTAGCATCAATCTTTCCATCATCATTAACATCTCCGAGATAATAGTCAAACAACGGTTCCGGTGGAGTCGCTGAAGTAGTCGTAGTCGGCTTTTCGCCATTCATCCTGATATAGCCGTTAAAAATACCTTTTGTGAATACATAAGTCATCTGAAGTTTTCCTGCATCGTCTTTTTCCGAATTAATGAATGAATCATAAGCAATACCATCATCAACATATGAAATACCAAAAGGATATACTTCACCCGGGCCTGCATCTTCAGGGACTATAAAATCGACAGTGAAAATACTGCCTTTATCAATAATAGTATCTTCCGAATATGCGTAAAACACTATTTGTCCTTCTTCTATCATTTTCGAACCTGTTGTGAACCCATTTAGAGCCTTACCTGCTGTAACGACATCGCCATATGAGTTTTCCTGAACTTTCAATCTGGTATCATAAAAAAAGTGAAACTTTACATGACTGACTGGTTCGGTGGCTCCAGTAACACTGAAATAAACCCTCTGAACCTTTCCGTTGGCACCTCCAGGCTCAAGTCCGAGCTTGTCAAAGAACAGCATTATATTACCTTTATAATCTTTAGGATCAATCTTTGGAGAATTCCATTCTTTTGGCTGAACCCAACTCTTTTTGTCATAAGTTACTTCTTCATCATCCTGGTTGTTGAAGGGATTTTCTAATGACTCATTTAAATCAGTAATGGAATCCTCACTCATTGTGGCAGCTTCTGAGGAATTATCTGAATGAGTTTCTAGAATAATATTTGGACAATAATGGAAAACTGATAAAATTAACGAAAAGCTTGTGATCAGAGATAATAAGTGATTTAAATTATTTTTTTTCATATTCAAACTCCCAATGTATATTGATGGAGATTACAATTATATTTAATTATACATCAAATCTCGTTTTTCTTCAATAGTTTTTTAAAATCATCTACAATACTCGTTTTTCATTTACTAAAAATATAATCATATGCTCAGTTTTTGACAATCTGCTGCCTGAATTATGAACGGCTTATTTGTTCTCAACCGAATTTTAATAACTATACCATTTGATCAAATCTCCAGCCTGTTTTCCAGATGTAAAGTTCTAAACGAAAAAGTTTTTCTAAACAAGGGAAAGCTTTACAAATATTTTTTAATAATGCATCGTTTTTTTTCACAGAATAATTGACTTTTATTTGTTATTATGGTATAATAAGTCCAAATATTTGATATGGTCAGGAGGGGTAATACATGCAGGAATTGCTTAATCGCCCAAAAGGGCTTCACAGAACTGTTCTAATTGTTGATGATGAATTGATTGAAAGAGAGATGCTCGGAGCAATTCTCTGTGATTATTACGAGATCATCTATACGGACAACGGCGAGTCAGCACTTGAAATAATAAAGCGAGAAAAACTGACACTTTCTCTCGTACTTCTTGATCTGCATATTCCTAAACTTGATGGATTCAGTTTATTAAAGATAATACGTTCTGATAGTGAATTATGGCGTATTCCTGTAATTATGCTCACCGCTGAAAAAGAAGCTGAAGTTGAAAGTCTTCAGCTCGGTGCAGCAGATTTTATCACAAAGCCCTATGATGCACCAGATGTTATCAGAGCAAGAGTGAATCATTCAATTGAACTGGCTGAAGATAGAATAATAATACTTGATACTGAAAGAGATGCATTAACAGGTCTCTTCAATAAAGAATTCTTCTTTGAATATGCAAGAAGAATGGAGAATCAGAACAATAACATGCCTATGGACGCTATAGTTATTGATGTTAATCGTTTTCATATAATTAATGAGCTTTATGGTAAAGATTATGCTGACCTAATCCTTAAAAGAATCGGAAACAGCATTCATGATCTTGTTACCCAAGTCGGCGGACTTGCGTGCAGAAGCAACAGTAATTGCTTTGGTATTTATGTTCCCCATATAGAAAACTACAAAGTTCAGCTTCCTATGTACATATCTATGATTGAAAAAGGCTTAGAAGATACTAGGATTACTATACGAATGGGAGTTTACTTAGATGAAGGACAAAAAATTGATCTTGAGCAGCGATTTGAACGAGCCGCTCTTGTCTGCCGTAAAATAGGAAGCAATTATTCAACATGTTATGACGTATACAATACAGCTCTTCATACTAAAGAACTCCATTCTGAACGACTTATAAATGATATGGACTCTGCACTAATTGAGAAGCAGTTCAAAGTATTCTATCAGCCCAAATACAGCATCAAGGACAACAAACCAGTATTTACTAGCTTTGAAGCTCTTGTACGCTGGTATCATCCGGAATATGGTTTGATAACCCCTGATGAATTCATAGTTTTATTTGAAGACAACGGCTTGATTCGCCAGCTCGACAGATATGTTTGGAATGAAGCAGCAGCTCAAATCAGAAAATGGAGAGACGAATTTGGATTCAGTATCCCTGTATCGGTCAATGTTTCCAGGGTTGATGCTTTTAATCCCAAACTTGTAGAGACACTTAAAAACATCATTGAAAATAACGGTATTAACAACGAGGACCTTCTGCTTGAGATTACCGAATCTGCATATGCTGATAATTCTCAGCAAATAATTAACACTGTTGTCGTTCTACGTGATAATGGATTCAAAATAGAAATGGATGACTTTGGCAGCGGATATTCATCATTGAATATGCTCTGCTCTTTACCAATTGATGCTCTAAAACTAGATATGAAGTTCGTAAAGAATATATGCAACAATCAAAAAGACTATCGCCTCGTTGGAATAATGACGGAAATAGCAAGGCTGCTGGAAGTCCCGGTAATAGTAGAAGGCGTTGAGACAGAGCAGCAACTCAAACTCCTGAAAGAAATAGGTTGTGATATTATTCAGGGCTATTATTTCTCAAAGCCATTGCCTGCTGAAGATATAACTGAGCTTATAAGAAAAACAGTGCAAGGAGAATAATATATGCTGACAATAGAGAAAATCATTCGGAGCGAATGATGATGAAGCTTTAGTAAGATGCATGAACAAAGAGGATTTTTATTTAAGGCTTGTTAATATTGCTATCAACGATACAAAACTGACTGAACTTGAACAACAGCTCAGTAATAATGACCTTGATTCCGCTTTTGAAACAGCACATGCACTTAAAGGTGTTTATTCTAACCTTTCACTTACTCCACTCACAATCCCAATAAGTGAAATGGTCAACCTTCTCCGTAACAAAACGGATACAGATTATTCTAAACTTTTGAACGAGGAAAAAACACAGTTTCAATTTTTGTGCAATTTGTAACACCAAAACGTTTTTTCTACCTATCCTGAATGCAAATACATGTTTCTAAACAATTCAGTTTTATAAACTGCTTAGCACATTCCATAGTATTATCCCATTGACTTTCTACCCCCAAATGGCTATAATTATAAATTGAACAAACAACTAAAAAGAGCGCCGCATTTGCGGCGCTCACTCTTAAGAAGGAACTCTATGAAAAGAAAAATACTAAGAATTTTGGGTATAATTATGATAGTGTGCGGAGTTGGTATTCTATCTCTGTATGGCTATCGTAAGATAAGCAGAGAGTTATATCTTCGCAAACTGCTTAATAATAATATTAACTTTGAAATACCAAGGCTAGACATAAAAGTACCAGTCCTTGAAGGCACAGATATGAAATCTCTGCAGGTATCTGCAGGGCACTTTGAAGATACAGGCGCACTAGGCAAGGGTAACTACTGTATCGCAGGTCATAACAGCACCATATACGCCGAGATATTCAATGATCTTGACAAGATAGAAATAGGAGACGAGATGTACCTCGTAGATATAGACGAAAAACGAACACGCTATTTATATGTTGTCACTGAATACAAAACAGTAGAACCAAATGAGACATGGGTACTGAATGACTTCGGAGATAATCGCCTGACAGTAATTTCATGTACTGATGATGGAAAGCACCGACAAGTTGTTGTCGCTGAATATCAGAAAAAAATATAATACATCATAAACATAACTCATAGCAGTTTAGTATCCGCCAATCGTTTTAGCGGATACTTTTCTTTTACTTAAATTTCCAGCCGTTATCTCCATGATATATCATCTGCTTTGTCATTCCGCCGTCAATACAGATATTCTCGCCTGTTATGAAGCCTGCATTATCAGAGCATAGAAATAGTACCATATTTGCAATATCAAGCGGATTGCCTACTCTTCCACAAGGCTGCTGATAAGCGTCAGGACCTTCATATACCTTATATGATGTATCAATCCATCCCGGAGATATTGAATTTACACGCACCTTTCCAGCAAGGCTGATAGCAAGTGCATGAGTGAGTGCGGCAATCCCACCCTTTGCCGCAGTATAACTCTCAGTCTGAGGCTGACTCATGCGGTCACGTGAGGATGAAATGTTGATGATGCTGCCGTATTTATTGAAATATGGTGCAAATAACTTTGACAGGTAAAACGGAGCAGTAACTCCCACGGACAGTGCATACTGAAACTCCTCATAGCTACACTCGTCAATTCCTTTCATCAACGGCAGAGCATTATTGATGAGATAGTCGATGTGGCCATGTTCTGCAATGACCTGTTCTGCAAACTTTTCAAGAACAGTTTTTTCACAAATATCTCCAACAAAGTAATCACCTTCAGCCTTGTCGATAACGCACACCTTTGCGCCGTTCTTACGGAACTCATCAGCTATACACTTGCCGATACCATTTGCTCCACCTGTTACTACGGTTACTTTGTTTTTGAACATATTTCGCTCCTTTTATTATTCCTATTTATGGTTTATTTTTCGAATGATTGATGCTTTGTTAATCAAAACACCCACAAAATCTCGCAAAATCCTCAACTAATTCAATTCCGTTAGCACGAATATTCTGCTCACCAATCTGGTAATAGTATTCAAGTTCATGTATAAGTACAGGTATTTCACGACCGAACGTCTCTTGTATAAATCCTGATTCGTGCAATTCTCTTACAATTTCGACAAGCATTTCTACAAAAGCATCTGTTATCTCAGACTCATATTCAATAGGAGTAGTATCGCAAGCCTGACAATACGCAAAGTTACTGTTAATTATCCATTGTCTTACAGTATCAGCTGTTTCACCCTTTCCAAATATGCAGTCCTCATTTTGTAGCCAAAACGCATAGTTCCAGCGAGCTTCTTCTTCATCAGAAGCATATTCAAGCTGCTCGTTCATATATGATTCTGTATTATATCCGACGGTTACAGTAGGCCGACACGGATCGTCGTCGTAGTCATATACATACAATGAAACGACATATATGTCTGGTTCATCCCACGATGCTATCGTCTGCATTATTGCTTCTTTAAGCTGTTCTTTCATATGCTCACCCCATTATATATCATTCACTTGTGACTATTTCTCCGGTCCAATCAATGATACCGCCGAATTCGTAGATATGCGTATATCCCATATCAGCCAGTTTCTGCGAGGCCTCTTTGCTGCGACGCCCGCTTCTGCAGTATATCAGGATGACCTGATCAAGGTCAGGCAGTTCCTTCGGCTGTTCAATGCCAATAGACTCATTAGGAATCAATATCGCGTCTGAGATATGACCGCTTTCATACTCATCCTGCCGCCGCACATCAACAATTACATGACCATCATCAGCCTTCATCATTTCTTTTGCTTCATCCTGTGTTATCTGATGATAGCTAAAGCTTTGAGAAGCATTTGTTGTTTTAATATCTTCCTGAATTATTACTGATGAACTGGCACTATTTTCACAGGCTGGCAGTATCATGCACAATAAACCAATTATGATAAAAATTGTTTTCCTCTTCATTTTAATTTTTCCATATACACAAATTCAAGTTCTTCGTTAATGGATTTATGATCAAAGATTTTATATCCCAGCTTCTGATACAGACGGATATTGTCAAGGCTTCGGGTACTTGTGAAAAGCTCGTACCTCTTAACAGAAAAATATTTTTCTATTTCTGACAGAAGCATTGTTCCATAACCTTTATGGCGGTGGTCTGGATGCACCATAAGCTTGCCGATATAAACAGTTCCATTACGCTCTTGTGCCCGAACAGAGCCTATAATACTAGTATTATCATCAATCATTTTTAGTATAATGCCATTGTTGAACTCCTCAATCACTTCATCAAGAGTCTGTTTCAGTGGAGGAATGTCCCTGCTTCCGAACAGGTCTGCCTCGCTCTGATACGCAAGGTATTGAAGTTGCAATATTTCTTTCAAATCATCTAGTTTGCCTTTGAGAATCATTTTTTACTCTCCTATAGTTCTATCAGATTTCCTGATTTGAAGTAATAGATATTTTCTTTCTTGTATCCGAATTTCGAATTTGGAACGCTTATATGCGGCTCAAATGTGAAATAATCTACTGACGAAAGTTTGGCAGTATTCCCCTTCTCTATGTATACACGATCATCCTTGTTTTTTACAATTGAATGTCCGAGATTACCAAGAAAATCAAGATTTAGATATCCACATAAAGTTATAAGCTTATTGATATGATAATATAGTTCCTCAAATGTTGTCTCTGTGGTTACAAATCTAAACAGTTCTGCATGAAGTTTCTCCTCCATAAGGAGACCGTTGCGCCATTCATCATTGCAGATACTATTTATCTCATCAACGACTTTACCATTTTCGATTATTATTGTCCGAGCATAGTCTCCCCAGATATTATTATTCTGAGGGCTTAAGTCTATTGTTATGATATCATCTGGAGCAATTATTCTGTCAGAAGTAATGTATTCTCTGCCCGAAACGGAAATGGTAGTTTCATCTCCCTCGAATATAAAAGCCCCAATATTCCAGTACCAGAACGAATCAGCCCCCAGTTCGAGCATTTTGTTTTCGCAGAGCTTTCTGATCTCAGAAAGATTCATTTTCTCTGTTAACTTAGTTTTTATGTATTCAATTGTATCTTTCGCTATTTTCTGAACTTCAATGTATTCCATAACAAACACATTCTTTCTTTTATCTAAGCAAGTATTATAATCGCTTCAAAAATTATTGAAATCTTAAGTTAGTGACATCGTCCTTACTGCCAGTTGAAGCCTGCATATGTAATGAGTTTTTATATACGTTTTTCATACTTCCAAACATCCTTTATACCATAATTATACAATCATCGGCATCTCAAGTCAATGGAGAAAGCATAATCCCGCAATAATAAAGAGCAAAAAGTCATACTCCTCAGCCTTGCCGCATAGAATGTACAAAAAACAGGAGGCTGACAATGAACAACAAAAACAAGATAAAGCTGATAGCTTCGGGAATTACTCTGTGCTGCTGCGCGGCTGCTGTCGGAGCCGTGTCCGTAGTCAGCAGCAGAAACGGCGGAGGCGTTGCTCCAGCTGCGATTTTACAGGATGAGGAGCTGCCTGTCGTGATTTTGGACGCTGGACACGGTGGGTTTGATGGAGGCTGTGTTTCAGCTGATGGAACACCTGAAAAAGGAATCAATCTTAGCATTCTGCTAAGATTGAGAGATCTGCTCTTGCTAAACGGATATGAAGTTGATGTAACTCGCGATACAGATATATCAATTCATGACAGCGGAATAGAAGGACTTGTAAATCAAAAAAGTTCCGATATGGACAACCGCCTCTCATTATTCAACAAATATGATAATGCGATTTGTGTATCAATACACCAGAATCAGTTTACTGATCCTGTTTACCATGGTGCTCAGATGTTCTACTCAAACTCAGACACCAGAAGCGAGAAACTAGCAAAAAATCTTCAATCCAGTTTTTCTGAATTGCTTCAGCCTGACAATAAACGAGAAATAAAGCTATGCGGAAAAGAACTATTTCTGTGTTACTACAGTAACAATCCGACCGTAATGGCAGAATGTGGATTCCTGTCTAATCCTGAAGAAGCCGCGTTGCTGAATACTGAAGAGTATCAGGAAAAAGTTGCTCTCACTCTTTTTAACGGAATAAACACATACATCTTTGGTAAATAGGTATGTCACACTATAAGTTTACCTCCCTCTCCTTTTTCAAATTTTATATAATATTCTTTTATAAACTACGCTAATGAAATATCTGTATAGCGTAGTTTTTTCTTTTCCATATTTTTCAAAACTAAATAGATTGACAGCTTTTCAACCTCAAGATATAATTAAAGCATAGATTATTATTCAATGGAGTTGATTCTATGCGAATATCAAAGGCTATAGCTTCGGCAATGATACTTCTCGCTCTTCCGGTCAATGCTTTTGCGTCAGTTGATCTGGAATCGCCAAGAGTAATAGGATATCTTCCGGATTGGAACTATCAAGGATATAAAGACTTAAACATGTCATATCTTACCACCATAAACATAGCTTTCTGCAACCCTGACAGCAACGGAAAGCTTTCATGTGATATACCTGACAAAGAGCTTAAGCATATAGTATCAACAGCTCATGAAAACGGAGCTGAAGTATTTGCAGCTCTTGGCGGAGCAGGCAGTTGCGAAGTTTACTTACAGCATATAGATACTCCCGCTGAAATAGCTGAATTTGATAAAGAAATCATTGAATACTGCGAGAAATATGAACTTGACGGCATCGATCTGGATATCGAGCTCGGCTCAAATCATCAGATCTGGTCTTATTACAGCGATTGGTGTTCTGATCTTCGCATTCGCTGTGATGATCACTCTTTGAAAATGTCAACCGCTACAGCTCATTGGGTCGCTGAAAAAGTAACACCTGAAACCTTTGCATTATTTGACTTCATTAATGTCATGGCTTATGATAACGATGAAGATGAAAAATCTCATTCTACATATGAGTATGCTGAAGAATGCCTGTCATACTTTAGTAATGTCAAAAAGATCCCTTCTGAAAAACTTGTCCTAGGCGTACCGTTCTATGGAAGAGGATACAACAGTCAGGGCAAACTTGACTGGAACTCATATGAATCATTTGCATCACTGGTCAAGAATGACGAAACAAATTACAATCATGATTACTATAACGGAATAGCATACAACGGATCAGAAACAATAGCTAAAAAAGCTGAACTAGGTAAAAAGTACGGAGGCATCATGATATGGGAGCTCACTCAGGACGCAAAAGGAGATAAATCACTACTTAGTGTTATCCATAAATCAATCGGAACAACTGATTTACCTTTAATCGGAGACGTAAATGATGATGGAACAGTCAATTCTGCTGACCTTGTTACTCTCAACCGATGGATTCTTGGTGACAAAAACGCCAGTATACCTAATTGGGGAGCTGGAGATATCTGCAAAGACGGTATAATTGATTCATTCGACCTTATTGCAATGCGAAGAGTAGTACTGGAACGCTCAGAAATCTCCTAAATGCTTCACACAACAGCATTATATATATACTTTGCACTTTTTTATATATAAAAAGTATTGCTTTTTCTGTTAAATTGTGGTAAAATAGATATGTTGTTATCCCCATTACAGGAGGTATAAGTATGCTGAATGCCGCAACCCGACATTTTGAATTCAAATCTGAATTCGACGGCCTGTCCGTCTCTGCATTCATAGCAAAACCAGAAGGAAATATCAATGGCATCGTTCAGATAGTTCATGGAATGAATGAACACAAAGAACGCTATTTTGAATTTATGGACTACCTCGCCGCAGAAGGCTTCATCACTGTAATCCACGATAACCGTGGTCACGGCAAGAGTATAAGTGATCCTGCAGATCTTGGATTTATGTACAGAAACGGCGGAGAAGGCTTTATCAGTGATATTATTCAGCTCAAGAAATCTGTACGCTCTGCATATCCTGACTATCCATATTTCATGATAGGAGACGATATAGGTGCACTTGCGCTAAGGTGTATGCTTAAGAAACACGACGATGGCCTGAACGGTATTGTACTGCTGAGCAGTCCGAGCTACAGTCGTTTCACACGATATATCCGCAATATTTCTGCTGAAATATCTCAGAGGCATGAAAGCCGCTATATCAGTGACCTGATATATGATGTTCGCGAGGAGACGTTCAACAGACAATTCGGATCGACTAAGTTTTCCTGGCTCAACAGCCGAAAAGAAGCTGTAGAAATGTTTACCGCAGATTCGCTTTGCAACTTCAGATATACACTAAATGCTTATCAGTGTATTCTCTATATAATGCGGAACGCTTATGACATGAACGGTTGGAATGTATCCAATCCAAATCTCCCTATCCGCTTTTTGATGGGACGAGATGACGCCGCCATGCTTTCTGAGAGAAAATTCATGAAATCCATGAAACTTCTTGATAAAGTCGGTTACGAAAGCGTATCACACAGGTTGTTCGACGGAATGCGCCACGAGCTTCTCCGCGAAAAGAACTGTATAAATGTTTATAAGGACATTGCTAAAACACTGTATTCGTGGCTTGACAGAATCAGTGATTTCAAGGCTGATGTGGATATCCCATCCGGAACAAATGAACAGGCAGTTGAACTGCTTGGCGTTCCAGAAACATTTACCCCAGTTGAAGAAGAAAAAGCACAGGATCACGCTCCGGAGCCAGTTCATGTATCTGAAGCAGACGTTTTCGAAATACTCGAATCCGTCAGAGCCGCCGAAGAAGCAGCTGTAGCAAAGGACACAGATAGAAAGGATTAAAAAATGGATATTAACAAGACACTAGCAAAAGAATTCTCACTTCGCCAGGAACAGGTTGATAACACCGTAGCCCTAATCGATGACGACAAGACCATTCCTTTTATCGCTCGTTATCGTAAGGAGCTTACCGGTTCCCTTGATGATCAGATACTACGTGATCTCTACGACAGACTTATGTATCTGCGAAATCTTGAAAAGCGTAAGGAAGAAGTATCCAACTCTATTACAGAACAGGAAAAGATGACTCCGGAAATTGAAGCTGCAATCAGTGCTGCAATGACTCTGGTCGAGGTTGAAGACATTTATCGTCCATTCAAGCCAAAGAGAAGAACACGTGCCAGCATTGCTCGTGAAAAGGGCCTCGAACCACTCGCAGAACTAATCCTTGCACAGGATAACTCTACAGATCCTCAGAAGGAAGCTGAAAACTTCATAAACGAGGAAAAGGAAGTTGCAGATGCTCAGGCAGCAATCCAGGGCGCAATGGATATCATAGCAGAAGATATCTCAGATGACGCTGATATCAGAAAGAAGCTGCGCGCTCTCGCCGGAGAAAAAGGCGAAATGGTATCAAAGGCAGCTGATCCTGAAGAAGAGACTGTATATATGAATTACTATGATTACACTGAGCCTGTGCCAAAGGTAGCTAATCACCGCGTCCTCGCACTTGACAGAGGTGAGAAGGAAGGTAAGCTCAAAGTTAGTGTAACACTTGATGAGTCACTTGCAACTGATGTTATTTTCGGCAAGTATATAAAAGCAAACAACGCATGTGGTGAGATAGTTCGCGAAGCAGCCGCAGACAGCTACAAGCGTCTCATCTTCCCTTCAATAGAGCGCGAAATCCGCTCTGACATGACAGCTACAGCAGCTGAAGAATCAATCAAGGTATTTGCTTCAAATCTAAGACAGATGCTTATGCAGCCTCCTATGAAGGAAAGTGTTATCCTCGGACTTGACCCTGGTTACGCTCATGGCTGTAAAACAGCTGTTATCGATGCAACCGGAAAGGTTCTTGATCACGCTATCATCTATCCTGTCAGAGAGTCAGCTTCCGCATCTAGGGTTGAGGAAGCAAAGAAAATCGTTAAGCGCTTCATTGAAAAATACAATGTTAATGTTATTTCTATAGGAAACGGAACCGCTTCCCGTGAAACTGAAAGCTTTGTCGCTGATATCCTCAAGGAGGCTCCCGGTGTAAGCTACATGGTTGTAAGTGAAGCAGGAGCTTCTGTATACTCAGCTTCAAAGGTAGCTGCAGAAGAATTCCCTGAGTATGACGTATCAATTAGAGGTGCTATCTCAATAGCTCGCCGCTTACAGGATCCTCTTGCAGAACTTGTAAAAATCGATCCTAAAGCTATCGGTGTTGGTCAGTACCAGCATGATATGCCTCAGGCAAGAATGAGCGAAGCGCTTTCAGGTGTAGTTGAAGATTGTGTTAACTCAGTCGGCGTTGACCTTAATACAGCTTCTCACTCTCTCCTCTCCTATATTGCTGGAATCAACGCTTCAGTTGCAAAAAATATCGTAACATATCGTGAAGAAAACGGAAAATTCACTGACCGTAAAGAACTTCTCAAAGTACCAAAGCTTGGCAAAAAGGCATTTGAACAGTGTGCAGGATTTCTTAGAGTCCGCGACGGAAAGAACCCTCTTGACAACACATCTGTTCACCCGGAAAGCTACGCTGCAGCTTCTTCACTTCTCACAGAATGCGGATTCACTCTCGCTGATGTATCAAACGGCGGTGCAACAGGCATCTCAGAAAAAGCAGAGAGCGAAGGAATTAACAAGATAAGCGAAAAACTCGGTATCGGCGTTCCGACTCTGACAGATATCATATCAGAGCTTAAAAAGCCAGGCAGAGACCTTCGTGATGAACTCCCGCCTCCGCTCCTCAGAAGCGGTGATGTCATGGATATCAAGGATCTTAAGCCCGGAATGGAACTCGTAGGTACTGTACGCAATATCATTGACTTTGGTGCGTTCGTAGACATCGGTGTACATGAAGACGGACTTGTTCATATTTCTCAGATGTGCAACAAATTCATCAAGCATCCTCTCGAAGCAGTAAAAGTCGGCGAGGTTGTAAAGGTACGCGTTTTGGAAGTAGATCTGAAGCGCAACCGTATATCTCTCACAATGAAACTTGGCGGAGAAGAAGAAAAGAAGCCAAATCAAGACAGAAAGCCTCGTCCTAAGCGTGAAAAACGCGAGAACAGAGGTTTCGATGCAAACAAGATCCATAACAGTGCTTTCCGTATAAAGCAGAAATAATGTACTTCGTATATATGCTTCGCTGTGCTGATGATTCTATTTACACTGGAATTACAACCGATCCGGTTCGCAGATTCCGAGAACACAACGGCGAAGCTCCTAACGGAGCAAAATTCACTCACTCCCATCGTCCAAAATCTGTTGAAGCACTCTGGAACTGTTCAGACAGAAGTACAGCTTCAAAATTAGAGTACGCAATCAAACGACTTCGACGGCCGCAAAAACTGAAGCTCATCAGTGATGAAGCAGCATTTGCTGAACTGTTTGGAAATGAAATGGCCGCACTCTACATTCGGACCGGACTTCCGGAAGGCACCACATCAGGTATATGACAATATGCAAAGTATTTACTTCAATAAACTGAGAGAGCTGCTCTCACTCGAATACAACTGCTCGCCCGACGACTTTCTTCAGAGCGAAAACATACTGACAGTATCGGCTCTTCACGAAGGACGGCGGCAGTATATACCCGACAGATATTTCTTCCATATGGCTACCCTCGGAGGAAATACCGTTGTCACTTCAAACGAGTGTCTGCAGGATTTCCTTGAAGATTATATCCACAAGATTCAGGGACACTGGCTGTTCGCGCTTCCAAATCTCCTTCCTATCGAACGGGAACTGAATAAGTACAGCTTTACTCTCACACAGTCTCACCACATGTTCCTCCCTGAAAGGCAGATTGTTCCATCCGCTTCATTTCCCGTGAAATGGTTTTATGACGACGAGATATATCAGTTCTACGGCGATGAGCGTTTTCCGAATGCGATATGTCCGGAATATCTTCCAGAACGCCCCGACAGGATAGTCGTCTGCGCTTATGACGGCGACAGGATAATGGGAATGGCAGGCTGCTCAGAGGACGCGCCTCACTGGCAGCAGATAGGCATAGATGTTATGCCAGAGTACCGTTCAAAGGGTGTGGGCACATATCTTGTTAACCTGCTGAAGAACAAGATAACCGAGCGCGGCGATATACCATTCTACGGCACAGCTGTCGCAAACTACTATTCCTGGAACATAGCGCTGAACTGTGGTTTCAAGCCCGTATGGGCTGAAATAGGTGCAAAACCTTGTGAAAGTGAATAAAATAGTATCATCGGGCAGTATCTTCTGCCCGATTTTTTGCTTAATATGTAGTCTTATTCCACTATAAATCCGTAATGCGGCGTTTTTTTTTGAAGATTTTTACCAAAAACTATTGCAAAATCTTTTCATTAGTGGTATAATAATTAATGGTTGATTTATATTATTATTTATATATCGCCGGTGTGTTACCGCGAACTCGAAAGGAGAGCTGACCTTTGACTGCAAAGGAAGAATTTATCTCTATATATAATGAGAATATTAAGCGAAAAGGTGCAGATAAACTCCTCGAATTCCTGCAAAAGAGCGATTTCTTCACAGCTTCAAGCAGTACCCGTTTTCACGGATCGCACGAAGGAGGTCTTGTTGAACATAGTCTCAATGTTTATCATTGCCTTAAAGACTATCTTTCACGTCCAAGAGTCAAAGAAATGTACGGGATGGATTTTTCTGAAGAAAGCATCGCAATAGTTGCTCTTCTTCATGACTTGTGCAAGGTAAACTTCTACACAACTGAAATGCGCAACAAGAAAAATGATGAAACCGGTCAATGGGAAAAAGTACCTTTCTATACAATAAATGATACTCTCCCCTACGGACACGGTGAAAAATCAGTCTATATCATATCTGGTTACCTTTTCGGAGAAGGACGTCTCACAAGAGAAGAAGCATGTGCAATACGATGGCACATGGGATTCTCCGGACTTGAAGACAAGAACACAATAGGCAAAGCACTTGAGATGTACCCTCTTGCCTTCGCTCTTCATGTAGCAGATATGGAAGCCACATACTTCCTTGAAGGAAGCGATAAATAAGACTTAAATAGCAAATTCTGTATAAAGGAGTAGATTAACAATGAACTGGTACGACAACGCCATAATCTATCACATCTATCCACTTGGTTTCTGCGGCGCACCAAAATTCAATGATTTTGGTGACGAAATTTCCTTCCGTCTTGATAAAGTTCTTGACTGGATTCCTCACTTCAAGGAAATGAACGTAGACGCTATCTACTTCGGACCTGTTTTTGAATCAGTTGAACACGGATATGATACTGTTGACTTCAAGAAAATAGACCGTCGTCTTGGTGATAACAATTCTTTCCGCTTCATATGTGACCGTCTTCACGAAAACGGCATCAGAGTCATACTCGACGGCGTTTTTAATCATGTAGGCAGAAAATTCCCTCAATTTGTCGACGTCCAGGAAAAAGGACAGGGAAGCGGATACTGTGACTGGTTCGCAAATCTCAACTTTGGCGGTCAGAGCCCATGCGGCGATCCATTCTGGTACGAAGGATGGAACGGACATTATAACCTTGTTAAACTTAATCTTCGCAACGTAGGTGTTTGTGACCACATCATCGACGCTGTAAATTACTGGATAGAATCATTTGGCATTGATGGTATTCGCTTTGATGCCGCGGACTGCATTGATTTTGATTTTTTCAAGAGAATCAGAAGCTTCTGCAAAGGCAAGAAGCGTGACTTCTGGCTTATGGGTGAAATCATCCACGGTGACTACAACCGCTGGGCTAACCCTGAAATGCTCGACAGTGTTACAAACTATGAGTGCTACAAGGGACTCTACTCCTCACACAATGATAAGAACTATTTCGAGATAGATTACTCTATCAATCGCCAGTCCGGTGCAAACGGTGGTATCTACAGGAACATCAATCTATACAACTTTGTTGATAATCATGATGTTAACCGTCTCGCTAGTACAGTAAACAATCCTGCATACCTACCGCTCATATATACTCTTGAGTATGCAATGCCTGGCATTCCATCCATTTATTACGGAAGTGAATATGGTATACAGGGTCATAAGGAAAACAATTCCGATGACAATCTCCGTCCCTGCCTGCATCTGGCAGACATGGAACGTGAAAACGAAGAGCTTTACCAGCATATAGTCAAACTCGGACGTATCTATAGAGCATACCCAGCAATGAGAACAGGAAGCTACGAACGTATCCAGATTACAAATCAACAGCTTCTCTTCAAGAAGGTTCAGGGAGATCAGACTGTTTATGTCGCTCTCAATCTTGCTGATTACCCATATGAGTTCCACTTTGGCACTCACCTTCCGGCACTTGTCGATGTACTCAGCGCATCTCAGATAGATGTATCAGACGGCAACGCACATATTACTCTCCAGCCGTTCACATCAATGATAATTGTAGCTGATGATATCGTTAATACTGAACCGGAAGCAGCCCCTGCTCATGAAGAGGCTCCTCACGACGAAACCGAAGTTGAGGTAGGCGCTCACTATCGGCACTACAAGGGCAATGAATATGAAGTCATTGCAATAGCACGTCACAGTGAAAACAACGAGGAACTTGTTATTTACAAATCTGTGAAGGACGGCAGTGTATGGGCTCGTCCAAAGGCAATATTCTGCGGCAAAGCCGGCGACGGCACTATTCACCGTTTTACAAAGCTTTAATTCAAATTATTAGTTTATGCCATAGTACTTTTGACATTCCTTCAGAAGCACTATGGCATTTCTATTATATTCAGCATGACATATATAATAAAGAACAAGCCCTGAAGCAGCTTATGTTACACAACGCTGCCTCAGGGCAATAATTCTTAGTAAATTTGTGAGCTGCAATCATGTAATTCCAGACAGATCAAAATCAGGGACATACTCCTCTTTAGCCGAAGAACTATCCTGCGTAAATCCATTTAGTCCAAGCTCAGTAGCTTTACGCACGACACTATTGTACTCCATTTTTGTAACATGACGTTTAAGATCAGTAAAAATGTCAGGAATGAAATCAAACGGAGTATACTGATTCATAATACTGATAAGTACCTGTTCTGAATCAGTATTCTCTGCTATCCATTCCATTATTCTTATGCTGTCATGACGACAGCCAGGTATAACAAGATGCCGTATAACTGTTCCACGCAAAAGTCCGCCTTCATCATTATAGCAAAGATCACCTGTCTGGCGTATCATTTCAAGAACCGCTTCTGAAGCATACTCAAAATAATCCGGTGCATTTGAATACTTCTCTGATATCTCTGACGAATAATACTTTATATCAGGAAGGTACACATCCACAAGGCCTTCAAGCCTGCGAATCGTCTCCTTTAGCTCATAACCACCGGTATTGTAAACTACCGGAACAGAAAGACGATTCTTAACCTTTTCCAGAGCATATATTATATCAGGGATAAAATGAGTCGGTGTAACAAGCTCAATATTATCAGCACCATCATCCTGCAAGCGAAGGAATATATCGGAAAGCCGGTCTGCTGGAACCTGTGCACCGAATCCTTCACTGCTAATAACATTATTCTGACAGTATACGCAGTGAAGACTGCAACCTGTGAAGAAAACTGTTCCTGCACCATTTTTATACGCAATACAAGGCTCCTCCCATTTGTGAAGACAAGCCTTGGCAGCCATAGGAACAGCTCCCATTCCACAATATCCAGAACTTATAGTGCGGTCTGCCCTGCATCTACGAGGACACAGAGTACAGCATTTGTATTCATTTTTTGAGATAGACACTGAAGTCATCCTTTCCTCCCGTCGAAAGGTAAGCGTAATATCCAAGGATACTGGATGCATCTTTTGAATCTGTAAGTCCATCAGCATTGACATCGGCAGCAATCTTCTGAGCAGACGTGAAAGACCCATTTTCACCAGTTGAAAGACGTGAATACTCAGTCAGTATAAATGAGGCATCTTTAGCATCCACGACCCCGTCACTATTCGGGTCACCCAGAGTAGGAACCTTACCAAGTGAAACGAAGTTATATCCATACTTTTTGGCATAGGACTCAGCTGTTGAACCGTCATACCCCTTGATAGTACCTGAAAATTCATTATTTCCATTTGTAAATGTAGTCGCACGGTCATATATCTTACAATCAGGTGAAAGAACTGTCACCTCTGAAAGAGCAGTACAGTTAATGAAAGCCTGTGAGCCGATATTTTCCACAGATGCCGGAATAATCACAGACTCAAGGGCGGAACAAGCGTTGAACGAGTTATAGCCAAGTTTTGTCACTGATTCAGGTATCGTCACTAAGGTAATCTTTGAACATCTTTCAACTGCCTGATCACAGATAACCGTAACTGTTGACGGAATGACAACTTCACCGGATATATCGTAATACACGCTTATGAGCATACCATTTACAATAACAAACGGTGTTTCCATGCTTCTTCTCTCATTCAACCACGGTGTGCTTGAGAATGCGAGAGCGCCGATAGATGTTACAGACTCGGGTATCTTCACTTCGCTCAGTTTCTTGCACTGTACAAAAGCGCTCGAACCGATATTTGTAACACCATTTGGTATCTCAATTGAGGTTAGTTCACTACAAGCAGCAAATGAATATGAACCGATCGTCTTCAATGTATCCGGCAACGAAACCGATGTAAGCTTTTTACAGTTATCAAACATACTTATTCCGATACTCTCTACACCTTTTCCAATGATCACAGAAGTAATTTCATCCTTGAAAGACGCCCACGGACACGGATTGGCGTCTGTATTGGAATCCATATTACCATTTCCACTGACAGAAAGAGTACCGTTGCTGAATGACCATGTCATTGATTTTCCGCATGTTCCAGAAGTCACCTCAGCAGAATGAGCTGAAAAGATCTCACCGGATCTGAAGCCAATGTATGAATACGAATAAGAACAAAGCACGGTAATAGCCAGAACTGAAGCTATAATTCTTTTCAAATACATTCATCCCCTATCATTTAGGAATTCATGATTATTATATCATCACCGCAATTATTAGTCAAGAACAGAACGCAATCACAATAATTGCATATTTTTACAAAAAGGTTGCAAAACACTTCCAAACGTGATATAATAATTTTGTATTTTGTTTTTTACAGGAGAAAAATCATGAATAACAATTACTATGCAAAACAGATTAATGATGTCGTTGCCGAAGTTAAAAAGGCAGTTATCGGCAAGGATGCGATAATTATTAAAACCCTACTTGCTATACTCTGTAAAGGTCATATTCTTATAGAGGATATTCCAGGTGTTGGTAAAACAACTCTCGCTCTCGCATTCTCAAAAGCTCTTTCTCTTGAGCATAACCGTATGCAGTTTACTCCGGATGTTCTTCCATCTGATGTTACAGGTTTCTCAGTATTCAACAAAGCAAAGAATACTTTTGAGTTCCGTCCAGGTGTTGCCTTCTGTAATCTTTTTCTTGCTGATGAGATCAACCGTACCTCAAGCAAGACGCAATCAGCGCTTCTGGAATTAATGGAAGAAAAAAGTATAACTGTTGACGGTAATACATATAAGCTTCCTGAACCATATACCGTTATTGCTACACAGAACCCTATTGGCTCGGCTGGTACTCACAACCTTCCGGACTCTCAGCTTGACCGATTCATGATCAAGCTCAGCATGGGATATCCTGATTTCCTTGGCGAGGTAACGATCCTGAAATCCAAATTCAACTCAAACCCGCTTGATGAAGTTCAGGAAGTTGCTAATGCTCGGATGATTGTTGAGCTTCAGGATTATATCTCAAATATCTATGTAGATGACAGAATCTACGAATATATTGTTCAGCTTTCTGCCGCAACCAGAAATCACCCGATGATAAAGCTCGGTGTAAGCCCTCGTGGTACTCTTGCCCTTATGCAGATATCTAAAGGTATTGCTGCAGCTATGGGACGTGATTATGTTATACCGGATGATATTGTATACATTTGCAGTGATGTTTTTGAACATCGAATAATTCTCAACTCAAAGGCAAAGCTCTCTGAAGTTACAGCAGCAAGCGTCATAGCGGACATACTAAAGAAGGTACCAGCTCCTGGTATTTCTGAAAAGCAGGTCTGAAACATGCTTCTGATGAAAGTATTCTTTGCCGTGCTTATCATTATTTGCGCGGTATTCTATGTAATGTATCTCTGGGATTTCGCACTGGTTCTGCTTATCGTTGTATGTGCAATCCCAGTCCTTATGTTCATAACAACATATATTACAAAGCTGCTTATCAAAGTTGATATGTCAGTAAAAAACGGTACTGCTTCAAAGCGTGAGGACTTTCCCGTTTTTCTAAGAATAAACAACAGGTCTATATTTTCTGTTGGAAAAGCTGACGCTCACATTGAATACTACAACGTTTTCAATAATGAAATAAACACATTTGAACTACATATGCCAGTCCAGCCCCTTAATGAACAAAGTGTTACTTTTCAGCTTAGTTCACAGTACTGTGGTATTATAAATATCAAATGTGCCTTCATATACATATATGATCCTCTTAAGATATTCAAATTCAAAGTCGGCAAGAACCTTACAACTCAGATAGCTATCATGCCGGAAGGCCATGAGATAAGCGGAGAAGTCAGCTACGTCGACAGAATCAATGAAGAAAGCAATGTATTCTCTGAGCACAAACCCGGTGATGACCCATCTGAAGTATTTGACCTGCGTGGCTATCATCCAGGTGACAAGCTTAACCGCATTCACTGGAAACTCAGTTCCAAGAAAAATGAATTCATAGTAAAAGACTACAGCCTCCCTGTGGATACTCCATGCACGCTGTTTTTAGATCTGAAACCATACGAGAATAATAGCCCTAAGTTTACTCTTCCAATATTTGATACACTGGTAGAATCACTTGTCTCAGTATCACAGTTCATGCTGGAAAACGAGCGCCTTCATTCAATAGTATTCTATAACGGAAAAGAAAATGGGTTCGTTGAACGAAACATCAATGACTCTGACGACCTTGCAGGAGTAATTCAGGAACTCATTCTCTCGGTATCCGACAATCTCTTCTGTGAACCGCCTGAACTTTTCTTTTCTGAACACAGTGGTTTATCGCTATCGTCTTTTACATTTATTTCCTCTGTTACCGATTCAACTATACTGGAATATATTGATGACAATATTGATGCGGATATACTTAACGCACTTATTGTAGTCCCCTCCTCAGAAGCTGCTTCAAAACTTACGGTTGGATTCCCCAACCTGAATGTTTTCCCTGTAGTAATGGGAAGAATCAGTTTCTCAGTAAAGGATATTGAACTTTAAAGGAAAAAGCATGAAAAACAATTATTCAAAGAACAGCAACGGCATTTCAATATGTGACAGCATAATAATGTCCGTTAAGAAGAAACGCCCGAATTTCAGGGCGATCGAGGCTGTATTCATAGCTATATGCGGCTTTGTAGCTACGATCATGTCTTTCTTCTCAATGTTCGAATTCAACTATAACCGACCTGCTGTTATATTTGCAGCTATACTGTTTTCAGCTGTATATATCACACTTTCGCTTATGGGAAAGCGAGGTATCTGGATCGCGGCAGGATCGTCGTTTATTACGGTAATTGCTTGTTTTCGATATATTGAGAAACTGGCTATCGGCTTCAAATTCGTCTACAACAGGATTTACAGTGCTTCGTATCACACTAATATCAGCTACTACAAGAACTTAAAACCAGATATCGAAATTAACAGTGTCACTGCGTTCTTCATTCTTTACATCTGGGCTCTCGCGCTTATATTATACATATTCACAATTTATCGCCCGAACTCAATCCCACCGCTCATTGTGTCCTTCCCTGTCCTCGAGGTCGGACTTTACAACGGAATGAAAGTCTCAGTATTCTGGGGTATGATGCTTGTAGCTTACTGGTTCGCACTTTTTGCGATGACAGCTATAGACATCGGCGAATACTCAGGCGGAACAGGAGGTTTTGTCCGAAAAGAAAATCTCTTTTTCCCGAAGCGGCAGATGAGGCTGAAAGTTACCGAAAAATGTGGTGTTCTTTTAATAGCTGAGATTCTAGCTATTACTTTTATATCAGTTGCTACTCTGAAACTCACTGATTACAAGAGAAGTGATGCGATAAATCGTAAACGTAGTGATGTTCGTGATGCGGTAAACTCTTTCTCAATGGATGATTTTGCCGGAAGTGTATCCAATATTACCAGCGCCTTTGGAATAACTTTCACGACAGACACGCACAAATTAGGAAATGTTGACTCTCTTCATTACAAGAACAGGACAGATCTTACTGTCACAATCAGCAGACATTTTAATGGAGCTATATATCTGAAGGAATTCACAGGAGTTAAATACAATTCAGATGAATGGACAGCCTTCTCTAACTCAGTATATAACAATAAACTGTTTGACAGCTTTGAAGATTATTCGATTCACCCTCAGGACTTTCCATACACGCTGAATCACCTGATATCCCCCTATAATGATGACTATTCAATGCGTATAGTGTCAAATCTGCATAACAACCAGAGCTTTTCCCCTTATGGTGCAAGTCCTAAAAGTATTTCAGAATACAACTATGATAAAGATGTCTCTTCAAAAAAGGAAAAAAACGAATTCAATTACGACTTTACTCCGTATGATCCAGATGAAGTATTATCATCGCTTGGAAAATCCGTACGTATGGTATGCTCACCTGATCGAATCGAAGATGACAAACTGCGTAAGAAAATTGTTGATTTCTGTGATGATAACGGATTGCTGTATAACAGCGGCAATGATTATTTTGCTATGTATTCCCGTCTCGGTATACAGACCTCTTCATACTATAATGATCCAGACGCTCTTCTTGCTCAGCTGATGGAGGGAGAATACGAGAAATTTGTTTATGAAAACTATCTGCAAGTACCAAACACACCAGAAATGGCTGAAATCCGAGATGAGTTTTCCCCTCTGCTCAGTGACGACTCTAAAAAGCTAACGGCTAAACAACAGATAGATCGCCTTGATGCTCTCAAAGATAAAGTCAGCTCTATGGTTGAGTACTCACTAACTCCTGGAAGGACTCCCGGAAACCGAGACTTCATAAACTATTTCCTTTTTGAGAATCATAAGGGTTACTGCACTCACTATGCATCAACCGGTGTAATTCTCGCAAGAATGGCCGGAATTCCAGCACGATATGCAACAGGCTATGTTATTGTCGGAGATGATTTCAATGAAGATAACCTGAATCCTACTCTTCACAGCTATACTATAGATGTCAAGGATAACCGCAGTCACGCCTGGGTTGAAGTCTATCTCAGCGGATATGGATGGGTTCCATATGAATTTACAGCTGGATATTCACAGCAGTCTATAGATACCACACCTACAACTACGGCTGATCCAAGCATTACAAATACAACTACAACAACCGCCGTAACCTCAACTACTTCATCTGATGAAACGCGCACACGTCCTACTCAGAACACTAACACAACAAATACTTCAGCGACAACAACTGCTTTAGTCACAAGTGCTTCAACAACCGTTGCTTCAACCGGAGGCTTTGGTCATGGAGGAGGAAGCAAACTTCATCATATAACTATTCCTCCTGCAGTGAAATACACGATATATACGATACTTCTCGCAGCAGCATTCATAGCAGCGTTCATTCTCAGAAGAATTCTGATACTGCGTATCAGGCAGAAACGGATCAGCTCGAATGAGCCGGAAAAACGTATGAGATATATCTACGGATACGCTGAGAAACTTCTTGATATCATGGATATTAAATCTGAAGGTGAATCACGATTGGAATTTGCAGCTAAGGTCGACAAAGCACTTGGAGGTAAACTCTTCCCCGAGGGAAGCTTCACTTCCTGCACTGACGCAGCTCTACGTGCAGCCTTCTCTGAAGATGTTCCTGACAAATCAGAAGTTGACGCTCATATGAAATTTGTCAATTCATTCGCTAAGAATCTTTATGACAAATCCAGTGCTAGACGTAAATTCTGGCTCAAATTCATAAATGTTATTCAATAACAGAAAAACGGCTCTCCAAAAAATATTTGGAGAGTCGATTTTTTGTGTGATATATTCTTCCTTAGAATCGTTTATATTATAGAAGCGCTTCTACATACAGAAAAAGAAAGGAGGTTGAACCGTGAATGATTATCAAATGGCACTTATATACGACAAATACAGCAGTGCCATATATCGTGCAGCATTCGCATACTGCAGGAACTCAGCTGACGCCGAGGACATAACACAGGAAACATTCATCAAACGATTTCAGTCCGACATCAGTTTTCCCGACGACAAAACTGAAAAGGCCTGGTTAATTAGAGTAGCAGCAAACAAATGCAGAGATATGTTCCGCTCGGCAAGATATCGTTTTTTTTACAACTCGGTACCACTCGACGAAGCAAAGCTAGTGTATGAAACTCCAGAAGAAAGTGCGGTATACCACGCAGTCATGGAGCTTCCTCCGAAGTACAGAATAGTTATACATCTCTACTACTATGAGGGGTACACCGTGACGGAGACCGCTAAAATAATCGGCAAGAGTGAAACTGCCGTTCAGACTCAGCTCTACAGGGCGCGGAAGCTCCTGAAAAAATCTTTAGGCGAGGAGATGTGCATATGAATATGAACGATTATAAAAAGGTAACAGACCGCATCTATCCGAGTGACAGGTGTAGGGATGAGGTAATGAACATGAGAAGCGAACATAACAGAAAAAGAATAAAACACAGACCTATGGGCAAGGTCATCGCGACGATATCGGTCGCGGTGGTTGCGGCATGTGGAGGTACTGTTGCAGCAGCGTCTAAGCTCGGTGCGTTTGACAAGCTTTCCGATAAGCGCGACAGGACTATCTCCTACGAAAATGGCTACGTCGGACCTATAGACAAATTCGACCGCAACGAATACGACAAGATAGCTCCGCACGCTGTCAAGTTCGAAGAGGTCAGCCACGCTGAAAACGATAAATTCAGCGTTGACCTCGACAGCGCCTACTACGACGGCATGGAGATGATACTCGGCTTCACAGGCGAAATGACAAACGGCAATGTGGAAGGATTCAGCTCACTTGTTTTCACAGCAAATATTGAGATAAACGGCGAGCAGATATCTCCCAAATGCTATGACGGTCTTGACAGAGGTCCCGACTGGGGCGGCTCGTTTGTTATCGACGAGGGAGAGAGCAACAGCTTCACGGGCAGTATGACGTGCATACTCCCGTATGAAGTACGATTTGATGACACAGCTGAGGTATCTGTAAAAATAAACCGTATCGCCTCAAACGAAATAATTAACCATGATGACCCCGAGCATCCTTATAATTACGAAATAACGAACGGTCACGATGACGGGCAACTTCAACTCAGCGAAAATGTCACTGCCGATACGAGCCTTGTCCGCCAGATAAATAAGACCGCCGAAAAGGACGGCTTCTACTTCACGATATACAGCATTTCACCCGCTATGATGCTCTGCCACAGCGGTTATCCCGAAAGCTATGATATCGCATTGAACGAGGAGATAATGAACGGCACAGAGGACGGTAAAATCCACTCTGTACATCCGCTCATATTCGTATTCGATGACGACGGCAACTATATCGAAGGTCTGCCGATTAATCCCATTGATATGCCAGACGGTGAATGGGCTAGCGCGTGCGTATCGACTGATTCAAAGACGCTGACGATAAAGGTCGGCGACAAGAACTGCCAGTCCAACGAAAACGGTTCTATCGAATTCGATGACCAGTACGGTCACAGAAGCTTCGGCTACATCACCGAATTTACGCTCGACCTCTCTGAATAATCAAGAAATTCCTGCTCATACTATCCTCAGGACACAGTCCAATAAATCCGAGAAGGTGAAACAATATGAGCAAGAAAAAGCACAGTATTGACATCGAAAATGACCAGCACAAGCAGTCAAGCACACATTCCTCCGAGTCAGACCACGAAAGCAAGTCTGGTAACACGATGAGCGATTGTGAATAAAAAGAAGCGGTCAAGGAATAAAGACCTTGACCGCTTCTTTTACTTTTTATCAATTTTATCTGTCAAGCCAGTCCCCTTTTCTGATTTCAGCTTGACCATTTTGTATATGAATATCATAAGTGCAATTGAGAATATGACTCCCGCAATTGCTACGATAGCTACAATTGCTGCGATAGCGATCCATACAGCAGACCCGCTCTTCTTGGATTCATCATCTTCCTTGACTGTCTTAGCCTTTGTAGTCGTAACAGGCTTACCACTCTTATCTGTCTTAGCAGTTGTAACCTTGGCATTAGATTCACCCTTGCCGCCGTCGTTGACTATTCCCTCTGAACGTCCTGTTTCGCCAACAACGATACCGCCATTCTCCTCAGCAAGGAAACCAGCTACCCATGCAAGAGATGCGTTCCAGTTGATAGTGCATTCATTTACACACCAAGCTTCTATATGATCAAGATAGCACTTCTGCGGAGCTATCTGTCCTTTCTTCCATCCGCTTCCCTGTACCCATGGATCCTGCATTCCGGAATTAGGACCACCAGCCATTACTCCACATGGAGCCTTAGGGAAACTGTCATCAATCAGCCATGACCAGTAACGATGATGTGGATACTCAGTTGTGTGAGTACCGTATCCGGTAACATATGAATAATCCATAGCGTTACGTCCGAGTATGTAGTCTATACCACCGATAACGCCATCCATATACTTATCATCATTAGTGAGAAGATAAGCAAATGCAAGCACTA
The DNA here is from genome assembly GCA_017960805.1 of Ruminococcus sp. Classification (GTDB taxonomy): domain Bacteria; phylum Bacillota; class Clostridia; order Oscillospirales; family Ruminococcaceae; genus Ruminococcus. The sequence continues at coordinate 103,736 of JAGCYM010000023.1, forward strand.
TGGAATTATCAGTAACAAAGGAATTGCTTCCCCATACATATCCCTCATCAGAATCGTTATATGCAAGCTTACTTACGCCATAAGGCAATCCATATCCCTGTGACTTCTCAACATCTATGAAACTGTCAGCAGCCTCTGTAACAGCATCCTTAATTATCTCAACATCGCCTTTGTCAAAAGCATCTGGATTGAGTGCCGCACTGAGTGTACCGCATGCTGCTGTATTGCCCCAGTCCATGCTGCCGACTGTATTGACGCTCTCTCCTCCTCCGAGCGAACTTGGAACAGAGAGGAAGAATTTGTTTTCCTGAATATCATCATAATAGTCTTCATTTCCAGTGCTGATGAAAAGCTCAGTAGCAGCCCAGCAGAACTCATCTGTTACATCATCATCACCATAAGCTCCACCTCCGACTGATTCATCAAGAGGCGCAAACATGGAAGGATGCTTCTTAGCAGCTTCATAGCACTTCTCCGCAGCCTCCAGACATTTCTTTGAGAAGCTGTCATCTATTCCCTTCCACAGACGAGCAGACTGAGCTGCACATGCTGCGAAATTTAAAGTTGCAGCTGTCGTAGGTGGCTTTACAATACGCTTCATTGTGTCATCTGCAGGAGCAATACCGAGAGCAGTCCACTTTTCATCGTGAGCCTTGTGATAAACCATATCCTTGTACTCACCGTTATCAACGATCATGCTGAACATCCAGTCCATTTCCCAGCGTGCTTCATCAAGAAGATCAGGATAACCGTTAGTGTTTTCCGGAATGTTCATTGTACCGTCAGCATACTTGTCAGCAAAACCATACTTTACTGCGGTCTCATACTGATTCTGCATCATCCATAATGAGAATCCACCATTAACAACATATTTTCCATGATCTCCTGCATCATACCAACCACCGGTAACATCAATGCTTCCGCTTGTAGCTGAATAACCCCAGGTATGCTCGATCTCAGCCATATCCTTAGGATGTCCTGCCTTACGTGCAAGTGCGTTCGCATCACCTGATGTTATGAGGGAAGCTTCAATATCTATACCGCTTCGGTTCTGATAGAAATAATTAAGCGAGTCATAAAGCATGCTTGAATATGTTTCACTGCCGCCGACACTAAAGTCACGGCTAACTGCTCCGTTCTCCGCTTCGATATGATATGTTCCTGCCTTATCAAGATCAGAGAAATCAATTACATGAACTGTATCATCAGAATCATTATCATAACCAAAATATTCACTCTTACCAGAGTAAACTTTCTTTCCGCTTTCGTTGACAACATCAAACTTTACGCTCTTCTTGTCATCACAGAGAAGAGTAGCTCTCTTGGCATGATCTGTAAAATAACCGACCTGGTTAGTCATTATATCAGCACGCTGCCATTTCTCAGGCTGAATATAATCGTTTTCATCTCCTGAAAGATCTATGAGCGACATGTTGTCAAAGGTTATTACAGTACCTGCAGGAAAACATCCGCCTGGAGTATACTGACCATCACCGCCGAGATGGAATGCCCACTCCGCAACTTCCATAGACTGTGAAGGGGTAAATGTTACCTCTACCTTCTTGGTCTCATTAGCGCTTATCTGTATCGGATCCCACGTATTGTTAAAGTCGCCGTCACCTGTGGACATATTGTGCCAAATCTCAACATTTCCATCAAGATTACCGATCTTGGTGTAATACTTACCGCTATTTGATGCGGTTATCTCATAACTTACCTTGTACTGATGACCGGATACAATCTTCAGTCCGCGATGACGGAACTGACAATCCCATCTGTCTTCACCGCCCTGTGAAGCTCCGCCCGGATTGACGATAGTGATCTTATAAACTCCGTTGTCGATCTCAAAATCCATTTCACCAGGGGCAGATTCGCAGATATGCCATGGCAGACCTACACCCTCATCGAAGTCAGTCTGACCAAGCTGTTGTCCTGCCATTGCCGTGTATGGTGACAGAAATGCAGGAGCAGTGCTTCCCACTGCGATAACGCCCGTCATGAATGCGGAAACCGCTTTGCCTATAAGCTGTTTTCTCATTGCTGTTATCCTCCAAAAATAAAAATACAATATATACTTTAACCCTTTTAGCAGCAAAAGTAAACAGTTGGATATGAAAGTTTACACTTTCTAAACATTAACCGGCGATACCATAAAAAAACAGCCTGTCCGCCTTTGAATTTTGTGCAATATTAAGCCAAGTAACATTGATTGGCATACTTGTACTTACGCTTGAATATAATGATACAAAGCATTTTTTCAAGGAGGTCAATATATGGAATTCAAACTTAACAGAGAAGCTGTACCAGCTGAAGAGATCATATACAACGGCATTCAGGAACAAGGTATCGAACTGGATTATATCCTGCCTGATTATTACCCGGACATTGTAAGACTTATACGATGTAACGTTATTCCAGTTATATCAGACTGGTCGGTGAACGGAGACCGCCTTACCTATGAACTAAGCTGTGAAATACGCCTTCTCTATTGCGGAGAAAATGGTTCAGAACTAAGATGTGTAGTTCAGAAACAGGACTATTCCAAGACAGTTGAACTTGGAAGAAGCATTGATACTCCTGATGTAACAATCACTGCCAAATCAGATCATATAAACTTCCGTGCTGTAAACAAACGACGACTTGATGTAAGAGGCGCAGTATCGGTACGGATAAACGTAAAAGGAGAACGCTCACAGGAAGTTATCAGTGATGCATTCGGTATGAATATTCAGCTTAAAAAGACACAGATACAATATGCCGCAAATAAGATTAACGCTGTAAAAAATGTGCAACTATCCGAAGAGATACCACTTTCTGCTGCACAGCCTCCTGTTATAGATATTATTTTCCGGAACTTCACCATATCAGAATGTGAGAAAAAAATCGTATCCGGAAAACTTCTTGCTAAAGGAGAGGTTAAGGCTGATATTCTCTACTCTTGCAGCAGCGAAGGAAACTATTCTCTTGAACCGCTCAGTTTTTCTATTCCTTTCAGTCAGATACTTGATATGGAAGGTCTCGACGAATCTTATGTATCAATAATCAGTGCAGAGATAATAAGCTTTGAAATAACTCCGATAACCGACAAGGAAGGTGAAAACCGCAAACTTAAATGTGAACCTGAAATACGAATAATGTGCGATGCTGTCAAAACTTCAGATATCATGGTTGCTGTAGATGCGTATTCCACCATATATCCATGTGATGTAGAGTATTCTGACATTCAGGCTCAACAGCTCCCTGAAGTATACTGCGATAACTTCCGTCACTCCGCCAAAATCGCTGAGGGTTATTCTGTTCCGGCAGAAATATATGCATTGTGGTGTACTCCTAAAAATATCAACACACGACTCAGCGAAGATGGCAGGTCAGTAATGATAACAGGAATGCTGACCTACTCAATAGCAGCAAAAGATGCTTCCGGAATGATGATAATGCCGGACAGAGATGAAGCGTTTGAAGTACAGATCGAGATAGGTGACGATCTGACGGGTGCTGTGATTTCAACCGAATTTGCCGGAGCAAGTGTCTCATACAACATTTCACCGGAAGGAATCCTAACAGCCAAAGCAGATATTCCACTGAAAATTAAAGCCGGTAACTCAGCTACCATACGTGCCGTAACAGCAATTACAGTTGACAATTCTGTTAAGAAGCAGCGCGATGGAGATTATGCGATAAAGCTCTATTTTGGCGTAGAAAACGAAGAAGTCTGGGACATCGCGAAGCGATACAGCACAGATGCTTCTGCTATTATGGAAGAAAATGATCTGATGAATGAAAAATTAGAAAATGGCAGAATGCTGCTTATACCAATAAAAGAATAATTCATATAAAGGAGCATACTATGGCTAAAGACATTTATTCAAGTATCGCTGAACGTACAGGCGGCGATATTTATATTGGCGTTGTAGGCCCTGTGCGAACCGGCAAATCAACATTCATCAAAAGGTTTATGGAATCGCTGGTTATCCCGAATATCAAAAGTGAATTCGTCAGGGAAAGAGCTCTGGATGAACTGCCGCAGTCAGCTGCAGGAAAAACTATCATGACCACCGAACCTAAGTTCATACCGGAAGAAGCAGTAGAGATAAGTCTTGGAAACGGAGCAACATTCAATGTTCGTCTTATCGACTGTGTCGGATACATCGTACCAAGCGCGGTCGGTTACATAGAAAATGAACAGCCTCGCATGGTCATGACTTCATGGTTTGACGAAGAAATTCCATTCAATATGGCTGCTGAAATCGGAACACAAAAAGTTATTACCGATCACTCGACCATAGGTCTTGTAGTAACAACTGATGGTTCAATTTCAGATATTCCAAGAAATGAATATGAAGAATGCGAGGAAAGAGTAATACGTGAACTCAGGAGTATAGGAAAGCCATTTATAGTCGTCCTTAACACAGCAACACCGAATTCAGCGGAAACAAAAGCCCTCGCCGCCGAACTGTCTGACAGATACGACGCAAAGGTTATACCAGTCAACTGTCTCGACCTTGATGAGAATAACATATGTGAAATGATCCGCGAGATACTATACTCCTTTCCTGTTAAAGAGATTAACATACGAACTTCTCGATGGATAAACACACTTGAGAAGGGACACTGGCTTAAAAGTGAAATCCTTGACTGTATCCGCGAAGCGGCAAAGGATGTGAAACTAGTCCGTGAAGCCTCTCTGACTGCCGAAGCTATCGCAGAATGTCCACATATTTTAAGTGCATCCGTTTCATCTATTGACCTTGGCAAAGGCTCAGTCACTATCTCTGCAGATCTTGACAGCAGCCTGTTTTACAAAATACTTGGAGAGGCAACTGGTATTGAGCTTGAAAGTGAAAGCGACCTTATGCCATTACTCATGGAACTGAACGATATACGAAGGAAATACGAAAGAATCGCTCCGGCTCTTGAAGAAGTTGAAGCACCCGGATATGGAATAGTAATGCCTGAACTTGAAGAACTCTCTCTTGAAGAACCAAAGATAATTAAACAAGGCGGCAAATATGGCGTAAGATTAAAGGCTTCAGCCCCTTCAATACATCTGATGAAGGCAAACATCAACACAACCGTTTCACCGATAGTTGGAACAGAAAGGCAGTCAGAAGAGCTTGTTATGTATCTTCTCGACGGATTTAACGACGATCCGAAAAAGATCTGGGAAAGCAATATATTCGGAAAATCTCTTCACGAACTCGTTAATGAAGGCCTCCATAACAAGCTTTACAAGATGCCGGTAGACGCACGAATGAAACTGCAGGAGACACTTGAAAGGGTCATAAACGATGGCTGTTCAGGACTGATCTGCTTTATACTGTAACAAAAAGGGAGACCACAAAGTCTCCCTAATCTTCTTATAAATATCATTCAGAAACAAATCTTAAGAAATAATCACATTTTTAACTTACTCAGAACTTCATTCTTCATACTCATACACTACTGCGGCAACAGTAATATTATCCGTTCCTCCGCGAAGAAGTGCCTCCTTAACAAGCATATCCAGACGTTTAGGAAGGCTTTTCGGGAGTTCCATTATTTCCTGTATATCATAAGCAGAAAGATAATCTGACAATCCGTCACTGCAAAGCATGAGCACATCACCGTACTCCATGCCTCCCTCTATCTCTTCAACTTCTATGATCGGATCAGTCTTAACATTTCCGAACGCGGGAAATATAATATTCCTGTGTATATGAGTCTTGCGTTCCTCCTGAGTAATAGAGCCACCTTCATACAAAAGCTGAACAAGTGACTGATCACGCGACAACTGACGGATACGTCCGGAACGAAAACGATAGAGACGTGAATCGCCCACATTGAAAGCCATTACTGTATTTTCATCTGCAACAGCAATTCCACAAAGTGTAGTCTGCATATTCCTGCTGTCAGGATCGTCTTCACTGTAATCAGCAAGACTGCGATGAATCTCCATAAGACCAGCTTTAAGCTCACCTTTACGGTAATCAGTGACATCACGTACCATCTCAAGGCACATACGTGATGCAAGCTCTCCCGCATTTTCTCCGGATACTCCATCAGAAACTGCAGCAATAAACGGTGCAGACAATTTATGCTCCAGTCTGCCGTCGGTCAGAACGTTTCTGCCTACTAAAAGAGCATCTTCATTATGAGGCATTATACCTTTTTCAGTTATACCACAGCAGTAAAACATACATGACCTCTTTAAATTGAATAGAATCTCTTTGCATTCTCGCAAGTAATATCAAGCAGTTCCTGAGCATCCAATCCCTTTATGGAAGCTGCTGCCTGAGCTGTGTAAGCTATTAATGAACTGTCACACCGTCTGCCTCTGAAAGGCTCCGGAGCCATATATGGGCAATCAGTCTCGAGCAGAAGTCTGTCTATGGGTACTTCCGCAAGAGCTTTACAAGGTTTTTTAGCGTTCTTGAAAGTGATAACACCAGTAAATCCGACATACATTCCAAGTTTAACTACTTCTCTGGCAATTTCTGCAGAATATGAGAAACAGTGAACAACACCTTCAGGGCGATGCTTTTTCAGAAGATCCATTGTATCCTCAGCCGCATCACGACTGTGTACAATTATCGGAAGGCCTAGTTCTTTGGCCAGTACAATCTGTTCTTCAAATAAGACAAGCTGCTTTTCACGGTCATATCCGTCATAATGATAGTCAAGACCAATCTCACCAATGGCTCTGACTTTCGGATTTGACTTTACTGTATTGCTTACAATTGATAAGTAGTCAGCTGGATTTGTGTCAATACTCTCTGGATGTATTCCTGAAGCAGCATAGATATAATCATATTGTGATGCAATAGAAGCATTCTCAACAGTATCCCCTACTCCTGAGGATGCAAGCATAACATACTTTACACCCTTTTCAGGCAACTCAGCGAGAACATTTTCTCTGTCCTCATCAAAGGCACTGTCGGCATAATGAGCGTGTGTATCAAAAATGTTATTCATTACTTTGATTCGTACTGTGTATAGTATCTATCCTTAAAATCGTTAATTGTTCCCTGAGCAATAATGAAATCAGAATCTGCATCCATACCGTCCAGTGGGTAAAATGATGCTATTGAATTTCCGTCGCCTCTTTCAAGCATTGTCTTGATAGCAACCTTATGCTTCTTGTAATCAACTGCTGTGATATCAGTCTCAGTCATGTTTACAAGGCTGTTGAAGCTGTTGTCAAAGCTATCTGAAACACGGACAAGATCAGACTGGTTGACCATGTTCTTCATAAGAGCGCTGGCAGTACTTGCACGCTCATTCTCTCCGCCGTTGAACAAAGCATAAGTAACAAGCTTATCGATCTGTTCTGAATTGAGGTACTGCTCAGAACCATCACCGTTAAAACCAGCAATATCATCTGCGATAGGATAAGTTACACCGCCCATGATATCACAGATCTTAACAAATGCTTCTGAATTGAGCTTCATATACTTATCGACTGTAATGCCAAAGACTTTCTCAGTAAATGAAACCGCTTCACTTGATCCACCCTGCTCATAGCAGGATTTGATTCCCTTCTGCTCACCATCAATAAGTGCGATTGTATTTGAAGGGATGCATACAAATATCAGCTTCTTGTCCTTTGGAATAGAACGCAGAAGCATAAAAGTTGTAGAACACTTCTTATCGGGCTCGTCAAGAATGAAAAGGATTGTATGATTATCCTCATATGTTGTAGTAACAACCTGCTTCGGAGGCGGCTCTGAAAGTTCCTTCTTTCCATCGATAACCCCCAGATGACGCAGGAGGGCAAAAGTTCCTCCGCCTAAAATCAGGATACCGATGAATATCGTAATGAGATATGGAACAGCAATGCTTCCGACTTTCTGATTCTTTGACATGATTTATGTTTCTCCTTTCGATTTGACACCCGAGTCAACTATTCGTATAAGTGACGAATAAAATTATTCACCGTAAAGTGAATAAAATTCATCTTTCAAATTCGACCTTATCTGCAAACAACGTAAAATCCATACATACAGTTTTTCAACTTTTCAACAGCGAAATGGGTATAGAACAAGCGTTTTAACACTTGATTCAACAGTCTGTTGAAAGCGAACACGTGTTCACGAAAAATCGCCATTTTCACAATATGATGTGCAAAGCCTGCAATTTTCCGTCTATATATATACAGAAAAAAATGTCTGCAGTACTTGAAATATTCTGCATTTGTGGTATAATGGGAAAGTAGCATCATTCTTAATGTTGAAAACATTGTTGAGAATTTCTCAGTTTTTCCGTGCTACAATTATCATTATTTCGAAGACATTTTATTCACATTTGCTCTTCAATTATTCATTCTGAATTTCTGATGAATAATCAGTGCATGTCCGATTATGTCAATATTGAATATTATATCATATATTTATGCAAAATGCAACAGGCGCAAATACAAAATAGTCTGTTTCTCAGAAAGAAAGGATATGTAAATCATGAAACCATATCTTAAAAGGGCTTGGGCGGAGGTATCACTCTCTCAGCTCAGAAAAAATGTAGAAATAATCAAAGGACTCAATTCACAGCCGACCGAGATCATGGCGGTTGTTAAGGCCGACGCATATGGTCACGGTGATGCGCATATAGTCCGCACACTAGCACAGGACTGTGGAATAAACTATTTTGCTGTATCAAATCTCGACGAAGCCATCGCTGTCAGGAACTATGCTCCGAACGCTGAGATACTGATACTTGGTTATACCCCACCTGAATATGCGCATGAAATATCCATGTATAATATTATTCAAGGTGTTGTCTCAACTGAGTACGCACAGGCTCTCGCTCAGAATTCCCCTGCCTCGATACGTTGTCACATTAAGATTGACACTGGCATGGGGCGAATCGGACTGAAACATGATACCCCATCCGAATGCGCAGATGAAATCGCTGAGATGATGAAGATAAACAAGCTTTCAGTCGAAGGAATATATACACATTTTGCAGTCGCAGACAGCGATGATCCCGACAATGTCTCTTATACAGACAAACAGCAGAATTTTATTCTTGATACTTACAATGAACTTATCAGTCGTGGCATAAAGCTTAAGCACTGTCATTTTATGAACAGCGCAGCAACCTGTTACAGGAACACCTCACAAAGCACTCTCAGCCGAGCAGGCATTATACTCTATGGTCTGCATCCTGATATCAGCCTTGACATTCCGGAGGGACTGGCTCCAGTAATGGAACTTAAAGCTGTTATATCTCACGTAAAAACAGTAAAGAGCGGTGACTGCATCAGTTACGGAAGAACATTTGTAGCAGGCCGCGAAATGCGCATAGCTACCATAACAATCGGATACGCAGACGGTTATTCACGTCTTCTTTCAGGAAAGGGAGAAATTCTTGTTCATGGGAAGCGCTGCAAAATAGTCGGAAGAGTCTGCATGGACCAGCTGATGATAGATGTAAGCGGAGTTCCTGAAGCTATGGCCGGCGATATTGTTACCCTCATCGGCAGAGAAGGCAATGATATCATCACTGCTGATGAGCTCGCACAGATCTACGGAACTATCGGTTACGAGGTCGTATGCGGCATATCAAAGCGAGTACCCCGTATCTACATAGACTAAGGAGATGAATATGAATAAGAAAATTTCAATTATCCCCATTGTTGCAATACTTCTTAGCGGATGCAACGTAAATGTTGATGCTTCTGAGCCACCCAAGGGGTATGACAGCAGTATAACGCTCCAGGCCGAGGTCAGTACTTTGATAACTGACTGTACCCAGATCGCAGAGTACAGGCTCATGTTAGAATATCCAGAGCTTGAAAGCAGCATTTCTTATCCAGACCCGGAAACATCAGTCATCGAGTTCAACCGTCCTGAAAACTGGGATGAAAGATCACTTGAAACTCTGTGCAGACATGGTGAACTCACCTTCAGAAAAGGAACTGAAACCGCAACTGACTCCGATGGTCAGACTATCCCGTCAGGAGAGATACTTCTCCAGAATACTGACATAGCTACCGCATGGGCTGGTATGATGTCAACTGATCTTGGTCCGACATATGTAGTGAACGTAAAAATGAGCGACATCGGAAGGGATAAATTCGCTGCAGCTACAGAAGAACTTGCGGGAACGGACACACCGATATCAATCTGGTACGACAATGATATGATATCCGCTCCTACAGTCAATACTGCAATAACCAACGGAGAGGCAATTATATCCGGTGATTTTACTGTAGAATCTGCCAACGAGCTCGCCGCATCCATAAACAGCGGAACTCTGCCATGCGGACTTACAATAACTGATTTCAAGATCGGAGAAGATAAATAAATGAAAAAGGCAATGACCATTTCCTATGAAGTTGGAAATAATCTATACATAAACCTTACAAATAAATGCCCGTGTGCATGCACATTTTGTATCCGTACTCATGCGGACGGAGCGTATGGATCAGATCCTCTGTGGCTCGAGCATGAGCCTTCATTCAGTGAGATATTTGATGACCTTGCAAAACGCAATCTCACTAAGTATGATGAAATTGTATTCTGCGGATACGGCGAGCCTACTGAAAGGATCAACGATGTTGTAGTCGTTGCTAAGGCTCTCAGAATGATTCCAGACCGCCCTAAACTCAGGATCAACACAAATGGTCTGGGCGACCTTGTAAACGGAAGAAGTGTTGCAGGTGAACTCTGTGCGGTCATGGACACAGTATCAGTCAGCCTCAACGCAGGGACCAAGGATGAATATATGGCTGTAACTCGACCCAAATTTGACAATGCCTGGGAAGCAATGCAGAAATTCACATCTGACTGTGTAAAAACAGGACAGGCAGAAATAATTATGTCGATTGTTGATGTAATCCCACAGGAACAGATAGATGCCTCGAAAAAGGTATGCGAAAGCCTTGGTGCTACACTGAGGATCCGAACATTTGATGACTGAGCCAGCATTTTTCTCTTCATCTTCAAATTAGCAGTATCAACAAATCTTAGCAGACTTTTTTGTACAGATTTTCAGTTATTAGCTATGGAAAACAAATACAAAATATGTTATAATTATTATTGGCGCAATCCAATATCCCATAGAGGAGGAATATTATGGATAAGAAGACCAAAATCATCCTTGCAGTTTCAATTACCGGCGCAGTCGTGGCAGTAGGTGCTGCGGCAACAGCAACCGTTATCGTCTGCAAGAAAATCTACGAGAAGAAATACTTCTCTGCTAACTAAGTTTATCATAATTCCATCGTTCAAAGATGAACGAGGAAAATATATCAAAGAAGGTTGTATAAAATGGAAATCAAATTTACAAAAGCAGCATCTCTTAAGGCTAAGCCACAGCCTGGTGACAAGCTCGGCTTTGGTCACATCTTCACAGATTATATGCTCGTAATGCCTTATGATGAAGGTCAGGGCTGGCACGATCCTGAGATCAAGCCATACGCTCCTATCGAGCTCTCACCTGCCGCTATGTGTCTTCACTACGGTCAGGAAGTATTTGAAGGTATGAAGGCTTACCGCACCGCTGAAGGCAGGGTACAGCTCTTCCGTCCTGAGGAGAACTTCAAGAGACTCAACAAATCCAACGAAAGACTTGTTATTCCTGAGCTCCCTGAGGATCTTGCTCTTAACTGCCTTATGGAACTTCTCAAGATCGAGAAGGACTGGGTACCTTCAAAGGAAGGCGAGTCACTCTACATCCGTCCTTTCATCATCGCAGTTGATCCTTTCCTCGGTGTTAAGCCAGGTGCTCAGTACCTCTTCATAATCATCCTCTCACCTTCAGGTGCATACTACGAGAGTGGTCTCAATCCTGTTAACATCTACGTTGAGAGCAAGTATGTCCGCGCTGTAAGAGGCGGTATGGGATTTGCAAAGACTGGCGGTAACTACGCTGCTTCTCTTATCGGACAGGATGAAGCTCACAAGCAGAACTACTCACAGGTTCTCTGGCTCGACGGCGTTGAGCAGAAGTACATTGAGGAAGTTGGTGCTATGAACATCTTCTTTGTTATCGACGGCAAGGTTGTTACTCCTATGCTCCAGGGTTCTATCCTTCCTGGTATTACAAGAAAGTCCGCTATCGAAGTTTGCAAGAGCAAAGGCCTGACAGTTGAAGAAAGACGCATCGACATCCAGGAAATCGCTGATGCTTATGATGCCGGCAAGCTCGATGAGGTATTCGGTACAGGTACAGCTGCTGTTATCTCCCCTGTTGGTCACCTCAAGTGGAACGACAAGGTAATGGAAATCAACGGCAACAAGATCGGCAAGATTTCTCAGATGCTCTATGATACAATGACTGGTATCCAGTGGGGCAAGATCGAGGATACATTCGGCTGGATCGTTCCTGTTGAATAATCATTTTAAAATTATAATACCCGTTCTCAGATCCGAGAACGGGTATTTTTTCATAGGAACGGCTCCTTACTGAGTAAGGAGCCGTTTTTGATGTATTATAGTTTTTTACTGCTTCCAAGCAGATATTTCTGAAGAAGCACCATATCATTTATGCTGATTTTTTCATCCGGGTCAATATCAGCATTAGATTTTGCCAGACCTTCAAGTTCTGCTTTTCCTGTCAGAGCCTGACGTCCTAGTATGAGGTCAAAAGTATCGACAACTCTGTCTCCATCGATATCTCCCTTTATACCGTAGAAGCTGAAATCAGCCACATTGAAGAGGAAGTCCTCTGTTCCGGTAAATACAAGATAGACATCATTAACACCAGTACACTGTTTGGTCTTGCATTCAAATTCCTTGAACTCAGTCCATCCGTCAGTTCCTGTTATATCACATGTACCTAAAAGAGTACCATTGACTCCTCCGACACGAATCTCTATACTTCCGCCAGCTGACTCACTTGCCGCATTTACACGGAATCCCTGTGCGCCAGTCTCAAAGTCCATATTCTTGTATACAACATATGAACCATCCGTTATATATCCGAGATCTGTATCATCATGATCCTTACGGACTGTACCGTGTTTAGAACGATAGCTGCAAGCCTCAGTCTTTTTAAATGCCGTAACTGGTACAGGAGGTTTTCCGCTTCCTCCCCAGAGTTCAAGCTCATATACTCTCGCTCCGCCATCATTGCTCTGAGTAGATGTTAACATTGTAAGCTTAACATATCTAGCTGAAACATCCTTCAGACTTGAACCAGCAACAGTCTTGGTATTACCATATACCGTATCGATCTCACTCCAGCTTGTTCCGTCTGTACTTGCTTCAAGCTTGAAGTCTCGAGCATTATACTTTATATCTTCCTTAACACCAGCAAACTTGATAACATATCTGCTGATATCTACTTCTTCACCAAGGTCAACCTGAACCCACTCTCCGCTTAGTCCGTCAAGATGACTCCACTTTGTATTGTCCTTGCCATCCACTACGAACGCAGCTTCTGTATCATCATCAGAACCGGAACAGGTAACATTCTTTCCAAGCGCAAGATTCTGCATCTCATCAGAACCATTTATTGAAAGTGATCCATCCAGTGTGTATTCCTGACCAGCTTCTGTATCAAAGCTGACAGTTGCTCCGGCGTATCTAACAGTACAAACTCCGCCAGAACCTGACAGAATAACTACTTCATCAAGTGAACCATTTGTCCAGCTCATTTCCTTGATTGTAAAGTTTCCACGTGCGCGAAGACCATTAGCGTGTCCTGTATTCCATTTCTGTGGAAGTGCAGGAAGGAGTGAGATAACATCATTGTGGCTCTGAAGCAGCATTTCTGTAACACCTGATGTGAATCCAAAGTTACCATCGATCTGAAACGGAGGATGCGCATCCCAGAGGTTGTCATAAAGTCGGCCGTTATTACCTACTGGAGATATGAGAAGCTTAACAAGCTTGTACGCATGCTCTCCATCTTCAAGACGTGCCCAGCAATTAAGCTTCCAGCCTTCAGACCAGCCTGTACCGCTGTCTCCACGTCCGTTAAGTGACGTCTCAGCACCTTTTGCAGTTGTCGGATTATCTGTTGGAGTGATCTCGTATCCAGGGAAAAGAGCATACATATGAGAAATATGTCTGTGAGTCTCTCTGGGATTATCCCAGTCATGTGCCCATTCCTGAAGCTGTCCCCAGCTACCTATCATTTCAGGTCTTATGAGAGTAAGCTTGTCGTTGAGCTGAGAACGAAGAGTCTCGTCCCTACCGAGTATCTCAGATGCTTCTGTAACATCTTTAAATAGCTCACGTGCAATACCATTATCCATGGTTACACCATAATCACAGTATGCCTCATTCTGACCACTATAAGGAGGCAGATTGAGCTCTGGAGATGTACTTGGATTGATAACCGAGTAATCCTGCCCGTCTATCTTGACAGTCTGCATAAGTTGATTAAGGAATGATGCACTTCCCTTGATAGTAGGATAGATTTTTTCAAGATATGAATCATTCTGGTTGAACCTGTATGCATCATAAAGCATGTTCGATACCCATGCACCACCTACCGGCCACTGTCCCCATGATCCATCGATCGGAGCTGTTCTGTTCCAAAGATCTGTATTATGGTGAAGTACCCAACCTTCTGAAATACCATAGTGAACACGAGCTGTCTCGTTTCCGGCATCCTGCATTGAAATAGCTTTATCTACAAACGGAGTAAAGCACTCTTCAAGATTAGTCGTAAGAGCTGGCCAATAATTCATCTCATAATTGATATTGGTTGTGGCCTTACTGCCCCAGGCAGGCGAAGAATACTTATTCCAGATACCCTGAAGATTCATCGGCTGAGCATCACGTGAAGCACTGATCATCAGATAACGTCCATACTGATAAAGTACCTTTACCATCTTCGGATCATCAGTTCTTCCGAACTCACCGATACGCGAATTAATTGTCTTTGAATTAGCAGTAGCGCTGTCTCCTCCAAGATCAACATCAACGCGCTTGAATAATTCCTGATAATCCGCCTTATGAGCACTGTAAAGCTGATCATAAGTCTTTTTCTCTGCTGCGGCCAGGTCAGCCTTTGCATCGCCCTTTTCGTCTCCGTTACATGTCTTGTAGTCAACAAAATTAGTACGAACTGATGTAAGAATCAGAACGGAATCAGCATTAGAAACATTCAGCGTTCCATTGCCTGCACTGACTGAACCTTTTTCTGGAATGACCTTAGTACGGGATGAGAAATACACCGCACCTTTAACAAAGTTATCATCACTTCCGTGTCCATTAGCCACGAGAGTATCATTTCCTTCTGCTGAAGCTCCACCATTAAGTACATTCTCGTAACCGAGAGTCATTGATACTGAACCTGACTTGTCAGCGGTGATACGTGTAACCATTACCTGATCAGGATGGCTAACAAATGTTTCACGAAGATACTTTACACCATTGCATGTGTACTCTGTTCTTGCAACAGCATCATTCATATCAAGAAGACGAGTATAACCGGTAACGTTCTTATGACCGAATGAGAGTTTAAGTCCACCTACCATCTGATACTTGGCTTCTCCACCGCCTATCATCTTGCTACCTATAAGGTCATTTGCCTCTTTGTATTTACCACTTTTAAGAAGATCCTGCGCCTGTTTAAGATATGAGGCTGCCCCTTGCTTGTTATTGTTGCTCGGACCGGAACTCCACACCGTACACTCATTAAGATCGATGAGTTCATCTGGATAATTACCATACACCATACCTCCTATACGTCCGTTTCCAACAGGAAGTGCACGGTAAAAAGACTCATCATTATTCCATGCATTGTTAGTATTGATGTTTCCGGCCATACTGTCATAACGCATAACCATGTCATCGTCATACGGATATTCAGCCGCATTCGTGACTGTGGTCACTACGTCAGCCCCGGGTATCCCCGAGGCTAACGGCAGTATCATGCAGGCCGAAAGGCATACAGATAGCATTTTCTTTGTCAGTTTCATGTTGATTCAAACCCCTTCTAAAAGTAAATATTTCCCATAAATCCTTATCAAGCTATAAGGATTTTTCTAAGCTGTATAAGGTCAAATGTATCGACTGTGCCGTCTCCATCGAGATCAGCTTCTTCAAACTGTTGCTTGGAGAACTTCTCCGCCTTAAGAAGATATCTTTCCATGCAAACCAGATCAGCCGCGCTGACAGTTCCGTCAAGATTTATATCGCCCTTAACTTTGTCAAGAGGGATTGCGACTGCAATACGGTCAATTGACGGGCCGTTGCCACTGTCATTGTAAAGCTTTATCGTATTGTTTCCAGCCTTGAGCTTTACCGTTGTATTGACTGCGCGTATGCCCGACCAGTCACCTGAATTTGCGAACAGATCATCGAGCTTTGTCACAAACTGTCCGTTTACGTCTACCTTGAGACTGCGGCGCTCGCCTGATATGTAATAGATACGGAGAGTATACTCACCGTCCTTGTCGACCTTGACACTATCAAATGATACAGAGCCTTTTCCGCTTCCGCCTATATATCCGACGTACGCACTTCCCGAGCTGTACTTAGCGTCCTTGCCTGTTGTCAGCTTTGCTCCGTCATTTAGTTTTGCATTCTCTGCTTCATAGAAACGGTAGTTAGAATAAGGTGTAGTAAGCTTCATCTCATTCTTGGTTATCTTGATTACACAACCACCATTAGCAAGAAGCTTCTGTGTAATAACATCATTGGAAGTAAGACCTTCAACCTTCTTAACCTCAAGAGCACTTCCGTTAGCGTTATCACCGAAAATGTATGCATTATACTCACCGTCACCAACAAGGTCAGAAAGCTTGATATTAATAGTACGTGCCGCTAAGGTTGATGCTCCGATATACCACTCATCACCTTTTCTTCTTGCCGTAACATTAAACTGCATCGGATAACCGTCTATCACCTTCATATCATCCCATGCAACCGGTACATCATTCAGAAGAGGAAGTGCCGGATTTCCTTCATATGTATATACAGAATGAGCAAAGTGCTGGATTCCTGATTCAATTGTCACTACATCAGCTAGTGCAAATCCTGCTGTTGCAGCAATTCCGTACACTGGAATACCTGTAGGTGTAAAGTCTGCAGAACCAACAACATTACGTGTGAATGTATAGGATACTCGGTTGGCAAGAGCAGGACTTGTGAACCACTTATAGTACTCTGTACCGTTTATAGCTTCATATGAAACAACATTCGGGAAAGTACGGCTTTCTCCACGAGGTATTGTACAACCGTGGAAGAGAACCATCAGATGATTCTTAGCTGCTATAGTTGCACAAAGATACATCTGCTTCATTGTTGCTTGAGTGTCACTCTCATAGTAATCGACCTTTACGCCCTGAACTCCAAGGCCATGAATACGCTCGAATTCACGTACGATAGTCGCCTCATCAAGAAGTGAGTAATATGGATATGCGGGATTTCCTTTACTATCCTTATAACCGCTGTGTCCCGTGTTGTTAACACCATACCAGAGATAAATTCCTATTCCTCTCTCAGCACCATATTCACATAATTCCTTGACCTTTGCCGCACTGTCATCCCAGAGAGCCCAGCCAAAATCGAGACATACGAAATCCCAACCGTTGTCTGCCGCAAAGTCAATATAGTCCTTCTGCGTATGGTACATAACCGGTGAATCTCCGCCGCTGCTCCACCATGACCATGCAGTCTTGCCAGGACGGATCCAGCTTGTATCCTCAATTACCGAAGGAGGATTGAGGTTCAGAATAAGATCACTTGATGACATCTCATCAAGAGTATCTCCAATAACTACTGCTCTCCATGGTGTATGGAAAGCCTTGCTCATGGAAATACCACTAACCTTGACACCGCCCTTGAAGCGAAGATTATGGTAATTTCCGAGGAACTGAACAGAGCCGGCACAATATGGATTTTCCTCATTGAAGACACTCGCCTCTGACACTGTTACCCATGTGCTGTTATTTCCAAGAACACCTGTGTAAGGAAGTGAATATGTAGCGTTTGTTTCATTAGCTCTGTCCTTAGGAAGTTCAACCATATCCCATTCATATGTTGCGTTCGGCCAGTTGCCCCAGAATTTCGAGTTACCGTCAAAGATTATCTCTGTTGATTCCTCTTTAATTGTTCCTCCCTTGTTCAGGGCATAACGTAAACCGATACCGTCGTCATACATACGAATGAATACAGTCAATATAGAATTCCCCTTTACAAGCGGGAACTGAAGTTCATTATAACGATCACGGATCGTTGTATGCTTACCGTAAGGCATTGTATATATCTCATCATGCGGTGTTATAGTCGCATCAGGAGCTGTCTTCGGGAATCCGCTTGAAAGATCTTCATTACTCAGAACAATACCCATCTTTGATGGCTGGATAACAGCCTCTCCACCAGCTTTGTTCACTGAGTAATAATAACTTCCGTTATTG
Source organism: Ruminococcus sp. (assembly GCA_017960805.1). Lineage (GTDB taxonomy): Bacteria > Bacillota > Clostridia > Oscillospirales > Ruminococcaceae > Ruminococcus. Next base: position 122,031 of record JAGCYM010000023.1, read on the forward strand.
TCATACCAGATTTTGGTTACGAGTTTTCCCGTAGGAGATGTCGTAGTTAAAGACGGAAGACTTGTAACACTTGCGCCTGTACGTGATTTTGCATTCTCCTCAGTAAACACTTCCTCATAAGTCGTGACTGTATTACCATCAAATGTATACGAGTATAAAGGAAGCGCATCAGAATTCGGTCCGACGGGCTGGTCGTAAAACTGCACGTCATCAACTGCCATGCTGATATCGCTGTCGGAGTACAGCGAGTGACCTATCGAATTATAGATGTACTTATCGAGAACCTTCTCAGAGAAGAGGCTATTCAGTGTGGCGGCTATGGTTTCAGCCTCGTAGCCGACCTTGTTTCCGTCGATGTAATAGGTCGCACCGTTCGGCGAGCAGGTAAGCATTAGCTCATGCCACTTGCCGCTGTCGGGAGCAGCATTGAGGTCGAATATCGCTCGGTGCTTTTCATCGTTCAGCGTTGAGTCGCCGGTTCCCGCAAAAATGCTTGCGCGAAAAGCCTTCTTGTCCTTGACATCAATGGAGATATCAGGTGACGAATAAGATGAGGAGTTACCTGTACCGAACGGCACTGTAGCAAACTGGAATAATCTTGAATAGTTTGCTGCGTCTGAATTCAGACGATACTTCATTGAAAATGTGAATCCTTTGTCACATCCGCTCTTGAACAACTCAGGCAACTCAAGCCAACCTGCTCCGAAAGAACCGCCTTTTAGTGAAAGAACATCCGAACCAAGTTCATTATCCTTCACAATTGAAGCTCCTCCACGGAGGTAAGCCATCGTATCTGACTTGCCAATACTGCTTACAGCAGTTCCGGTAGCTCCAGCCGCAACTGAAGACGGAAGTGCAGGAAACGTTCCCGCACCTAGGGCTATAGCTGCCACAACAGCAGTCACAGCTCTTGTAAGTTTGTGTTTCATTCTGATTACCTTCTTTCCTGTCCGTCTGCATAACGGAAGATGATTATCCCTTTTTAAAATTCGTTAGGGTCAACGATTCTATAACATATCAATTTAAATTTATCACAATTTGTACACATAAAACAACCCATTTTTTTAATAAATGGTGTAAATATTGAATATAATAATAAAAAAAGTGAGTAACTAATTGTTGCTTACTTACATTCGGTCCACTACGAGTTCACAAAATGCAAAGTGCATATTATAATGGTTGGAAGAAAAAAAGCCAAGTCCAAAATTAATTTTTCATGGACTTGGCTTTATAATTTCTATCCAAATAATAATGAAAACTTTTAGATACAATCAAGTTATTGAAGCTTTATTACAACTTTCACATCGCTTACAACAGATTTTCGAAATATATCTCCGTCCTCCGGATTACCTGCAACCGTGCCATAATGAACAGGAATTGCGTACTTAGGTCGGATAGTGTTGATAAGCTCGGCTGCCTGCAAAGCATCGGTAGTAAAGGTTCCGCCAGCAGGAACAAGTGCAATGTCACATTTAACCTGCTTGTTCTCAGGAGTAATGTCTGTATCTCCCGCTACGTAAATGCGTCCATTATTAGGACTGTTTATGATATAGCCAAGCCAGCCGTTAGACTTGGGATGAAATGGCTTCCCGATGTTGTATGCAGGAACAGCCTCAAATTTAATACCGAGAACTTCAAAGCTATCACCTGGAGTAACCTGCTTTACAGTCAATCCAAGTTCTTTTGGCTCAGTCATGGAGATCGGACACACTATAACGGTGTCTGATTTCATTACCTTGCTTATATCCTCAGGCGAATAATGGTCAAAATGGCTATGTGTGATGAGTATAATGTCAGCATCATGAGTTGCGTTTCTTATATTGTACGGATCTGAATAGATTATCTTTCCTTCATCGAGACGTATACTGCTATGTTCGTTAATGGTTATGAAATCAAGCATTGAAAGCCCTCCTGATCGTTTTTTTAATTATATCATAAACTATAGGCATTAGAAAGCAGAATAATTGCATAAATTAGCAATTCGTTATTTGTATAATATTACAAAATTCATTTCCAAGCCTTGACTCTTACGTTACGTTATAGTTTATAATGATATCATCCGGGGAGGTATGGACTATGAAAACAGTGAATGAAGTCAGCAAGCTAACAGGAGTGAGTATACGCACTCTGCAATACTATGACAAGATAGGACTGCTGTCACCTTCAAAGCGCACAGAGGCTGGGTACAGACTGTATGACGATACGGCACTGGAACGTTTACAGCAGATACTTCTTTTTCGGGAGCTTGAATTTTCACTAGATGATATTAAATCCATACTTGAAGCTCCGGATTTCGACAGGGAAAGGGCTCTTGATCAGCAGATAGAACTGCTCACACTCAAGCTGCAGCGCCTTGAAGCAATAATAGAACTCGCCCGTGAAACAAAAATAAAAGGAGGAAAACATATGCAATTTGAAGCATTTGACAAAAATAAAATTGAAGAATACACTGCCCGTGCCAAGAAAGAATGGGGTAACACCAAGGAATATGCTGAGTATGAAAAGAAAAGCTGTTCACGCAACAAGCAGGAAGAAGTTGATGCAGCAAATGAGCTTATGAGCGTTTTTGCTGAGTTCGGTTCAATGCGTAATAAGTCAGTCAAGGATGATGAAGTTAAGAATCTGGTACAGAAACTCCAAAGCGTTATAACTAAGAATTACTATAATTGCACCGATAATATACTCGCTTCTCTCGGACAGATGTACTCCGCAAACGATGAATTCAGGCAGAATATCGATAAAGCCGGAGGAAACGGCACCGCCGAGTTTGTGAGCATTGCAATAACTGAATACTGCAAATAGGACGATTGAATTGTGGCTAAATACTTAGAGTAATCATATATTAGTGACATCCTCCCACCGCCTAAAGAGGCAGGGGCTTCCTCTCGCCAACTGGCGAGCAGTCAATTCTTGTTCGATAGTACCAATGTACTAAGCATAAGCGAGCTAACCCCGTGTGCCCCACGGTTCTGTATTATTGGCTATGCGAGAACTATTCGCATGCCTTCATTCCGTATGTTTATTGCAGCATTTACATCTCTGTCATGATGTGTGCCACATTGAGGACAATCCCAGGCTCTTATTTTGAGGTCCTTGGTTCCTTTATTCACATACCCGCAATTTGAACAGGTTTGACTGCTTGCAAAAAACTTGTCAACACATATAAGTCTTTTTCCAATATATGATGTTACTAAAGCTTCTAATGGTAATACAAAATATACTGTAATAGCCATACATCGTGGTGCTCCATATGCAAATGGTGGTACAAGAATTAACCTGAGAATATTACGCTTTTATTATCAAAATCCCAAAATTAAAATTATTTTAAATTTGGGAAATAGAATATTGGCGATAATTGGGTAGGAGGCTTATCAATTAATGGTTAGCCTCCTACCCAATTAATACTATTCATGAAATGCGCCTCTTTATGACCAAAGTTTCAATGATAATATAAGGATCTTGCATATGATGCAGTCCATCTAAAAATAAGGCAGATACTTCATTATTTAAAGTATCTGCCTGTTTTCTATTGACAGCATGTTTTTCAACAAACCGCAAATTAATTATTAATCGATGATGCCATAACATCCGCCATTGGATTTGGCATTGCACACGCTTATATCATTCAGATATCTTAGTCAAAGCCGTCTTGAGCGCGCGTTTTTGTTCATACATTGCTTCATCAGCACGTTTAAACACATCATTGTAGCTGCAGTCTGTTGAAGCATCATAAATGGCAAGGCCGCTCGCTAAAGTCACTAAGCCATTCCCTTGATTATCAATGATTCTATTTCGGAATGATTCCAGAAGTGCTTCCCGATTCACATAATCACTGCCCTTCAGAATGGCAACAAATTCATCGCCGCCGATTCGGAACACTGGACTATGGTCAAAATGATTGCAGATAATACTGCATCCGCTTTTAATGTATTCATCGCCTGCTTCGTGTCCTAATGTATCATTGATCATTTTCAGCCCGTTCACATCAAACACAACTACACCATATTCCATCAAGTCACCGCTTTCTAGTTCTGTTTCCAGATCTGCCAGTGCTTCAAGATACGCCAGTTTGTTTTTTACGCCAGTCAGTCCGTCCTTATACGCTTTCTGCTTGGCAAGCTTGATTGCCATATTATGTTCCACATCTTTGTCTTTGTAAACAAATGTGTGAATCAGACAAGTACCGAAAAGGCATCCCATAGAATAAAACGGCATCAACGGGAAAAACATCTGTACTACAATAAAAAAGGACATTATAATACCGGAAATACTGATTGTCCTGTCGTGAGAACGACTCATTCCTTCTGAACGAACAGCCATAACGATTGCGAAGACAGATGTTACAAGGAACAGGATCATTTGCAGAAATAATCCGATATATCTTGCGGGAAGTGGCACATACGTTTTGTCTTCTCGGAATGTGAAGACAATCGGGACAAACAGATTCACAAATAAAACAACAAGTTCAAAAGTAAATACAGTCCAGCCGCTCCAAATAAGGAGTGACCCGGCTTTGTCTTTTTTACCAGAAAATGCAACTACGGCTCTTGTCCAGAAAAGAACGGATAATGCCATAGAAGCAAAAAATATACATGTATCTAAATATGTAAGAATCAGCCATCTCTGTTCATAGAAAAATCCCCAAAAGATATCAGAGATGAAAAATACAATCAGTGCGATAAGATATTGACGGTATTTCAAGCGCAAAGCATTTTCGCTTGTTTTATCAACCTTTCTGAGTGCCTCAAAATTGATGATGCATAGCACAATCAACGCAATAATTCCGATGCTGGCATAATACATAAATGTTCTCCTTTATGTCATTTTTCTTTTCCGCTTATTATAATACAAAACTGTATCTCTCTGCGTTTCAGTGTCAGTAGCATTAATTACATCGACTGCTCAGTCAAATAATTCCAAACACTTATCACGGTTATGATAGTCCTCACGCTGTATAATGACAGCGAATTCATATCTGCCCATACGGATTAAGGACTGCCTGATAATCATATATTTAGTGGAAATCCATTAATCCTATATAATTATAGCACAAGAAGCAGATCTTTTCAATAGAAATGTTCCGTTTCATTAATATGATACATTCACCTAAAAAAATAAGGCAGATCAACCGACCTGCCTTATTTTTTTTATATGCCCTTGAAGATTATCTGCTTATATTTTTCGGACTTTTCAGCAACTGTTGAACGTTTCTGAGGGTCCATAAAGAAGCCTCCCTGTGTATCTGCTATCTCGTCACAGTGTACTCCTCTGCCTTCTTCAGAAGTACGGTCTCTTTCAAGTCCATTTGCGGCAATAACAAACTTCCATTTTCCGTCATCTGTCTTTACAAGATCTCCTCCTGCTCCGCATACAGCACACTCGATTGGGTACTGCAGACCTCTCCACTGAGGTTCACCAAGGCAGAGACAGTTGCTGTGGCAGTTCGGACACCAGCCTGCGTCAGGCTCGCCAAGCCACGTACGCTCTTCTACAGGCGTATTAAGCGCCTTCATAACGTTCTGACCTATCTCTCTCGCTCTCGCAAGCTTTTCATCATGTAAAAGTACCTGTGCAGGAGCGGGAACCATAGTAGCAGTGTACATGTCAACTATTTTGAAACTGTTCGAGAATGTAGAAGCCTGCATGCATTCGAGAGTCATAGACTGCCATGAACGCGATGAACCGCCTACCGCAATAAGAGCTCCGACACGGTCGCGGTGCTGTATTGCACCTATCTTTGTGAGAAATGCCGTCTCATAAGCAAGATTACGATGCATGAACTTAAGGTAGAGCGATGATGGCATAAGCGCAAATGTAGGAGCGGCAAAGATAACAGCGTCCTGATCTAGAAGAACTTCCATTATTCTTTTCTTATCATCCTTCTTGTCGAGAGCGCATCCTGTATGTTTGCCCATTGACATTCCCATTGTACATGAAGTACAGCCTGTACAGTCGTCAAGCTCATAATCATGAAGATTAATCATTGTTATTTCTGCACCCTGCTCCTGGCAAGCAAGAAGTGCCTCCTTAAGGAGTATATCACAGTTACTGTCATTGCGTCCTGCTGAAACGCCCATTACCTTGAAGCCCATATATTAATTCTCCTGTTATTGATTATTACTATTCAGGAGATATAAAGCAACTTTTTTCTCACTCCCGAATTCAGTACAGTATTTATAATACACCTTTTTGATCACTATTGCTAACTATTGTTTGCTATTTATCAGATAGCTTTTTCATTATTTGTGCTTATCACAGCTGATGAACATTCTCACTCTGCTCTCAAGAAATAGAAAAAAGCGACCAGGCTCATCGCTCAGTCGCTTTATACATAATTATTCCATATTTCTTGAGATCAAATCAGGAAATGCTCATTAGTATTTCATTCAAAATACTAAATCAATCAATTCTAACAAACGAATCACTGACAGTCTCACATACTTTTGCGAAATATCCGTCACCAGCAAGCTTTTCAGCACACTTTTCAGCAGCTTCATGTGATTCAAAAAGGCCAAATACAGCGGAACCGCTTCCTGTCATCGTAGCATTGAGCGCACCGCATGCATTCATCTTCTTTTCTATATCTTCTACCCCTTTAAGGTGAACTGCTTCTTCAAAAAGATTACCGAAGTATTTGTATGCCTCATCAGGGTTATTGTTTATAGCCTCAACAAGAGCGTCTGTATTAGGATGAACAGGTTTCTTAAGACAATCAATAGCTCCGTAAGCCTCAACTGTGGAAACTCCTTCTGTTCCTTTGGCGATAACAAGTATCCTTCCGGAATAATCTGATATTGGCTCAATAGATTCTCCTATACCAGATACATAAGCTGTTCCTCCAGTAAGGAAAAACGGAACATCTGCACCAATCGTCTCTGGTGATGGAATATCCTTTCCAATCAGTGTTTTTAAGCAGTATAATACCGCAGCTGCATCTGAGCTTCCTCCGCCCATACCCGCCATTGACGGTATTCCTTTTTTGATATGTATTCTGCATCCTTTTCCTGCACCATTACGATTAAGATAGTGATATGCAGCCTTGTAGGCAACATTGTGCTCATCACATGGAATCGGATCAGCTAACGTAAACTCATCAGGAACTTCACAGCTGATTTTTATATTAATATCATCAGTTAGTTCAACAGTTACTTCATCATATATCCCAACAGTCTGGAATACACTCTCTATCGCATGATATCCATGATTAAGCTTGCCTACAACATCTAATGCAAGATTAATCTTAGCAGCTGATTTTACCTTCATTTCTTTTCCTCCTCGAGCTTTGCAAGGAACTGTTTAATACGTTCCATCGCCTCCATGAGGTGCTTGAGCGAATATGCGTAGGAGATTCGGATATAGCCTTCTCCGGATTCGCCAAACGCACTTCCGGGAACTGCTGCTACCTTATTCTCATACAGCAGTCTTTCACAGAACTCCTCACTGCTCAGCCCGGTACTTTTAATACACGGGAAAACATAGAATGCGCCTTCAGGATTAAAGCATGTCAGGCCAAGCCTGTTGAATTCACTAACGAGGAAACGTCGGCGAACATTATACTCGCCCACCATTTTCGCAACCTCATCATCACATGAGTCAAGCGCTACAACTGCAGCGTTCTGACTTATAAAAGGACTGCACATGATACCATACTGATGGATCTTTGAAATCTGTGATACTATCGGTGCCGGAGCGGCAAGATAACCAAGTCTCCATCCGGTCATAGCGTAAGCCTTTGAAAAACCGTTTACATAAACAGTACGCTCACGCATTCCTTCAAGCTCGATTATTGAGAAATGTTCTCTTCCGTAAGTAAGCTCTGAGTATATTTCATCGGTCAGGACGATTATGTTTGTATCACGAAGAAACTCAGCTATAGGCTCAAGATCCTCACGTGTCATAATCGCGCCTGTTGGATTGTTCGGGAAAGGCAGAATAAGAATTTTAGTTCGCTCTGTCACTTTATCACGAAGATCATCAACAGTCAGCTTAAAGTTGTTTTCTATTCTTGTCGGAACAGAAACCGGAACTCCTCCCATGAGTTCAACGAGCGGAGCATAGCATACGAAGCATGGTTCAACAACAAGAACTTCATCACCTGGATCAAGAAGGCCTCTGACAACAAGATCAATAGCCTCAGAACCGCCAACAGTCACGATTACTTCTTTGTCCGGATCGTACTTCACACCATGCTTCTTTTCAATGCGATTTGTAATTGCCTGCCTGAGCGGCAGAAGTCCTTTATTAGGTCCATATATGATATGCTTTCTTTCAAGCACCTGAATTGCAGCCTTTCGTATAACCCAGGGAGTTGAAAAATCAGGCTCGCCTACGCCAAGAGAAATGACCCCTTCCATAGTACCTGCAATATCAAAGAACTTTCGGATCCCTGAAGGTTTGACGTTCTTTATCTTATTCGAAAGGACCTTATCGTAATCTATCACGCTTAATACAGACCCCTTTCGTCGCGTTCCTCACTATCAATGAAGATGCCTTTTTCTTTATATTTCTTAAGGATGAAATGTGTTGATGTCGAAAGGATTCCGTCTATCGTTGCAAGACGTTCAGATACAAAGAAAGCAACCTCCTTAAGATCCATTCCCTTTACCTCAACGGCAAGATCATATGCACCTGAAGACATGAGGCTGACGCTCTCTACTTCATCATACATCATAATGGTTTTAGCTATATCATTAAATCCGCGATCACGCTGAGGTGTTACCTTCAGCTCTATGGTCGCATACACTGTCGGTTCATCGATCTTGTCATCATCGAGAATAACACTGTATCCGCGGATGATTCCATCATCTTCAAGTTCCTTTATCTTTGCTGCCGCCTCATCTGCTGATATACCAAGCATCTCACCAAGTTCAGTATTGGAGATACGGGCGTTCTGCTGTAATAATTTGATTATCTGACTTTTCATGAGTAATTCTACCCCTTTCATGTTGTATAAAACGTAGATTTACAAAATCAATCTATTCGCAGGAAATTTGGTTTGCGTTCCTTAAAGTAAGTAAGATAGCGGAAACCTGCAACTTTTGCTATCTCTGCACCATCAGCAACATTGGCTCCGATATCCTCTGGAGTATGAGAGTCTGAACCAATTGTAATGATCTCTCCTCCAAGCTCCCTGAACATCTTTACATACTTAAGATCCGGGAAAGAAGCTCCGAATCCCTGTCTGATCCCTGAAGTATTTATTTCTATACCTCTGCCACTGTGAGCAAGAGTACGGAAGCTTTCAGCGATTATATCGTCAAATCTGCTTATGTCAGGACAGATTCCATGTCTCTGCTTCATATATCTGAGTGAATATGTGATATGTCCTACCACATCGAACAGATCTGTCTGACAAAGCTCGTATACTTCTTTGAAATATCGATTGAGAAGATCATAGATCTCATCCATATCAAGCTTTGTATAGTCTATAAAATAAAAATCCTTTTCACCATGAATACGATGTACGGAACCAATGATAAAATCAACGCGTTTATCTGCATTTACGATACTGGCAGCTTCCTTGTCAAAAAGGATCTGACCGAGCTCTGTTCCACATATGAGATTCAGCTTGCCATCATATTTTTCTTGTAAAGCAGTTACAGCCGAAACTGATGCCTCAAAATCTGCAGCATAGTTTGTAGCTTCAAGCAACGCCTTTTCTGCTTCCGAATAATGTTCCTCACTGTACCAGGCATCGCACTCACAATGATCTGTAATCGCGTATGCGACAAGGCCAAGATCAGCGGCTCGCTCAACACAGGCGTTTATATCAGCCTCAGAATCCACTGAAAACTGTGTATGTGTGTGACAATCCATCAGCACAAAAACTTCACTCCTAAAACTAGTATTTAATAATTATACCATATACCATGTTAAAATGCAACAAAAACATGCAATTATTTCTGCTAAAAAGCCCTCAGAAAATCGCTCAAATCCGTGAATTTGAATTATGTATTAATTTTTCGGTGAGTATTGCATTATCATTTCAACTATGTTATAATATTGTCATACTAATTGGGCGCTTCAAAGTGCCTGAAAACGGAGGTCATTATTATGAGAGCAGTTGTAACTGTTATAGGTAAGGACACTGTAGGCATCCTTCACAAGGTAAGCGGTATCTGTGCCGAGTATAATGTTAATGTAATCGAGGTAACACAGAGCGTTCTTCAGGATATGTTTGCAATGATAATGCTTGTTGATATCTCTGCGATCAACGCAGATTTTTCAAAGCTTGTTGACAGTATGGATAACCTTGGAAATCAACTCGGGCTCTCTATACATACAATGCACGAGGACATCTTCAACTCAATGCACAATGTGTAATGCTTAACGAAAGGATAGTACATAATGCTCAACGTATATAATATACTCGAGACTATCAGAATGATACAGGACGAATGTCTTGATATAAGAACCATTACAATGGGTATCTCACTGCTGGACTGTATAGATACTGACATTGACAAAGCATGTGAGAAAGTCTATGACAAGATAGTCAACAAAGCAGGCAGACTTGTCGAAGTCGGCCAGCAGATAGAAAAGGAGTACGGTATCCCGATAGTAAACAAGAGAATTTCCGTTACTCCGATAGCAATGCTTGCCGCAGCATGCCCGAACGGTGACACAGTCAAGTTTGCAAAAGCACTGCAGCGTGCAGCTGATACATGCGGCGTAAACTTCATAGGCGGTTACTCTGCACTTGTACATAAGGGATTCTCCGCTGGAGATGAGGCACTGATTCGTTCAATCCCTGAGGCACTGGATGTTACACAGAATATCTGTTCATCCGTAAATATCGGATCTACAAAATCAGGAATAAACATGGATGCTGTAAAGCTCATGGGCCAGATCGTTAAACAGACTGCTGAACGCACTGCTGATCGTGACTGCATAGGCGCCGCAAAGCTCGTTGTTTTCTGTAACGCTGTAGAGGATAATCCGTTCATGGCAGGCGCATTCCACGGTGTTGGTGAACCTGACTGTGAAATCCATGTAGGTGTTTCCGGTCCCGGAGTTGTTCGTGCCGCTCTTACGAAATACCCTGATGCTTCAATAAACGAAATAGCAGATATCATAAAGAAGACTGCTTTCAAGATAACACGTATGGGTCAGCTTGTAGGCGCAAGAGCATCTGAGCTTCTCGGAGTACCGTTCGGTATTGTTGATCTGTCGCTCGCTCCTACTCCAGCTGTCGGCGACAGTGTTGCACACATACTCGAAGAAATGGGCCTTGAAATGTGCGGTACACATGGTACCACAGCATGTCTCGCTATGTTGAACGATGCAGTTAAGAAGGGCGGAGTAATGGCCTCCTCAACCGTTGGTGGTCTGTCAGGAGCTTTCATCCCTGTATCTGAAGACGCAGGCATGATCGACGCCGCTGTTGACGGAGTGCTCACTCTCGAAAAACTCGAAGCAATGACTGCCGTATGCTCTGTAGGTCTTGATATGATCGTTGTACCAGGAGATATCACTCCTGAAACTATATCCGCAATCATTGCTGATGAAGCCGCTATCGGCATGGTAAATACAAAGACAACTGCTGTACGACTTATTCCTGCAATCGGCAAAAAGGAAGGCGAAACTCTTGAATTCGGCGGACTTCTCGGAAGTGGTCCCGTTATGCCAATCAGGGATAAATCTTCTGCCAAATTCATTAACCGTGGCGGACGTATCCCCGCTCCTATGCACAGCCTAAAGAACTGACAGATGACAAAAATGCAGACTTCTGAGAGTTTCCGCTTATGCGCGCTCCTCTCATTCTCCGGCGGACTCCAGGATGCGTATACATATAACGTACGCGGTCACGTATTTGCAAATGCGCAGACAGGTAATGTAGTTCTTATGAGCCAGAACCTGATGACTGGAAAATGGCATGACGGACTCAGATATATGCTGCCTCTGATTGCATTTGCAGCCGGAATATTCATAGCCGAACGCATTGAAAACAGATTCAAGGAAGCAAAGGATCTCCACTGGCGTCAGATAATAATCGCTATTGAAATGGCAATGCTCTGTATAGTCGGATTTCTCCCTGAAAGCCTGAACATGCCCGCTAATATGCTTGTATCTCTTGCTTGTGCTATGCAGGTACAGACATTCAGAACAGTCCATGGATTCGGATATGCGAGTACCATGTGCATCGGTAACCTCAGAAGCGGAACTGAAAGCCTGTCGAAATTTCTGCGAGAAAAGGATAAGGATTCACTGGTAAAGGCCCTCCACTTCTTTGGTATTATACTGATATTTGCTCTCGGAGCAGGCACAGGCGGAATAATATCATCTCATTATGGGATTTCAACAATATGGCTGTCAGTGATACTTCTCGTCATCGCAGCGCTTATGATGAACAAAAAAACTGAATAACAAGAAACATGGCTATCGCTCAAGCGATAGCCATACTATTAAGACAGAACAGGAGCTATTCTATGGAAATCAGACAAGCTAAAAAGAGTGATTTGGATTCAGTCTATGGCATTGTTCAGACTACGATAAAAGCTATTTATCCTCACTATTATCCTATGGGAGCGGTAGACTTCTTCATAGCTCACCACAGTACTGAAAACATCGCTTCTGACATAGATGACAACATAGTGAGTATTGCATTTTCGGAAGGAAAGCCCATCGGTACAGTTACGGTCAAGAATGACAATATAAACAGATTATTTGTTCTTCCAGAAGAACAGGGCAAAGGATTCGGAAGCCAGCTGCTTCATTTTGCCGAATCAAAGATCGCAAAAAAATATGGTACTGCTCGTCTTGATTCATCTTTACCGGCAAAACAGATATATCTGAAAAAAGGATATATGGTTATTGACTCCCGCTCAATCAGAACCGAAGGAGAAGATTTTCTCTGTTATGACATAATGATAAAAAGGGTAACTCCAAATGAAGACTGAACTGATCCCCTCATTCTTTGGAATAAAGGAAGTACAAAGCCTCTTAGCGCTTGATTCCGGACATATCAACCGTACCTTCCTTGTTTCAGCCGCCACCGGAAAATATATACTTCAGGCACTTAACAGTAAGGTATTCCCCCACCCTGAAACTGTGATGTCAAACATTTCCCGCATAGAATCTGTATTATCAGAATGCACTGATATCAGAGTTCCTCACCTTCTCAGATGCGGAAAAGATAATTATCTTAAAACTGACGACGAAATATGGCGAATGTATTGCTATTGTGAAGGGCAATCATTTGAAAATGATCTGTATCTGACAGGATATTCGTTTGGCAGATTCATCAGTGTCATGAGCTCATCCGGAATAAACATAGAACCAGTAATAGATGGTTTCCACGATTTCAATTTGTATTATTCAAAACTCGAAAAATACTGTAAGACAGAAGACATTCCGGATATCTTCATCGCCCTGAAGGAAGATCTTAATAATTGTTTTGAAGGATTGCCGGACAGGATAATCCATGGTGACGCAAAAACCGATAACATCATTATCGGCAGACCATGTACCATTCTCGATCTGGATACGGTAATGACCGGTCCCGCAGCGCTGGATTACGGAGATATGATACGTTCAGTATGTTCTCAGGAAATCGATATCGGTGCAATTCGTGAACTCACAAAAGGTTTTATTGACGGAACAGGAGAGCTTCTGACAGAAAAAGAAAAAAACTCGCTGTTCAGCGGTATTCTCTGGGTAACAGGAGAACTTGCTCTCCGATACTTCACAGACTATCACAGCGAGGGAAGATATTTTGTAGGCAAAACACGCAAACAGTGTCTTGAGCGCTCCAGGCAGCTGCTCAAACAGCTTGATGCATTCATCACAAATAAAAACGAAATAATACAAATAATAACGGCAGGAGCCTGAGTATCATTTGATGCTCTTAATCCTGCCGTCTTTTACTATGAATACTCTGTCTGAAATATCCATCATTGAACGATCATTATACGAATCAGTATAGAAATAGTCTATCGGTTTGTCACCGTAAAGTTCTCTGTATCGCTTTACCTTGTTATCTCCGAAATTAAAGAATGAAACCTCCATCTTGTCCCAGTCAACTTCTGAACAGATAAGATTCTTCGTATTGAGTCTGTGTTTAATTGCATCAATAAGGAAAAAAGGACCAGCAGTGATTATAAGATCGTCAGGATCAATACGCCTAAGTATACGCTTGTCAAGCTTACGATAGTATTTTTCCCAGAATCGGTCCGCAAGAGTCAGAAGTTGTTCCTTATCCCTTACAATTACTCTGATGGCATCATTTACGCGCATCTCAAGTTTCTCCTTGCTGGCAAGGCAAAGCTTATACATCACCGTATTCCAGAAAAGGGATGGAAGGAACAGAAGGATACGCTTGTTATGCTTTATCATAAAGAACGCAAAATCAACAGAGCTTTCTCCATGATATATCGTGTTGTCAAAATCAAAGACCTTTATTCTAACCACATCCTTCCAGATACAACATAGTTGCTCTATTCATTATATCAAATTCCGACATCATTTGCAACATATAAGAATAATCTTTATCTTCCATGTTTTGTATTATTATGACCGCAATATTTGGTGAGTTCACCAGATATTGCGGTTTTTCACTATTTTTAAGCAATATAAAAATATCATTATTTTACCATAACGGTAAATCGCGGCAATGGTGCAGACAATTTTTATAGTTTAATTTCTTTTAAGCGTTAGTAAATATAATATACTATAAGCATTAATAACAATGCTGTCATTTTTCTCGGTATTTTGAATTCTTATATGCATATCGTCAACAAAAGCTTCATATTGTCCACCCTATATGCATTTAGTGGGTTGAGTATTTGACTATACATCTTATATAATGTTAACATAGTATTAATGTCCGAAAGCATATCCAATTAGAAGGGGGTATATCATGAAAAAGATAAAGAAAATACTAAATTCAGGAATCAGCATCCTAATTGGTGCTTCACTTGCTGCGGCACCTGTTATGGACAAAGGTTTCCTGTTTTCAGTAGGCGCTGATACTTCGGACGGTACAGTGTTCTACGTTTCTCCTGACGGAAGTGACAATGGTGATGGTTCTCTCGCCTCACCGTTCAAGTCTCTCGAAGCTGCTCGTGATGCTGTTAGAAAGATAAACGGCAATATGAATGGCGACATCACTGTCTACCTCAGAGGCGGTGACTACCGTATGACTGAACCGGTCGTTTTTGACACACGGGATTCAGGGAAAAACGGCTATTCCATCAATTACAAAGCATACGAAAATGAAGTACCAGTAATCAACGGAGCAGAAAAGGTAACCGGATGGACAAAGTACAACGATAAACTCTGGTCCGCGCCGCTCTCACGTACAACAAAGCTCCGTAACCTTTACGTCAATGACCAACGCGCTAATATGGGTAGTGTTCGGGTTCAGTCAAAGGGTGGTTATGGAAAGTATTCAATCACCGCTGGTCAGGCTGAATGGGCTTGGGATTCCGGAGTAAAGGACGACGGTTCATCCTATGCAAGTAACTCTATGCCTAAGATTACTTCAAACTTTGATGATCTGGAAATTATAAACGGAACAACATGGAATGAAAACATTGTATGTACACGTGACGTTAAATATGAAAACGGCAATGTAGTTCTCCTGTATCAGCAGCCTTACGGCTCTATCGCACAGACACCCGGCTGGGGTGCCGGCTTCTCCACGGGCGGAACTCATACTATATATAATGCTTTCTCATTCGTAGACGAACCCGGCGAGTTCTACTTTGACAAGGCCGCCAAGGTCCTCTACTACTACCCGCGTCAAGGCGATGATATGTCTACGGCTGACGTCGAAGCTCCTATCGCAGACCAGCTCATCGTTATCGAGGGCAAGAGCACTACCGATCGAGTTGAGAACCTCTCGTTCAGCGGCATCACCTTTGCGAACACGGACTATCAGCTTACCGACGTAGCAGGCTCACACGGCAAAACCACTTGTCAGGCTGCTCAGACATACACCGCATTCGCTGATTCAAACTGGCACAACAGGAAGTACGAGATGGTCGACACTCTTCCTGCTGCTGTTCACGTTCGGAGCGGCAAGAACATCAAGTTCACCAATAACGTTATAAAACATACGGGCGCTGACGGTATCTCAATGACGAACGATGTTGTCAGCTCTGAGATAAGCGCCAACTATATCACTGATATCACCTCGAGCGGTATCACTATCGGTCACCCTCAGCACATCTACATTGGCGATGCTGCCGGCAACAACCACGAACGCTTCCCCAAGGGCGTAGAGGGACTCTGCACCGATATCCTTATTACGCAGAATATGCTGTATGATATCAGCGTCGTTCACGGCTTCGGCGGCTGCGCTGCTATCACCTGCTACTATACAGACTCGGCAAAGGTGCTCAGCAACACCATCGAAAGGACAGCCTACAACGGTATCCACATGGGCTGGGGCTGGTGCAACTTCAAGGACAGCAAGACCTCGCTCAACAATATGATATGCTATAACCGTGTTATCAACTGCCTTAATCGTCTCCACGACAGCGGCGGTATCTACACGATCGGTCAGATGCCCGGAACAAAGATAAACGAGAACTACGTTCAAGGAATCCCAGCGGGCGGTCCCGGAGCTCCTACCTACGGTCTCCACAATGACGAGGGTACAGCTTACATAGAGGAGCTTGATAACGTCCTCGAGATAAGCCCCAACGTTACATATACCATCAACTGTGAGGACTACGGTCAGAAGCACCACCTCACGATAAAGCGCACATACGCTACGGTCAACAAGATGGGCAAGAATCCTCCCGACAGTGATATCGACACTCCTATCGTCGTATCCGATAACGTATGGCCGTTCGAGCAGTACAAGATATGCCTTAACTCGGGCGTTTCCGATGAGAACCGCAAGCTCGTGCCGAGGAGCGTTACCTCCGCTGCGAACTTCGTCTTCCCTGCAAGCTGCCAGACTACCTGCGGCAGCAAGCTCCCGATACGCAAGGGCGACGGTATCGTCTGGATAGCTCCCGACAATACCACAAACTTCACTGCGGGCGCGACCATGACTAAGGCTTCGACTAACGCCACATCTATAAAGACTCCGACTACAGAGGGCGAGTACCGCATCTACGTCACCGACGCAAGCGGCAAGGTGCTCAGCAAGTCCGACCATATCCTCCGCCTTAAAGGTACAGGCTCTATCGACGATGTTATACAGGCTGAGAGATACAGCTCGCAGAACGGCATAGAGGTCGAGAGCTGTGAGGAAGGCGGTCAGGACGTCGGCTTCATCGAAAACGGCGATTACATCGTCTTCAAGGGAATCGACTTCAAAGGCGGCGAGGCAAAGTCGGCGGATTTCCGTGTTTCTTCAAACGGCAACGGCGGTACTATCGAGATACGCGTCGGCGGACTTGACGGAACAAAGATAGGCGAAGTCGAAGTACCCGTAACGGGCGGCTGGCAGACATGGAAGACCGTTACAACTGACATCAGCAACATGACCGGCATTCACGACGTATACCTCGTATTCAAGGGCGGCGAAAGCTACCTCTTCAATGTCAACTGGTGGAAGCTGAACTTCCCGGAGGGACTCGAGGACGTCATCATCAAGGGCGACCTCAACGGCGACAAGGTCGTTGATTCGTTCGATCTCATCCTCATCCGCAAGGCGGCTGAAGCAGGCGATGCCGACATCTTCGACGCTGCCGACATCAACGAGGACGGAGCGATAGACGCGGACGACGTTCAGCTCCACTCGGATTACATACTGGGAAAAACAAAATCATTCTAAATTTTAAGGGAATTTGGAGGTCATTACAATGAAAAAAGGAATCGCAGTGCTCCTGTCGGGAATGATGGCGGCTATGCCCCTTACGGGCTCAATGATGCCCAAGAAGGCTGACGCCGCAGCATCGTTCACACATCAGGAGTGGACAGGTAAAAACGGCACCGAGAAGGTGTTCGCCGTCAACCGCACACCCGCTTCCGTAAACGCTGTTCCATATCAGGACTCAGCTTCAGCCCAGAAGGCGGTATGGGATTACAACGCACGCGAGCAGTCTGATTATTTACAGATGCTCACCGGCAAGAATGAGGACTGGCAGCTCACGGTAAAGCAGAACGACCAGCAGGCTTCGGGACTGCGCAACGGCGGATGCATGAATCCGAACTACAATCCTAATCCCGCAGACGGCTGGAAGACGGTACAGCTCCCGAGAAGCTGGACAACACAGGGCTTCGACTTCTCCATATACAGAAACGTGCCTCAGCCATGGCAGGACAGATACGACGGTAACGTCCAGTGTCCGAACGCTCCCACGAACTATAACCCCGTCGGTATCTACCGCAAGAAGTTCACGCTCGACAGCTCCATGCAGACCGGCGGCAGACGCATCTACATCCAGTTCGACGGTGTTGAATCAGCTTACTATGTATACCTCAACGGCAAGGAGGTCGGCTACAGCGAGGACACCTTCAGCCCGCACCGCTTCGATATCACAGACTATCTTCAGAACGGTGAGAACACCCTCGCAGTAGAGGTCCACAAGTTCTGCGACGGTACATGGTTCGAGGATCAGGATATGATCTACGACGGCGGTATCTTCCGTGACGTTATGCTCGTAAGCACGCCGTCCGTACAGATAAGCGACTACACAGTTCGCACCGATCTCGACAACTCCTACACAAACTCAGACCTCTGGATTGGTGTTGACGTCTCCAATATGACATCCTCCGCAAAGAGCGGCTGGACGATAGAGGCAGAGGCATTCGATGAGGAAGGCAACAATATCCTCAGCGGAGCTTCGACTCAGGTATCGGGCCTCAAGGAAAACAGCAAGGGCACCTTCCAGATAAGCACGAAGGTAACCGCTCCGAAGCTGTGGTCTGCCGAGACGCCTAACCTCTACGCACTCGTACTCACACTCAAGGATGAAAGCGGTAAGGTGCAGGAGATAGTTTCCTCACAACTCGGCTTCCGTGAGATAGGCTTCACGCGCACAGAGGTCGACGGCTCATACAGAGTCACCACTAAGAACTGGCAGGCAATGACGATAAACGGAAAGCCCCTCGTATTCAAGGGCGTAAACCGTCACGATACAGACCCGTTCTACGGCAAGGCTGTTCCTCAGGCAACTATAGAAGAGGACGTCCGCCTCATGCAGCAGAACAACGTTAATGCTATCCGTACATCGCACTACAGCAACGACTCCTACCTCTACTGGCTGTGCAATAAGTACGGTATGTACGTAATGGGCGAGACAAATATGGAGTGTCACGCTCTCCAGAACAACAACAACGACTCAAAGAGAGCACTCTTCTATAACCTCGGTCTCGACAGAACTGAGACTGCCTATAAGCGCCTCAAGAACAATCCCTCGATCGTTGCATGGTCTATCGGAAACGAGATGGGCTACACAGGCGACCCGAACTCTTCGGGCGGTCTGTTCCGCGATATGATCTGGTACTTCAAGAAGAACGACCCCACACGTCCTGTTCATTCTGAGGGACAGGGTACTGCTATGGGTACCGATATGAACAGCCAGATGTATCCCGGCTCCGGCGGCATCGGCAATAACCGCGGCGACGGAAAGATCCCATATGTAATGTGCGAGTACGACCACGCTATGGGTAACTCAGTGGGTGCTCTCAAGGAGTACTGGGACGTTATCAGAAGCTCAGACAGAATGCTCGGCGGCTTCATCTGGGACTGGGTAGACCAGTCGAGAGCGGTCAAGCTCCCCAACGGCGCATGGGACTACTACTCGCAGCCCTATGCCCGCACAAACCTCTATTCAGAGGAGGCAAAGGGCAAGTTCTACGGCTACGGCGGTGACTGGGGCGATTCTCCGAATGACGGCAGCTTCTGTGAAAACGGTCTTATAAGCCCTGACAGAACACCTCAGCCAGAGCTTTCAGAGGTAAAATTCCAGTATCAGAACTTCTGGTTCTCGGCAACTCCCGCACAGCTTGCAAAGAATGAGGTATCCGTAAAGAACGAGAACGGCTTCCGCGACCTGAGCGACTATACGCTTCAGTGGGAGCTCGTTAAGAACGGTATCGCAGTAGACAACGGCGTAGTGGAGAACGCATCTGCTGCTCCGAATAAAACGAGCACTCTCACTATTCCATTCAAGCTCCCGAAGAAGTATCTCTCGGGCGATGAGTTCTACCTCAACCTTTCTGTACTCAATAAGAACGGAACACTGCTCGTACCCGAGGGTCACGAGGTGGCATACGCTCAGATACCGCTTTCAACAGGCGGTGGCTCGTCAGTACGCAATGCCATGCCGGAGGATAAGGTTTCTATCATAGACTCAGGCAACGAATACGTTCCGACAGGCAAGAACTTCAACTGCGCTATCGAAAAGTCCACAGGCCTGATGAAGACCTACTCCAACAACGGAGAGGTGCTCATCTCCAACGGTCCTACGCCCAACTTCTGGCGCGGCAACGTCGAGAACGATACAGGCTGGGGCGCAAACGGCGAATTTGATAAAACATGGCAGAACGCATCAAGCAAATTTAATGTTTCCGGATTTGAGCAGAAGGACGGCGACAACGGCAGCAAGATACTCATCGCTCACCTCACCCTGCCCAACGCAAAGAACGCAAATGTTGACATCACATACACATTCAACCCCGACGGCAGCGTGAAGGTAGACTTCCATGTGGACGCTACCCGCACAGGTCTCGGAAACTTCATAAGAGTCGGCTCGATGATGACCCTGCCAGAGGGCGCCGAGGAGGTTACATGGTACGGCAACGGTCCTGTCGAGACCTTCAACGACAGAAAGACCAACGGCAGAATGGGCGTATGGAACGACAGCGTTTCCCATATGTTCTACCCCTATATGAAGGCTGACGACACGGGCAACCTCACTGACGTCAAGTGGATAGCTGTTCAGAACAAGAACCAGGAGAATTCGCTCCTTATCGCAGCAGAAGGACCTGTTGAGGCAAGCGCTCTCCATTTCACTCCCTACGACCTTCAGAAGGCTGATCACCCCTACAAGCTTTCGCCGCGCAAGGAGACTATACTCAGCGTGGACTACGGCTCGATGGGTACCGGCTCGGCTACCTGCGGACAGGCGACTCTCGATAAGTACCGCCTGCCTACTTCACGTGCGTATGACTGGAGCTACACTATCATGCCCGTTTCTTCAAAGCTGACCGCTCAGGAGCTCTCTGATACTGCGGCTAAGCTCCGCTCCAACGGCACTTCCATCCAGGACAAGAGCCAGAACAATCTCGTTGTCCCCGTGACAGGCAGTGCAAAGCTCAAGTCAGGAACGGACGGCAACTCGGTATCGGGAGATGTTACTGTACCTCAGTGCGATTCTATCGATAAGGCTCTCAGCGGCCACAACTCGTTCACAGTGGAATCCAACTTCGTTCCCACAGGAAACCCGCAGTTCAACATGATCGCCAGCAAGGGCGACCACGCATTCGGTCTGAGAACTGAGAATAACAAGGTCTACTTCTTCATCCATGCAGGAGGCGAATGGAGATCTGTTGAGTACACAGGCACAGACGACCAGTGGCTCGGTAAGAAGCACCAGGTAGCAGGTATTTACGACGCTGAAAATGATATGCTCCGCATCTACTGCGACGGTAAAATAGTTGCAGAGAAGGCAACAGGCACTACAAGCGGTGTCACCACATCCGGCTACAACTTCACTATTGGTAAGTGCCCTGAGACAAATCGCGGCTCTGCTGCTGATTTCTACGAGGTAAGAGTATACAGCAAGGCTCTCAGCGCATCTGAGCTCTCTTCGCAGAATACAGCTTCACCTACTTATGGTCCGGATGATAAATGTGTACAGCTCTGGCTCGATTTCGACAATATTGCTGAAAACATAGAAGAACCTGATGATCCGACACCATCACTGATCGGTGACGCAAATCTGGATGGAAAGGTAACTATCGCAGACGCAACTGCTATACTTCAGTCAATAGCCAACCAGGATAAATATGGCCTCAGTGATGAAGCAAAACTCAACGCTGACTGCTATAATCCGGGTGATGGAGTTACTGCTAAGGATGCCCTTGCAATCAAGAAACTTGATGCAAATGTACTTACTAAGCTCCCAGAGATTGATGAATAATTCTTAAACCCTCAAAGCCCGTGTTCAAAAAAGAGCACGGGCTTTGTTATAACTTTTTGTTATATAATGCAAACAACTTTAAGTGTTATCATAGGGAAACAAATATAGAATTAATTGCAATTTATGGTATAATAAATTACATGTTTAGAATTCAATAAGATGTTGCAATTGCAACATCTTTTTTGAGCATAATGTGTTACAATAATATCAATCAAAATGAAAGGAAGGATTAATATGCTTGAACTCAAAAATATTTCCTTCAATATTGATGACGGAGACGGTAAAACTGAGATTATCCGCGATATTTCCCTCACCATTCCTGATAATAAATTTGTAGTTATCACTGGTCCTAACGGAGGAGGCAAATCTACACTTGCCCGCCTTATAGCTGGTATTCACCCGCTCACTTCAGGACAAATAGTATTAGACGAAACAGATATCACTGAGAAATCAATCACTGAACGAGCTCGTATGGGAATAGGTTTTGCTTTTCAGCAGCCTGTTCGATTTAAAGGACTCACAGTCCTAGATCTTCTGAGAATAGCGTCAGGAAGTCAGATAAGCGTCAGCGAAGCTTGTGATTATCTCTCTGAAGTTGGTCTCTGTGCTAAAGAGTATATCGACCGTGAAGTAAACGCTTCACTATCCGGCGGTGAGTTAAAGCGCATCGAGATAGCTACTATCCTCGCTCGTGATGTTAAACTTGCTGTATTCGATGAGCCTGAAGCTGGTATCGATCTCTGGAGTTTCAATAACTTAATACGAATATTCGAAAAAATGCGCCAGAGCGATAAGAGCAGAACCATCCTCGTAATTTCACATCAGGAGCGTATCCTTAATATCGCTGATGAGATAGTTGTTCTGGCAGACGGTAAGATACTGAAACAGGGCAGCAAAGACGAAATACTCCCTGATATCATAGGCACACAGTACGCTGCAGGCGTATGCTCAAGGATAGAATAAGGAGGTTGAACATAATGAATATTGATACAATACAGCAGCGACTTCTTGAAGAAGTTGCGGACCTCCACGACGTTCCTGAGGGAGCATACAATCTCCGTGCAAATGGAAAGTCTATCGGCAGAAACACAACTGCAAATATTGATATACAGACAAAACCAGAAGGTAATGGAATTGATATCCGTATTAAAGACGGTACAACCAACGAGAGCGTTCATATTCCGGTTGTTGTAAGTGAAAGTGGTATTAAAGAAACTGTCTACAACGACTTCTTTGTAGGTGAGAACTGTGATGTTCTTATAGTTGCTGGATGCGGTATCGACAACTGCGGAAACCAGGATTCTCAGCACAATGGTATTCACCGTTTCTTCATTGGCAAGAACTCACATATCCGCTATGTTGAAAAGCACTATGGTTCTGGTGACGGAAGCGGAAAACGCATACTTGATCCTGTTACTGAGGTGTACATGGAAGAAGGAAGTACAGTTGAGATGGAAATGGCTCAGATCAAGGGTGTTGACTCAACTGAACGCACAACAATTGCTGAACTTAAGGAAGGCGCAAAGCTCGTTGTACGTGAAAGATTAATGACTCATGGTGAGCAGCACGCACTCAGCGTTTATAAAGTCAGCCTCAACGGAGACGGTTCAAGTGCAGATGTTGTATCTCGTTCAGTTGCAAGAAATACTTCCTACCAGAAGTTCGATGCATGCATTATAGGAAACGCTGCATGCTCAGGACATACTGAATGTGACTCGATCATAATGGATAATGGCCGTATTCTTGCAGTCCCCTCCCTCGAAGCTAATAACATAGACGCCGCACTTGTTCATGAGGCCGCAATAGGAAAAATAGCTGGTGATCAGCTCATTAAACTTATGACTCTTGGTCTCACTGAATCTGAAGCAGAAGAACAGATAATCAACGGATTTCTTAAATAATAACAACTCCGGGATATATCTCATCATAATGGGAATCCCGGAGTTTTTCTGTACAATAGAATCTCATTAGTGACATCCTCCCACCGCCTAAAGAGGCGGGGGCTTCCTCTCGCCAACTGGCGAGCAGTCAGTTCTCGTTCGATAGTACCAATGTACTAAGCATAAGCGAGCTAACCCCGTGTGCCCCACGGTTCTGTATTATTGGCTATG
>JAGCYM010000024.1 GCA_017960805.1 Ruminococcus sp.
AGTGTCAATAACTATCGTCTTGATATCTGGCCTCTTCTGAGCTATGCCTACTAAGCAAGCATAAATCATCTTAGCATCATCGCAGCAGTAGTAATTCTTCTTCTCAGAGTTATACTGCTTCTTCCATCCTCTCCAGCTGAGCCCCTTCTTATCAGCATCGATGATGTACGTCGTAGCAGGATCTAATCCTCTGCACGATGTAGTCTTACCGCTTCCAGACTCACCTGCAATGCAAATAACCTTAGCCATGTGTTAACCTCCTTATTTGATTGTTATAAAATCTGTCTCTTTGATTTGAGCGCCTTTTATCTCTTCTCCTGCTTTCAAGTCAGCGAGTATCTGCTTCTTATCAAGTTTCGGAGCCTGAGGAATGAAGTATTTCTCCGGCAGAACTGCCTCATTATATACATCTACTGACTTACTTGAGCCTTTGGAAACGCAAAACAGCCCTGTATTGAGTTTCTTTTGATTCGTGATGTTCAGATAATCCATGAGCAGGCGCTTCAATCCTTCGACTGATGCTTCTGCTTTTCGTTTCTTCTCCGTGAACCGTTCCGCTTCTTCCTTGAAGAGCTCGATATCCCCTTGCTTGTTCCGGATTGCTTTGAGCACTTCCTCGACTGCGAGAGAGCCTCCAAGACTTGCGACAGTGTCTGCATAGGTCTGTTCATCGATTTCGCCTTCCTCAAGCATTTCTGCAAGCTGTGCAACAGCTCCATTGATTTCATATAGATTCATTGTTTGCCTCCTTCCGAGTTAATCACAGGTCGAACCGAGCGAGAACTGAACGACATATTTTCCGTCCTTAACCATCGTCTTACCGCCGTAAACGCCGTAACCATATCGTTCGGAATCATCGAAGACAACTTCCATGTCTTCCTTAGTGAGATAACCGTCCCGGTTCTCCTGAGCTCTGTCAAACTGTTCTTTGCTGATTTCACGATAGAAAATATCGTCTATTCTCCAGCCCATTTTTCTGACCTCCTTGATTTTTTTGTAGTACCATTCAAGTTCTTTTCTGTCTGAGACTTTGAGGATCCTCTCAGGTAATATGAGTCTTCCCCTCAGTCCGCCTCTTAGCATGATTGTGTTGAGCACATTAGCGAGCTTCTGGGCAAGTTCCCATGTAGGGATTTCATCAATCGTCATACTTGCCTCCGAACTTACTCGCTATGATGCGAGCCATCACGAAGGATGCACTCTCTTTGCATTGAACGTGCTCTTTAGTTGTCAGAACAATATCTGTAAATATACCGCCGTTGACCTCATCTATTAACAGCGTTTCAAGGTCAAACTTAACGCCGTCAGGATCAGTCAAGGTAATTTTCATATCCTGCTACCTCCTGCCATAATTCCCTGCGATTCTTTTTTTTAATCCACTGCTGCCTTTTGGCAGCGTATACAGCCTTTCGTATTTCCTCACGCTTCTCCTGTGACTTCTGCTCTTCAAGGTCAATCGCCTCAGAGAGTGCGCACAAAAATAAGAATAAGCTCCCTAGTGTTGCAATTAGTGTTAATCCGTTCAGCATTGTTATTCTCCTTTCAACTTAAGCCTGCCTCCCATGAACTCAGACATATCTATCTTCGCTTGACGGCAGAGCCTATATATTTCTCGATAGGTCAGTGTCTCAGGATTCTGTCTCCTTCTGCTGTACGCAGCTGGTGAGATTCCTGCAATCTGACTCATTTCTCTGCATGATCTTCCGCACTCCAGGAGTCTGAGATTCTCAGAGAGCCGTGCGAGATCCTGAGCAGTTTCAGATAGATATACTTTCGGCATGACTTACTCCTCCTGTCCTATTTCCCTATTTCGGGAATCAGTGCCAAAAAAAATAGCGCAAACCTCAGAGTTATCTATACTAAGGACTTCACGAGCTTTGTCGACTTCATCTATATTAAAAGATGAAACGCCGGACATTTTCCTAGTCAAAGTATTGAAGGAAACGCCGATTTTCTCGGCAAACTCGCCTTGAGTATAGCCTGCTCTGACGATTGCGGCTTTCAGTAAATTTGGCTGGAACAATTCAATCCCTCCCTTCATTGCATTTCCCATTTTCGGGAATCTATATACATAATATCACGTCTTTTTCAATTTGTCAACCCTTTTTCGGGAAAAAATCTTAAAATTTTGTGAAAATTATTGCAATTTAGGGAATACATTGATATAATATAGGTACACTACTTTAATAGAGCGGAGGTGTTAATATGGCAAATACAGTAAATAATAAAAACGTTGATTTTAATGCTGTAGAAGAGCATGAAAAATTTAAACTAAGACTTTTAGAACAACAAATTGAAGCAAAAATGGAATTAAGACGGAAAAGATTGAATGAAGTAATGCAGACTAAGCATATAACACTTGAGGAGCTCGGAAAACTGACAGGAGTTCCTAAGTCTTCTATACAACGTTATCTTACCGGAGAAACGAAAAAAATTCCTATAGATTTTTTCGAGAAGGTTTCACAGGTTACTGATACACCTGTTGAATATTTATCTTGTTTTGATGTAGACAGAATATTCAATCGAGATTATATGACAGGTAATATGGAAGAATTCCTTGAATCAGAAAAGCAACGTATGAAAGAAGCCGCCTCTGATCCCAGAAGCGGCATAAGTACTAAACTCGATAAATTGTCTGATTCTCAGCTAGATAGACTGATTGGTTATCTGGAAGCTTTGCTGGCGGAATAAGCGCGAGCTCTTCCAGTAGTTGTATTATTCGTCGAATCTTTTCCTCCCTTGACATTTTTCGCACATCCTTTATAAAAAAAATAAAGCCGTCAGTAGTGGGATCAGTAAAACGATTCGGGAGGTTAAGGATTCCGAAACTGTGATAAGTAGTAAAAGTTGACGGCCTTTTATGTTCTTAGTATAGTGCATTAATAGGATTAATGTATATAATTTATGGAAAAAGCGGTTTTCATTATGAAATAGGAGCGTGATTTTATGTTCGGATTCGATAAACAACCAGGTATGCCAGAAGATAAGAAGAGACCGCCTTACATTGTTCAGCAAGTAGTTCTCACCGAGAAACTACTCGGTACCGGCTCCGATATTATGAGTCTTACTAATCTGCAAGATGTAATTAATAAGCAGTGTGCTAAAGGCTACAGATTGCACACCATTTCAACAACCTCTTCAGGATCCAAAGGATTTTTTGGAGGAGATAAGATTCAAGCTACACTTGTATTTGAGAGATTAGATATGAGGTGATTCTATGATGTCATTCGATGAAGAGAACACCATGATTTGTGAACAAGGAATGGAAGCCGAAGCTAATAAAAATATTGATAAGGCTATTGAATTATATGAGTCTTTACTTGAACGTAGATTTGACGGCACCCATCCTTATAGATCATTATGTGAGATATACCACAAACAAAAGCGCTTCAAAGACGAGATTAGAGTTATAAAAGCATTGAAAAAAGTCACTCCATCATGGAGATATAAAGAAGCTGACAAATATAGATGGTATGATAAACGATTAGCAGAATTATCAAAGAGGTGATCCACCATGAAAGCACACCGCCTCCCCTCAGGCTCCTGGCGAGTCAAGGTCCAGGTAAACGGCAAGAGCTACTCCGTGACCGAGAGCACCGAAGACGAAGCTATCTATCAGGCAATGCTTATCAAGACCGGCAGAGTCAAGTTAGATGCTCCAGCTCAGACCGTCGGAGACTGCCTCGATGAATATATCAGATCTAAGGAAAACATTTTATCACCTAAAACTATTTATGTATATAAACAGATAAGGAATATAAGCCTTGCTGACATCGCAGATGTTCCAGTCAGTGAGCTGACGAATCAGCAGATTCAGAGCCTGGTCAACAGGCTCTCTCTGCAGAAGTCACCGAAGACTGTACACAATGCTCATAGTTTGCTAGTTTCAGTGCTTAACATATACGCTCCGGAGCTGAGAGTGCATACCACACTCCCTAAGATTCCGAAAAAAATAAAACAGCTTCCATCTGCTGAGGAGCTGATGAAAGCTATAATCGGAAGCGATATTGAATTGCCTTGCCTTTTAGCACTATGGCTCGGACTCAGAATGTCGGAGATCAGAGGAGCTAAAAAATCAGATATCACAGATGGAGTCCTGCTCATACATGATACTATAATTACTGTAGGTGGAAAGCATATCGAGAAGCATAACACCAAAACAACAGAGAGCACACGTCTTCTTGTGCTCCCAGAGCATCTACAATCACTTATAAGGGGCCTCCCAGAAGACCAGGACTATTTGACCCTGCTGTCAGGTCAGGCCATTTACAAGCGATTCAAACACCTGTTAAGAGATAACAACCTCCCTGATATGACCTTCCACGACTTGAGACACATGAATGCAAGTATCATGCTTGCTCTCGGAGTTCCTGATAAGTATGCGATGGAACGAGGAGGCTGGAGCTCTGATAAGGTTATGAAGTCAGTCTATCAGCATACCTTCACCGCCGAACGCCAGAAGGTTGATGCTCAGGTAGACAATTATTTCAGCTCTTTACTTTCCACGAAACTTTCCACGAAAAATA
>JAGCYM010000025.1 GCA_017960805.1 Ruminococcus sp.
AAAGCTATCTTCACTGGCAGAGAGGGTTTTTGTATATATGGGGAAAAACTGTAACCGCCATTTATTCAGAGCATATATTTCGCCAAAATAAATCCCGGAAATTATCAAATATCCGGGACTTATCTATGTACATCTATTCATCGTTTTATTTCATCATATTCCTGCCTGCAAAAATCAGGCAGCGATTTGCTCCACGGCATAACCGATTCAAGCTGTTCATCTGTCGGATTTTTGCCCCATTCTGGCAGAACGGTCAGAAGATGCATAAGATAGCCGAAAACATCAAGTTTGTTTCTCTTAGCTGTTTCAATAATGCTCATAACTGCCGCACTTGCGTCAGCACCTTTTTCAGTATCACTGAACAGGAAGTTCTTACGATTTATAACGTAGCTTTTCACAGTTTGCTCGGCTAAATTATTAGTCATTTCAACATTCGGATCATCAAGGAAATAGTATAGTTTCTCTCTCTGATTCCGGGCATAAGTGACCGCCGTGTAAAGATGAGAGCCTTTACTCGGTCTTAATGTATCTATTATAGCATAAATCTGATCTAACAGCGGCTTTATTTTATTTTTACGGACACTTAATATCTGCTTGGCACTACATTTGTGTTTCCGCAGTTCATGTTCGTAATGGAAAGCCTTGTCTATCAGAGCTACGATTTGTGCAGAGGGGCATTTTTTATCGCCTTTTGGGATGCAATCAACGAAATGTCGGCGATTATGAGACCAACAGCCAGAATGTTTATATTCTCCGCTGCCATAAGATTGAAATCCGTCTGTCTGCACCACACCCGTATATCCTTTCAGAAGTTCCTCTGCAACTTTCTTACTTCTGCTTTCACGGTATGCATACAGAGCTATTTTTCTTGACGCAGCTGCACCCGTGCATATCACCCACATCTGTCCTTTTTTATTTACAGGCTCACCGTTCTTCTTCAGAACACGGGTAGGCGTTTCATCGGCATTCAGCACAGGTTCAAGAAAAGCATGATATTTAAGCTGCCTGATAACAGGGTCAAACCATACAGCACCCTTAATTATCCAATTCGCCAGTGATGTGCGGTTAAGATATATGCCCCGACGCTCCCAATACTGCTGCTGACGGTAAAGAGGTTCGCCAAGCTGATATTTTCTCTGCATGGTGTCAGCTACAATACTTGCATCAGGCAGACCTTTTTTGATGATACAGGCAGGTGTCTTGTTATCAGCCTTTACAATATTAGCCTTTTCTCCGTTTTTATCGCAGTTTTTGCACTTGTATACCTTGCGGTAATACTCTATTTGATAAACTTTTTCGGGGATAACAGCAAGTCTTGTAGTAATATATTCCTCGGTATATTCAGTAAGAGGTTCACCGCATATACTGCATATCTGCTCATCGTTCGGAAGTTCATATACAACCTTCTTGGTTTCAAGGTCAGCTCTTATTTCTTTTCTTCCACGATGCTTTCCTGTTTTCTTCGACTTTTTTACAATAGTATCGGCAGTTGGCTCAGGAATATTGAAATCAGACTGCTCTTCCGCTTCGTTGAAAACAATTCCGTCCAGTGATAACTGTCCGTCACATATATATTTACCTTTTTCACTTTTCTGTCCGAAAAGCATTTTATTTCGCTTTATCAGAAGTTCGGTCAGATGCTCGATGCGAAGATCTTTATTCTCGATTTCTTTTTCAAGCTCGGAGCATTTCTTTATTGATTCTTCGTAAGATAATATGAAGTGACCCCTCTTGTAAAACGTGGATTAGTCTGCTAAAATAGAAGGTGTAAAAATCCATTAGCCGAGGTACCACATACAAGGAGGAGTCACCATGAATAGTATAACATATATCGGGCTGGATGTCCATACCACAAACTACACAATTTGTGCATACACAATTGAAAATGATAAAACCTTCGCTGAAACAACAATTAATCCTGACATCAGGGAACTTGACAAGTATCTGAAAAAGATTCAGGAATTACAAGGTGGATGCAAGTTAGTCTGCGGTTATGAGGCAGGCTGTCTCGGATATTCACTGTATCAGCAGCTGACAGCAAAAGGATATGAATGTATCATCCTTGCTCCGACAACAATGCCTATTACTGCCAAAGAGATTAAAACAGATAAGCGTGATGCCCGCAAGATCGCAAAATGTCTGGCATTTGGCACGTACAGCAAGGTTTTTGTTCCGGACGATAATGATATTGCAGTCAAAGAATATATCCGTATGCGTGATGATGCAAAAATCATGCTCAAGCAGACAAAGCAACAGATCATTGCGTTCTGCACACGCCATGACAAACGTTATGACGGAAAGAGCACTTGGACACAGCGGCATATACAGTGGCTCAGCACACTTGATCTTGGAAATGTGCTGCTGAATGAAACACTTGCAGAATATCTGATTACGCTTGCACAGCTGACAGAGAAGATCAAACGTTTTGACAAGCGGATAGAGGAAATTGCTTCACAGGAACGTTATGCTGAAAATGTCAGGAAACTACAGTGTTTCAAAGGAATCAAAACGCATACAGCATTGTCTTTCCTCGCGGAAATCGGCGATTTCAAGCGGTTTCCGAAAGCAGAGCAATTTGCATCATTTTTAGGCCTTGTTCCCGGCGAGCATTCAAGTGGAGAAGGTCAGCATCGACTTGGTATCACGAAAGCAGGCAATACACATTTGAGACGATTGCTTGTAGAGGCAGCAAACTGTTACAATCGAGTCGCGGCAGGAAAAAAGTCCAAGACAATTATACAACGTCAACAGGGAAATACTCCAGACGTGATTGCATATGCAGACAGGGCGAATGACAGATTGCGGAGAAAATACATCAAACTAACATTAAAGCGAAATTCCAGCATTGCGAAAATAGCCGTTGCAAGAGAACTTGCTTGTTTTATATGGGGTATGATGAACGGGAGGATCAGCTGATATCGACCGCCACCCTTGACAGAACCTGAAAGAAATGCTGTACGGTCGGTGCCGACGGTGACGAACTCAGGAACAGCTTCTCTGGCTCACCGTCGGTGGCATCCATTGTAGCATTTCTTTCAGAACCAGTCAAGGGCAAGCCGCCTGCGGCGGTGGCTGGTTTTGCCTCTGGTTCTGAATCTAAGAACAGCTTATCTGCCGGCATTTTACCTAGTAACAAGGATATTTAGAATTATAAATAATGCGGAAACGAAGGCATCTGCGCGGAGTCTGAACAATGGCATATTCAGCTATCTGTGATGGCGCTTTGTGGCACCTGATGGTGATCCACGCCGTAAGATCACAGAGCTTCTCGGCGTAGTCATTAGCCTGTCGGTAACCAATCCACGAATAACAGAGTGGCTAAGGCCGGAATCTGTTCTCAGACTCCCGGCAGATACTTTCGTTTTCCTGCAATTTTGTTTTACACAAATAATACACCCTATTTTTGGCTATTTTGCGAATTGACAAAAGGGCACTTCATAACAGCGCCAACCAATCCATGCCTCACAATAAATTGACAGCCAATATCATTTGTGATATTGGCTGTTTTGCTATCGTTGGTCTACATTGAGATGTATTTATCTTTGAAAAATTTTATTATTTAACAAGAGAATACTTCGTCTTTTTATGACCTAAAAATCACTATAGAAAAATACAAACTTGAAATAACCATATCAATATAATGCTATTAGTCTATAATTTAACTAAAGACCAGAAAAGGAGAATAAATATGAGAAAAGCCATAGCATTGTTTCTTCCGCTAACGCTGCTGATATCGACTGCATCGTGTTCGCAGAAGAACGATTCACCAGATACACCTTCAGTATCATCCACAGACGCGACTACAGAAACAGCATCCGAACAGACAGAAGAAACTGCAACAGAAGCGGAAACTTCCGCTAAGACTGAAATAAAATTTGACGGTCCGAAGTATGAGACCTATGCAAAAATG
>JAGCYM010000026.1 GCA_017960805.1 Ruminococcus sp.
AGCAAGTATACAAAGAATATGGAAGATAGAACCTATTGAAGGCGCTGACAGGATAGAACTGGCATATGTTCTCGGCTGGCAGTGCGTAGTAAATAAGGGACAGTTCAAGCCTATGGATTTAGCCGTATATTATGAGATAGACAGTTTTCTTCCAATACGCCTCGAGTATGAATTTATGAGGGCTTCCAGCTACAAGAACACCGAGATCATGGGCGAGGGATTCCGTCTGAAAACTCAGAAATTCCGCGGACAGGTATCCCAGGGACTACTGCTGCCAATAAGCCAGTTCACAGAAATACCTACTGATATCGAGCTTGGTACAGATGTAACAGAGATACTCAGCGTTCGCAAGTGGGAAATAGAGGAACGCGCAACTTCTGGCGGTACTGTCATAGGCAACCTTCCAAGAAGTATTCCTCATACCGATGAAACAAGAGTGCAGGCTGAGCCAGAACTCATTAAGGAGTTTGTAGGACTGGAATACTACATCAGCACCAAAATGGATGGCAGCTCCCATTCCATAAGCATTGACGAGGACGGTATCCACGTAACAGGTCATAACTATGAGTACAAGGATGACGGCAACAGCGATTTCTACAAGCTGGTCAACGATCGTGGCTATAAGGAGAAAATCAAAACTTTCGCAGAAAAAGAGGGCTTGAAAGAGTTTACCGTACAGGGAGAGCTTTGCGCTCCGGGAATACAGCAGAACCGTCTGAAGCTCAAAAGACCTGAGTGGTATGTTTTTACTGTCATGGAGAACGGCAAACGTGTCGGACTTGATAGAATGCTTGAAATATGCAGGGAACTGGAGTTTATCACGGTTCCGATAGAAGAGGTTGATACCCATCTGCCAGCGAAATATCCGACCGTAGAGGCTTTGCTTGAACGTGCAGACGGCAACTACCCTAACGGCGGTAAAAAAGAGGGTATCGTCATACGTCCCACTGAGCCTGTATTCAGCAGCAATATTGGAGCTGAACTGAGCATGAAGGTAGTAAGCAACAGGTATCTGCTGAAAAATGATGACTGAAATATCAGTTTTACCACTTATACCACTTTTTCACGCAAAAGATTTTTCTGGAACAAAAAAAGTCCTCACAGTCAGAACAGTGAGAGGCTTGTTGTTTTATTCAGATATCATGATGATGCCTCATTTCCACAATACACAGGTTTAACTTTGCCCTGTAACAGTATAGTGCGCAGGTTTACATTCCGTCTGCAACTATATAATGCGCAGGTTTAGGGCCGTTATGCTATAAATTTTGAGTATCAAGTAAAAAAGCATTTTACGTAAAACGTCCATTTATCACCCCACAAAAAAGCTCTCACAGCCGAAACTGTGAGAGCCTTATTATTTTATTCATATAAACACATTTAACCACACAATTACTAGAAAGGACTTCTCAATTTTCTTTTCGGTATCACATATTCCTGCTTGTTCATCTTCACGATCAACGCATCCGGCTCCCAGCGCACAAAGTTAATATCATCGACCTCATCTTCCTCGCCGATCATTTCCTCCACAATATCCGCCAGCCGCACAAGATGCGGGTCGTAATGCAGCGGATCGCGAAGATCACCGGCAAACACCTCATCGGGCCCTGCCCAGTAGCAGCCGCCGTATGCGACCAGATCGCTTGCCGCATCATAATGCACATTTGTAATGATGAACGACTCGCCGCACTCTATGCGATAATCGTGGGAATAGCCCTCCGGCACATAATGATACACTTCGCCGCTGTCGGGATCCACATAGCTAATGCCGTAGAGATCGACATGGAAGCCAATATATCGGCGCCCGTTGCTGTGCTGAATCAGCGCACCGTTCGGCATCGCCTGATCGTCCACATTCACCCATGAGCAGACCTCTGCACCGTTTTTGAGTAGGCGATACTTGCCGTAAGTGTGCGCACCAGTCATTTTGCCCTCCGCATTGAACCATTTCCGACAATAGTGTCGGCGCACCATTATCAGGTCATCAGCCAGTGTGACGCTGTCCTCGCTCTCGAACCATTCCTCGGAAATTTCCGGCACAATGCTTTCATCGTAAATATTCCGGTAAGATTTGCCCTCATAGCGCTTCAGACTGCTGTTGATCACATCGCAGACAAAAGAAAATGTCGTTCCGTTCACAGTCAGCGTGACTGCGACGCCGTCCTCGCACTGTTCAGCGGTCAGTTCCTCCAGAATGGCTGGTTTGTCCGGTGTGGGATTCTCGAAAACCGGCTGCACATGCTTGCTCTGATACTTGCACTGAAACGTTAAGCTGAACATACAAAATCCGGTTCGTTCGCGTTCCGGCTCCGGAAAGTATCCGGAAATCCAGTTGTGACAAAAATATTTCAATTTGCTGCCGGAATAATTATAATCTGTAATATCGTGTATTTCAGTTGAAGCCATGTTTTTCTCCTGTTTATATCAGTAATTGATGAAATAAAAATGTTTTGTCCCTCACATTCTGTATTTTCCGCAGGTTTCTGAGGAAAAACTATATGAGAAACCCC
This sequence comes from Ruminococcus sp., assembly GCA_017960805.1. GTDB lineage: Bacteria > Bacillota > Clostridia > Oscillospirales > Ruminococcaceae > Ruminococcus. The sequence continues at coordinate 2,508 of JAGCYM010000026.1, forward strand.
ATTTCTAAAAAGTGTTCCTACGGGAAATCAGAATTTATCGTTGATTTAAGTCGGCTTTCTCATCGGAATAATCAATAATCACTTTTTTTCATTCCCGGCATAGGTATGCCACTACAGCAGAGCCTTTCATAAATGATAGTTTGGAAAGGACAACCGATCCTTCGTGAAATTCCGCCCTCCCCAGTACTGGTCTTTTGGTTCCTCTTTTCCAGGACAACTCATGAGGACTCTGGATGATTCCCTGTTCCATCTCATTATTGCAATATGGACACGTCATTGCTAATCTACCCCCATAAACTTTGATTATCGTAGCAACCTGCTTACTATCCATATTATACACTGCACAGTAGCCCAAAGTCAAGGTTACATATATAGAATACCGCTAATTGAGCATTTCTGTTTCACGTATTTACATTATAGCGGCGATGTGCTATAATAGGTGATAAGAAACGAAAAGGAGCTATATATGGGAAATCAAGAGATTATCGACAGGGACACTTATCGAAAAATCAAGAAAATGAACCGCGTGGAGCTTACAAAGTTCATTCTCCAGTACGGAGATGAGCTGCTCGGTGAACAGGGCAAAACAATAGATCTTCCGGCTCTTGAGACAGAACTGAGAAAAATCAAAGGTATCGGTGGTAAGCGTCTTGAAGAGATTATGGTCGTTATAGAGAAATTCTTGGAAGAATAAATTAGGTACTATCAGAAGTAAGGTGATACAATGATACATACATGGTCTAAGATCAGGCACAAACTGGCAAATGACTATCTTGCCGATTCTTTGAAAAATCATATACAGTATTTCGCTACTTCATACAGCAAGTGCCCTGATCACGAAGGGAGAGCGGCTATTCTGTTGGACGGACAGCAGATAATCGCAGGCAGCTATTGTGAACAATGGAGCAAGGCTTCATTATTGCCGGATGATGAAACTCTTGAAAAAAGACTGCATTATGAGTTTCCGTTTATGGATAACACTGCCCTGAAATACAGTCAATTCGATCAGCGCTGTTTCTATCAGGCATTCTATGAATTTGATAATCAGAGCATTGAAAAAAGCCTTGCAAGCCAAAACCTTCTGGTTCGTATATTAGCAGTACTCGATAGAAGAGTCGGGAAAAGAACACTAATAAGAATTAAGGAAAACATCGAAAGCGAACCAGAAATATTCCGCATCTTCTTTAATATACGCATCGAAGCCGAAGGGATTCGATAACCACTTTTATTCTGCCTTTTAGGCGTGTGTAATTCGTGTGATCGTGTAAGTCTCACAAATCTCGGAGGCACTATTTTTATTGACAAGAGTTTTGACATCTGATATTATAAGAATATAGACAAGTTCCACAATTGGCGATATGTTGAGTGCGTAGTTTTGCTGCCAAAAGCAGAAATTCTAAAATATCCTATTTACGTTTTTAATCGGCATTAGCCTTTCGCGTTACATGCGTTTTAAGCACTCAATTTCTGTATGCACAAATAAGTATTTCAGAGAGGTAATCAAAATGAAACTGTATTATATTGATCAAAGAAAAATGTTTTCGTTTATGCAGCCTGTTGAAGTCTGGGATGAACAGGGCAATGTCCGGTACCGGCTGAAAAGCAAGTGCACTGTTGGATACCAACTGCATCTTCTGACACCTTATGATGAAGAAGTGGCATCAATCCGGCAGAAGCTTCTGACAATAGCACCGAAGTTTATCGTGAAAGTGAACAACAAAGAACTGATGGTCAGTTTAAAAGCCACCTTGAAAGGGCACAGATATTGCGTGGTTAGTGACCTCAACTGGAAAGCAGATGGCTTTCTGGAATACCGCACATATCAGCTCAAAGCCGAAGATCATCAGATTTCACAGGTTCAAAAGGTTGAATTCAGTAAAGGTCAAAAATATGCACTGTACGAAGCATTGAAAAAGATTGCGCATGTTCCAATCAATGCGCTCGATCAGGGTAATTGCTGTGAAATAGATTTTTCGGATGATCAGAATGAAGCCGAGGTACTGGCAGTTGTCATGGGCATTGAGGCGACGCTCTGCGTTAAGTGAAGACAGCTGATAATAAGGATCTGTCCCAAGAAGATGTTAGGCTGGTTATGAAAGAAGGGAAACTCATTGCATGATAGCTCCATACTGGTGCAAACGACTGAACAAATCTCACATCACAGCTTTCCAAGCTTCTTCTCGTACAGGTATTCTGTACTGTGACTGTGCCGATGATAAAGTCATTATCTCCGGAAAAGCTGCACTCTTCTCAATAAATGATATTGTTGGATTATGATATTTCAGCGCTGCCTTCGGGCAGCGTTTCTATTTTTCTCTTTCTTTAC
>JAGCYM010000027.1 GCA_017960805.1 Ruminococcus sp.
AACAAAAAATCCCAGAACAACTGGACTGGACTCAACCCAGTCCCCTGTTGTTTTGGGATTTGTTTTTTTTACTTTTCCTTCATACTGTCACCGAAGCCCTTGACTATCGGATCAAGGAAATATCGCATAACAGACTGACTGCCTATCTTAACTTCAACAATTCCGGAAAGGCCTGACATTACATTTACATTTGGATTCGAATCATCAACATCAAGTTTTACAAGATAAACGCTTCCCATTTTTTCGTTCTGGAATGAGCTGGAGCTGATGTATTTAACTTTTCCTTTGACGGTTCCGTATTTGTTGTATGGATATGCTTCAAGTTTTATCTCAGCATCCATTCCGACCTTGATATCTGCTATATCCGTATCCTTTACATAACATACCATCTCTACAGGAGTATCAGCCGGAACTATGGTCACGACTCAAGTATAAATTTTAAAAGATTGCCTTCATTTATAGCCTTTTTTATTCATCCTCCTTAGGGTTAAGTGTTAATTGTACTTCTGTAACTTTGTTTGTTTCTGAATCATAATAGAGCTCGATGCGTTCTTTTCCGCTTTTACTAAGATAATATTTAGTAACACTATCTGTTTTATAGGGCGTACCGAATATCTTTTCAGCTTCTTCAATTGAAGAACCAATTTTGATTCCTTGTACTGTTAGAGAATCCGCAAAAGCAATACTTGAACACTTAACGTCATCGTTATACTCATCTGACTTCATATTGTCAAAAAACACTTCACATATATCTTCAGATGTGTATTCACCTTGCTTTTCAACTGTACCAAAGCAACTATTTTCTCCCATTAGATCATCAACTATACGTGGGATTTCATAGCCTTCTCCGAGATCATTTACAGAAAACGGAAAATCTATTTTCATTCCATCGAGAGTTATGTCCTGCTTGACAGTTTCCCAGTCAAACCCTTCTGAGATTACATCAGATGAAGTATCACTGTCAGTAACAGCTATTGATTCACTGCTTGATACATCAGATACATTTTCCTTTTTTTCACATCCTGATAAAGCACCGGCAGCTATTAATATGCAAAGCACATTAATAAAAACTTGTTTTTTCATGATCATAATTCTTTTCTCCATTGATATTATTCATTATATTTAGTCCATTCGTAAACCTTCCAGCTATATGAAGATTCTAACATTTGGCAGAATAATCCAAAATACTCCAGAGTGTCATCTCCGTCGTCGTAAGTATCGGTTGCTCTTCCGTTTTTGAAAGTTTTTATGTGAGTATATTCGTCTAAAACAGTAATTGTATTATCCGTATCCAAATAAAGTATATGAATCGGATCACCACCTTGATGCCCAAGTATTCCAATTATGTGCTTCTCTGGATTAAACCTGATCGAATATGCAGCAGTCTCAAGCCCTACATAATTACCATAATAATCATGGCCGTTGAAAGATGCACGGATATAATCTTCTCCATCATACACAAGCAATACAAACTTTCCGACTGGCATGCCAGCGCAACAGACAAACAGTTCAGGAATTGAATTACCATTTATATCAACGTATTCATACCATATTTCCTCTGAGCCAGCTGTTCCGTTATACCCGTCAGATACTAATTTTTCTATTGCTCTTATACGAGCTGAATCAAGCTCTTCCTGAGTAATATCCCTGCGATCAGTATGTGGATTTACAAAAACCGTCTGAGTAATTTCTGAAGGCTCATCAGTTTTTACAGTTGTGGTTGTTTCTGTTGTAGTGGATGAAGTATTCTCTGTTGATGCTGATGATGTAGTATCAGATGTTGCAGTAGTCAATGATGAAGTTTTGGCCGTAGCCTTTGAAGTTGAATTTGTTGTACCTGATATTCCTGTAGTGCTGATATCAGTTGTGGCTGTTGTGACCTCAATAATCGGATCTGGATTAGTTGGCGGCCGAACATTAAAGTGATTAAATACCAAAAGACCTACAGTTATCAAAGCAATTACTGCTGCTGAACTTAGAAGAATATATACTATTCGCGGAAGCTTTCCGTCCCTGTAACTTTCTACGCCAGTTACAGAATCGGCGTAATCCTCAGATTTCAGAACGCCTTTTGATTCAACACCCTGCTCTTTTTTCGCGTTTTCATATTTCTTCATTGTGTTTTTCAACATTCTGTCACGTGCATCCTTATCTATGCTCATAAAATCATGCCCTATTTCTTCAACAGTATTGATATCGGCGTTTTCAAGAATATCAAAACCAAGATCATTTTTATCACTCATATGCTCCCCTCCTCTTTCATGTCATATCCCTCGTCCGCAAGAAGCGCCTTCAGCTTTTTAAGCGCCCTGCTGCACCTCATTCTGACTGCCTCAGGAGACATTGAGTGCTTCTCTGCTATCTCATGTGAGTTCATGTTGAAATAGTATTTCCGGATAATGATATCGGAATCTGGCTCTCCGAGACTTTTAATTAGGCGCAGAAGCGTTGATTGCATTGCTTTGCGTTCTGTGCTTGTTTCAACTTGTTCCGTATCCGCAATTTCTGCTTTTTCATCCTCAAGGTAAACCATATCGCCGTGGCGCACTAACTTGCGGTACATCTGAATTGCCGTCCTGCTTGCGATAGTTCCGATAAACCCTTTCAAATCTCCCTCAAAACTTCCGCTGCGGTCATAGCTTATGAATACTGCAGAAAATACATCTCCGATGCATTCTTCCATGTCCTCACGGCTTCCGCAGCTTCTGAGCTTATTGTAGACTATGGCATATACATAGTTCAGATACTCATCAAATAACGCGGTCTGGGCCTCGTTCGGATCTTTGTCATATAGTCTTTTGAATTCGTTGTCTGTCATAGTACCACCCCTTTTTTTGTGTTCTTAAGGTATTCGCCGCAGCTGTTTTCATATAATATACTTGCTCGGGAGTGAATAAGTGTAACACTTTTTTGAAAAATATTTTTTCTCTAAAAAGAAAAACTCCATCCTACAACTCGTTATTGAGAATACTAGGACGGAATATTTTTTTGTCCGGATTCAAAGAAGAATTTGCGGTTATGATGAAAAGGCTCTTTTGCTCTTGGAGCATAATCAACTACGCACAACATATTATAACCTATTGTAGCCTACTTCGACCTACAAGTCAAGAGGTTACAATTGACAATATGGATGACCAGTTATGTCTCAACCTCAAAAATATATCTGAAGCAGAAAAAGTTAAGATAATATGCTGGACAAGCCCCCTGTTTCATGCTATAATTTAAACACAATAAAGCGATCCTTTTCCCACACAAGGATCAGCAAAGGAGGGTATCCATGCTGCAATTTTTCGGACGTGGCTCTGCATTTTCTGAGCTGCATAACTGCGCTTTTTTTCTAAACGGACAATCCCTGATACTTATGGACTGTCCCGCATCTGCATTCCAGGCACTGAAGCACGTATCATTCCTGACTTCTTGCTCTGACATCCGCATTTTTGTTACACATACACATGCAGATCATATAAACGGGATCCCGCTGCTGATCCACTATGCATTCTATGTCCTGCACACGCCAGTGAGCGTAACAGCACCTTCACAGGAAGTCGCAGAGGATCTGCGACTTTATCTCGACCACATCGAAGGATGTGATCCGACAGGATATCGCATTGAAACTGCAGCTGACGCAATACTACCATTCACTGCCGAAGCCATCTCTGTGCCACACACTCCAAGCCTTGCCGGAAGATGTTTCGGATGGCATCTTAATGTGGATGGAAAGGAAATCATATATACAGGAGATACTTCCTCACTGGATCCGTTCATGCCGTATTTACACGAGGGTGTCACCCTGTATACAGAGGCATCCTACTATACAGCCACCGTACATTTGCAGATTGACATGCTATTGCCTGTCCTGCTTAAACTGATGCAGAGTGGCGTCAGAGTATTTCTGATGCATCTTGACGATGAAGCTAAAATCACAGAAAAAATCTGCGACACAGATATTGCACTTGCACCACTGTTCGATATGAAGGGAGAAACAGCCATGTCTGATATCTACGCAAAGGAAACACTCGACAGTATCTTTTCCATAACACACGATCTGTACAAGCAGATGTGCAGTGATCAGGAAAGCTCCCACGAAACATTATTTGCAGATCTCACTTCACTGGGCAAGATCCTGACCGGTGCTGACAGAGCAAGCTTCTGGAAATGGGATAAACGACGTCATGAGCTGTGGACCCTCTCCGCAATCGGTACCGAGCGCATTGTCATTCCTGAAACTACAGGTCTTGTAGGAAAAGCACTTCGCGAACAGAAAGTCGTCGTAACAAATGATCCCTACAACGATCCGGATTTCAATCCGGAGGTTGACAAGAAAACCGGCTATATAACACGTTCCGTTCTGGTAATGCCAGTAGCAGATGTTAACGGAGAATTTATCGGAGCGTACCAGATGATAAACAAACCAGGAGGATTCGATGCCGCCGAGGACTGCCGTAAACTGTCACCAGCTGCACTGATCTGTGGCCTTGCACTTGAATCCGAGACATTCCTGGAAGATTCACAGCGTGATCGTCTCACACAGCTCAAAAACCGCATGGGATTCTATGCTGACTATCTGCACCGCTACGGAAAAATGCTCGCTGCAGGCAGAAATGTTTCTATGTTCCTATGTGATATCGATCATTTCAAGCGTGTCAACGACACCTATGGACATAACGCCGGAGACGATGCTCTTGCGTTTATTGCAGATATCCTTCAAAAGAGCTGTCGTTCCGGAGATAATGCATACCGCTGGGGCGGTGAGGAGTTCATCATGCTCATGCCGGATACAACTCTTGAAGACGCAGCAAAGCTTGCTGAGGACATCCGCATGCGTGTAATGAATTCGACCTGCATTGCGGATGGAAACGAGATCCATATGACACTCAGCTTCGGCTGCTGTGCTATAGACAGCAACCTTTCTGTAGAAGCAAATGTCAGCCATGCTGATCAGCTCCTATACACTGCAAAGGAAGGCGGCAGAAATGTTGTCAAATGGGAACCTCTCCCTTCATGGCAGAATCACTAAGGAGAGAACACTGTGTTTCATTGAACATTACACAGACTTCTTCATCCTGCCCGCTGGATTTCATCATCGCTTTATAAGAGAAATGCGGAAGAACATAGTGTATTTACTACGTTCTTCCGCATTTTATTTTTAGTCATCCGGTTCTGTATCATCTGATATTCTCAATTCAGCTTTAGCACCAGTGATCAGCAGCGGTCCATCACCGCTTTCTACGAGCAAGGATGTCAGATCTTCAAATTTGATTCCATCGCCTTCATTTGACAACATAAATTCAAAATCGTCCAAACGAAGTTCATATGGCTCATCAGATTCGTCGAACACAATATTAACTCCTCCGCTGTCGTCCAATGACATATCCCAGAAGCCTAGCACTTGTTCTTCATCATTTAATGGAACACACAAACTGTAGTTGTAGCGTATTGCATTATCATCATCTTTGGACTTAGAGCAGAACAGCGTGTAGTTCTTTGAATAGCTGGTCTCTTCATCTACCTGAAGCGTAAACTGTAGATCTGTATACCAGGTGTAAGTAAATTCGTACTCCCCTATCTCCGTGTCCTCCATAAATGGCAGTTCAAATGGAGAATCAGAGATCAGTTCACCACCACTAGACATAAACCATGCTTTGCTGTAACCTCCTTCTGATATTTCACCAGGAGGCAGATTCGGAGTTGATAGGCACGCTACCTGCATTTCATTTGGTTTATCCGGATCGTCACCTGTCTTGTCATATGTGATCAGCTTGACAAGAGGCGTATAAACAGCAATAATATCATGATCTTCCGCTACATTGGTATATTCTTCAGGATCACAATCCCAGTAAGCAAAGTAAAGAGTCTGTTTTTCCCCGTTCTCATCCGTAAATTCCATTGATTCCGGAAGGCCATCTTCTGTGGTCGGGAGGAAAGCATCCGCACCTACTGCAACAGTCTGCGTTTCACAAATCGGGTGCTCCTTATAATCTGTAGCCCCCCATGCCAACGCATAGAATCTCACCTCATACATCTCAGCAGGTTCTGTCGTAGTTGTAGTCGTGGTGGATTCTGTGGTTGTAGTAGTTGTTGTGGACTCTGTTGTTGTAGCCGTCGTAGTTGACTCCGTGGTCGTGGTAGTCGTAGTAGACTCGGTTGTTGTAGTTGTTGTAGTGGACTCCGTAGTCGTAGTTGTTGTAGTTGATTCGGTAGTTGTAGTAGTTGTTGTGGACTCCGTAGTCGTAGTTGTTGTAGTTGATTCGGTAGTTGTAGTCGTCGTAGTTG
>JAGCYM010000028.1 GCA_017960805.1 Ruminococcus sp.
ACAAGATTTGCTGTTCTACGTTCGGATATATTCTGAATTTATAAGCCTTGTTTGCCATTTTACTCATTCCTCCTGTCTACTATCAAGCTATCCTTCAGCTTTCGTTATAGTCAAATGATTTTATTATATTACACTATGTTTGCAATGTCAAGAATATTTTGTAAATAGGAGCGCTATTCATCTCCCACCTGTAGAGGTCGGAGACTTCTAGCGAAAAGAGGTTAAAACCGTCTGGAGTGTCTCAGGCAGTTTTTTCTATATTGTTTTCCTCAATGAATATAGCAGCATTTTGAGTTTCACAAAAATCACCTTACTTTTACGCTATTTCATGGCAAAATAGATAGCGTAAAAGTAAGATGTGTGCATGTTAGTGCTAAATATATAGCTGGTGGCAATCCAGAAAGGAAAAGCTTTGCAAATCTATGGTATAAAAAAAGAAGCCTCTTCCACCTAAAGTGTTTGAACACTTTATAGGCAGGAGAGGCTGTCTCTATTTTTATTTATAATTGACACATTCTGTCATTTTTCGTTTCATATAGAAAACTAATTTCTTGAGTCAATGATATTTTTCAGAGTCTTCTTCAGATATTCATATCTTTCACGTTTCTCAGCCTTTGAGAAGTGAACTTCTCTTGATTGCTCCGGGTTATTTGAATAGTCGAGTATTTCGTCTCCGAACTGTTCGCTGGTAAGGTCGAACACAGCATCACCTACAACGTTGTAGCAGTGGTAATTTCCACCAGGACGAAGGATACCAAAGACTTTACCTCCGAAAATGTCCTGAACCAGAAAAGCGGTTATTGAGCACTGTCCAAGTGTAATGTTATCTTTGCTCCATTTTTCTCTGAGTCTGGGAGCACAGGTATATTCGCACCATATACCAGTGAGTATGTCATATAGCTCACACGGTGACTTGATGCTGCTGAATTCACTGTTTACCGGAGAAACAAGAGCATTTTGCCAGCCAAAGAACCGGTAGCTCATAATATGAAGTATCTCCTATTCTTCAGTCTTGGTTACAGCGATACCAAGTACATCAAGGCTTGCCTTATCAACTACTGAAGGACACTCACTCATGAGCTCGCTTGCGTTCTGAACCTTCGGGAATGCTGTTACGTCACGCAGGCTGTCAGCGCCGCACATGATCATTGCGAGACGGTCAAGACCAATACCCATACCACCATGAGGCGGTGCAGCATAGCGGTAAGCGTCAACGAGGAATCCGAACTTTGCTTCGATCTCTTCATCAGTCATGCCGAGTGCCTCAAACATTCTCTGCTGAAGCTGGAAGTCAGTGATACGCATGGATCCGCTGGAGAGCTCTGTTCCGTTAAGAACGAGATCCCATGCCTTTGCACGTACATTTGCTGGATCACTGTCAAGGTAATCAAGACATTCTTCCATAGGCATAGTGAATGGATGGTGAGCAGCAACCCATGTACCGCTTTCATCATCAAACTCAAAGAATGGCATTTCTGTGATCCAGAGGAAGTTATATTTGTCCTCGGGAATAACATCAAGTCTCTTTCCGCAGATAAGGCGGAGAGCGCCGAGAGTTGAAAGAACAGTTTTTGTTTTGTCTGCGCAGATGAGAACGAGGTCTCCGTCGTGTGCGTCAACAGCAGCACATATCTTTTCAAGATCACCATCAGCAAGGAACTTCTTGAATGAGCAGTTGGGCTCATCAGCCCAGCGGATGTATGCAAGGCCCTTAGCTCCGATGCCCTTTGCATGCTCAACGAGCTTATCGATCTCTTTACGTGTGTATGTTGCAGCGCCGTTCTTTACATTTATAGCGCGTACAGAGCCGCCTTCTTCGATAGCGTTCTTGAATACTACGAAGTCGATATCCTTAACTGTATCAGTAATATCCTGTATCTCAAAGCCAAAGCGTGTATCCGGCTTGTCTGAACCGTAACGGTTCATAGCGTCTGCAAAAGTGAGGCGCTGGAGCGGAAGCTGAACATCAACATTGATTACTTCCTTGAATACGCGCTGAATGAAACCTTCTACGCACTCCTGGATGTCTTCAGCATCAACGAATGACATCTCAAGGTCTATCTGAGTAAACTCTGGCTGGCGGTCTGCGCGGAGATCCTCATCACGGAAGCAGCGTGCGAGCTGGATATATCTGTCATAACCAGCGATCATGAGAAGCTGCTTGTAGATCTGAGGTGACTGTGGGAGAGCATAGAACTTGCCTGGATGAACACGAGAGGGGATAAGATAGTCTCTTGCGCCCTCCGGAGTTGACTTCATCATCATAGGAGTCTCTATTTCCAGGAATCCATTCTCGTAGAAATACTCACGTGTTACCTTTGCAATCTCGTGTCGCATGATGATATTCTGCTGCAGAGGTGCGCGGCGGAGATCAAGGTAGCGGTACTTAAGACGAAGTTCTTCGTTAACCTTTGTCTCGTTTGTGATCTCAAAAGGTGTGGTCTCAGCCTTTGAGAGAATGCGGAGATCATTTACGAATACCTCGACATTACCTGTCTTGAGCTTGTCGTTCTTGCTCTCTCTTTCGATAACTTCACCTTTAGCCATAATAACGTATTCGCTGTGGCATGTGGAAGCCTTTTCAAATACTGCAGGATCAGACTTGTCATTGAACATCAGCTGTACAACGCCTGTTCTGTCACGGAGTACAATGAAAATAACTCCGCCCTTATCTCTTACTCTTTCAACAAAGCCGCATACAACGACTTCTTTTCCGATTTCAGTGACTTCTCCGCAGTAATGCGTTCTTTTAAGTCCCTTCATACTGTCCATTTATTTATCCTCCCCTGTGAATGCGAAGAGTGAGCCGTTACCGCCTGTTTCTTCGTCCATAAAGTCAAGCATTTTATTGAAGTAAACCTCTTCGAATGAAGCGGCGAATTTGTCTCCGAGGTAGATGGTCACTTCTTCGCCCTTTTCCATTTCCTTTAGTTTTGCCTTGCCTTCTTCAAGCTCGTTGTCACCGAGCACAATGGTGAATGCAGCGCCTATCTTGTTGGCGTATTTCATCTGAGCCTTTAGGCCGCGTCCCATAAGGTCATATTCAGCATAATATCCGTACTCGCGAAGAGCACGTGTAAGTTCCATGGCTTTCTCGAGAGCGGCATCGCCCATAGTCGCAAAGTAGATGTCGCATTTCTTTGGAGCGAGGTAATCGCATCCCTGCTTGTCCATTACAAGGAGGAGGCGCTCAATGCCCATACCGAAGCCAAGCGCGGGAGTTGGCTGACCGCCGAGCTGCTCGATGAGCCCGTCGTAGCGTCCGCCGCCGCAGACTGTTCCCTGTGCGCCTATCTCAGTGGTAATGAACTCGAAAACTGTCTTTGTATAGTAGTCGAGTCCGCGAACTATCTTAGGATCAACAACGAAGTCAATGCCAGCGTTGCCGAGGTATTTCTTCAGTTTTTCAAAGTGGTCTGAGCAATCATCGCACAGATAATCGAGGATAACAGGTGCATCCTTGGCTATCTCACGGTCCTCAGGACTCTTGCAGTCGAGGAGACGCATAGGATTCTTTACAAGTCGTTCCTTGCATGTATCGCATAGCTCGTCCTTGCGTGGCTCAAAGTAAGCTCTCAGAGCTTCGTGATACTTTGCACGGCATGTCGGACAGCCTATAGAGTTGATGTGGAGTTCGATATTCTTTAGTCCTAGTCTTTCGAGTATGTTCTTTGCAAGACTGATTACTTCAGCATCTGCGGAAGGAGCGGGGCTTCCTGCCATTTCAAGTCCGAACTGGTGGAATTCACGGAGTCTGCCTGCCTGTGGTCTCTCGTGACGGAAGCACGATATGATGTAGAATATGCGCTGAGGAAGAGCTTCGTTGAGCATTCCGTTCTGGAGCATAGCGCGGATAGCGCCTGCAGTTCCTTCAGGACGGAGCGTGAACTCAGTCTCCTTAGCTTTAACAGTATACATTTCCTTCTGAACAACATCGGTAGTCTCACCGACAGAGTGCAGGAAAAGGTCGGTATTCTCAAAGGTAGGGAAGCGAAGCTCACCGAAGCCGAAGCTTTCGGCAGTCTCGCGGGCTATTTTCTCAACGGTATACCACTTGTGTATATCCTTGGGAAGAACGTCTTCGGTGCCGTTTGGGCGCTTGATGTTATTAGCCATAGTTTTCAGCCTTTCCAGTTATTTTCTATACAAATAAGCAAATCGTCTTTACATGAAAATTGTCCCTTGAAAGGGACAATTAAGCGGTACCGTGTACCGAACACGGTACCGCATATAGGTCAGATTCCGGGACTGCCTACCTCACGCCAGTCGAGGTCGCCTCTCTCAAGAGCGAGGATAAGTGCCTCAGCTGTAGCTATATTGGTTGCTACGGGAACATTATGAACATCACAGAGTCTCAGGAGGTTCATATCATTCACGTCAGTTGACTTTGGATTGATAGGATCTCTGAAGAAGAGAAGAACGTCAACTTCGTTGCAGGACAGCAGTGCGAGAATCTGCTCAGCACCGCCTCTTCCGCTGAGATAGCGTTTTATCGGAAGTCCAGTTGCTTCACTTACCTGCTTTCCCGTTGTATTAGTAGCCATAAGAGTATGCTTTGACAGTATGCCGCAGTAGGCGCTGCAGAACTGTACCATAAGTTCCTTTTTAGCGTCATGAGCGATGATCGCGATCTTCATTTTTCTGTCCTTTCCCCGCCGAGCGGAAGCATTTATTAATTACGCAGTTTTTACTGTAAGTGGAACGAATTCTCCACCAAGTCTCTTGGATATTGCATCAAAAGCTCTTAATGCCTGGGAGTCAGTAGGAATAGGATTACCCTTACCTGTTGCTACTGTCATCATGAAGTCATCCGGGATAACTCCGATGAGCTGAACTCCTACCTTATCGATGATCTCATCAAGGTTTGTTACGAGAGCCTCGCCGATAACCTTTTTGCTGATCTTGTTTATGATAAGACGCTGGCTCTTGTTGCCACGGTTATAGAACTCATCTGACATGAGGCTTGCATCTCTGATGCATACAGGATCAGGAGTTGAGATTACTAGAATGAGGTTAGCCTGCTCAACAATATCAAATACGTGAGAATTTATGCCTGCGCCTGTGTCTATGATGATATATTCAAAGTATTTCTTTACTGAACGGCAAATCTCAACAATCTGCTTTGCATTAACGTTTGTAAGTGTTTTAGGTGCGCAGAGAAGACTGAGATTGTTAGCCATAGGAACCGCTGCAACTGCCTCGAGAGCAGTTTTTCTGCCTGCGAGAACATCGCCAAGATCATATTTTATCTCGTTTTCAACGCCGAACATGATGTCAAGACATCTAAGTCCGAAGTCGAGCTCGATTAGAAGGGTACGATGTCCCTGCTTAGCAAGTGTGTAACCAAGACCAGCACATACTGTTGACTTTCCTGTACCGCCTTTTCCTGATGTAACTGCAATAATCTTTGACATATTAATGATTCCTTTCCTATATCCGATACCTTGAACGGGCAGATCAGACACTGCAATTATCATAAATAATAATCCTAATGTATATTGTATCACAAAATGATACTTTTGTCAAAGGGCTTTTTTGTACATAACTTAAGATTGTGCAATTCACCGCTTTTAGCATCAGCATATTGTGCACTTCACACAAAGCGGGACTGTTATCCTGTCGGTTAAAGTGACAAAAAGTTGCAAACTCCCTTTGTGACTGTAAAATTCCAATAATTATTTTACTACTTTACAATATGATTGTCAAGCGATAATCGCAATAATTGAGCATTAATCAAAAGGCTGTCATATGCACTTTATATACCTTTGTTAATTAAATGTCTATCTTCAAATATATTACGAATTTTGTATTGACAATTTGAACAAATTGTCAATTCTTGTCACAACACCTTGCAAAAGCAATTATAACTGTGATATAATACTATACACGGAATTTGTGGTGTTTTGAATCACGTATCGACTGGCTATTTTAGCATTCTGAACGGGGCGTTTGTATGGAGTATTATATTTTGATTGAGGAGTACCTCAAAAGATTAAACAGGATTACTGTTCCTGATCCAAAACAGTTAGGAGAGTATATAGAGGGACTCTGTAAGTTCCTGCGTGTTGCAAAGGTCGTTGCCTATTTCTATGATTCATTAAAAGACGAATCTATGGGCATCGGACGTTCAACCTGTGCTTATGACACTGGTGAGGAGTCTACAGTTGCTGTTTCTGACAGACTTGTGACAGAGGTAAACAGTGTTGCAGTATGTGAGGTATCTATAGCAAAAGGCGCACCGGCATGGAGTTACACTGAACGTGAAAGGATCATGCTTGTGCTTAAGACGACTATGACTTTTATAAGTCGTCTGCGTCTTAAAGAAGTTACAGACAGGCTGAGTTTCTATGATGCTGACGGATATCATAATCTTCGCTATTTCATAGGTCATATGGAAAAATTAGCACTTGAAGACCATCTTGTCGGAAAAGTTGCTATTCACTTCAATCTAAAGCACTATTCTCTTGTTAATCAGCAGATAGGCCGAGATGCAGGTACTTTTGCGATGAAGAGATACTATGAAACACTTAAGAACGAACTTGATAAAGAAAGCGTTCTGTGCAGAGTAGGCGGAGATAACTTCACATTAATATGCAGCCGTACAGAGCTGGAGCATGTTCTGGATTACCTGTCAGGCTCAGCGACTATATATGACATGGATACCGGAGACAGAGTCATGATCTCCGCTTGTGCCGGTGTTTTCATAATTCCGGAAGGGTTTGAACTTGACTCACCTGGCGACATAATGGACAAGGTCATTTCCGCTTCAACTTCAGCCAGACTTCCGCAGAATGATGATGTAGTCTATTTCAATGAAGTAATGAGCGCAAACAAGGAAAGGATAGTTCATATCCAGCAGCTCTTTCCGTATGCTCTCAGAGATGAAGAGTTCCTTGTCTATTATCAGCCCAAGATCGATATCGAGACGGGAGAATTATATGGCGCAGAGGCTCTTTGCCGCTGGAAGAGAGATGGTTCGATAGTTCCTCCGATGGAGTTTATTCCTATTCTTGAACAGGGAAATGAGATCTGCAGGCTTGATTTCTATATGCTTGATCATGTTTGTAAGGATATTCGCCGCTGGATTGATAAAGGAAGACCGGTAGTTACTGTATCAGTAAACTTCTCAAGAAAACATATGGCGGATGTTGATCTTCTTAAGCACATTATTGAGATTATTGACAAAAACAGGATACCTCATAATTATATTGAGATAGAGCTTACTGAGACTACTACAGACGTTGAGTTCCGTGATCTGAAGAGAGTTGTAGGTGGACTGCAGTGGGAAGGCGTCGGTACTTCGGTTGATGACTTTGGTATAGGTTATTCATCACTGAAACTGATTGCTGACGTACCATGGGATGTCCTCAAGGTTGACAGAAGTTTTCTTCCTGTTGCGGAAGATGATGAAAAGAGCAACCGGTCGATCATGTTCAATCACGTTGTATCTATTGCTCAGCAGCTTGGTATGGAGTGCATAGCTGAAGGTGTTGAAACACAGCAGCAGATTGAGATCCTTCGTGCAAACAAATGCAGATATGCTCAGGGATTCCTGTTTGACAAGCCGCTTCCTGTTGATAAGTTCGAGGAAAAGCTCGTAAATCACCATTATGATATATGATTATTTAAGGCGGACATCTGTTTGTCCGCCTTTTCTGAAGGAGAAAAAATGTTAGTAAAGCAAGTTACAGATATAAATGAAAAGCAGAGAATATCACGTGAAATACTTGAGGGACTGCTCGAATGGTTCGAAGTCACTGAGAGCAGAGAAAATTTCATTGCGGAAAGCGCAGATCAGCCTTTTTTCGCGGCATTTGAGAATAGCGAGCCGGTTGGATTCCTGTGCCTCAAGGAGACAGGACGTGACTCTGTAGAGCTTGCGGTAATGGGCGTGAAAAAGGATTTCCATCGCCATGGAGCAGGCAGGGAGTTATTCTCAGCAGCGAAGGATTTCGCTGCTGCTGAGGGATACAGCTTCATGCAGGTTAAGACAGTGAAAATGGGAATGTATGAGGACTATGACAGGACAAACAGATTCTACATAAGTCTCGGTTTCAAGGAACTTGAGGTTCTCCCTTTGTGGGACGAAGCGAATCCGTGTCAGGTCTATGTGATGTATATTGGAAAATAAGGAAACGGCACCAGATGGTGCCGTTTTTTTAGGTCGCGAACTGGCTGTTATAGAGCTCGGAATAGAATCCTTTCCTTGACATGAGCTCTTTGTGACTGCCTTGTTCTATAATATTTCCATGTTTCATGACCAGTATTGTGTCTGAGTTCTTTATTGTTGAAAGGCGGTGTGCTATTATAAAGCTTGTCTTTCCTTCCATGAGCTTGATGAAAGCGCGCTGGATACGGTGCTCTGTACGAAGGTCTATTGAACTGGTAGCCTCGTCGAGTATTAGCATAGGCGGATCCATAAGCATAACGCGGGCTATGCAGATAAGCTGTTTCTGTCCCTGAGAAAGTCCGCTGCTTTCGGAGATCACCGTATCATATCCATCCGGAAGTCTTTTAATGAATCCGTGCGCATGAACAGCTTTTGCGGCCGCAATGATCTCGTCACGTGTCGCTTCAGGCTTCCCATAGGAGATGTTTTCAGCTACTGTTCCCGTGAAAACCCATGTTTCCTGCAATACCATTCCGAAACTTTCGCGAAGGCTGTCACGTGTGACTGAGTTTATATCCTTTCCTGAGACTGTTATTGTTCCGCTCTCAATATCATAGAAGCGAAGCAGGAGATTTATCATAGTCGATTTTCCGCAGCCGGTAGGACCTACGATAGCGATTCTCTGACCCGGTTTAACTTCAAGGTTGAAATCCTGTATAAGTTTGAATTCCGGTGAGTATGAAAAGCTTACATGGCTGAATGAAAGCTCTCCGGTCGGATCGGTCAGCTTATCAGCTTCAGAGTCATCACTGACTTCTTCCTCATCGAGAAGATCGAAGACACGTTTCGCGGAAGCGACCGCATTCTGAAGTTCCGCAAAAACACCGGATATCTCATTGAACGGTTTTGTATACTGATTGGAGTATGCAAGAAAGCTGGACAGTCTTCCGACTGACATAGCTCCGATAAACGGGAAATTCCCGATTGCTCCCAGAGCGCCGAGAAGGCCTACAGCGGCATAGATAACACCGTTAACGAATCGTGTTGTCGGATTTGTCATAGAACTGAAGAAAGTGGCTTTAGCTCCGATCTTTCCATAATTATGGTTCAGCTTAGCAAACCTTTCTTCAGCCCTTTTATCATATACAAAAGCCTTGACAAGTTTCTGATTGCCGGTCATTTCTTCAGCAAGTCCGACCATATCACCTCTGAGTTTTGACTGTGCAACATATGAGTCATGAGATGCCTTGGTGATCCTTGAAGCTGCAATGAATGAGAGGGGAGTAAGGATAACGACGACGATAGCGATCTTATAGTTTATTATCATCATGAAGATGAGAGTTCCTATGATAGTGATAACACCGCTGAAGAACTGAGTGAATCCTTGCAGTAAGCCGTCAGAAAGGATCTCTATGTCGTTGATGACACGACTTGTGAGTTCACCTTTTGTCCGGCGGTCGATGTAATTCAGCGGTACACGCTGTATTTTAGCAAAAGCGTCTGCTCGTATGTCACGGACTGTTTTGAATGCAAGTTTATTTGTACAGAGACTCATGAGCCACTGGAACAGGCCGCTCGCTATAACAGAGATTCCTAGTTCGATGACAATAATGAGGAGCTTTTCAAAATCTACATTTCCCTCGCCGAGACAGCAGTCTACTGCTTTTCCAATGAATACAGGGACTGAAAGCGAGAGAGATATCCCGGAGGCCGCGAAAATGAGCGTGAATATGAAATACGCAATATATGGTCTGGCATAGGAGAACACCCGCTTCAATGTCTTAAGCATGTCTGTCCTCCTTCTCGTTCATCTGGGAACGGTAAATGTCCTGATAGATCTCACAGCTCTCAAGGAGTTCATCATGAGTTCCTATACCTACTGGCTGACCATCTTCCATGACGATTATTCTGTCTGCTCCCTTGAGTGATGTTGTACGCTGCGATATCATAACAACTGAGGTTTCTGAAAGATTTTCCTTTAATGCTTTCCTGAGCCTGAGATCAGTACTGTAATCAAGAGCGCTTGTTGAGTCATCAAGAATCAGTATGTCAGGCTTGCCGACAAGTGCACGGGCAATAGCTATTCTCTGTTTCTGACCACCGGAAAGATTGCTTCCTCCCTGAGCTATATAAGTATCAAGGCCTTTTGGCAGCTTTTCAACGAATTCCCATGCCTGGGCGGTTTTCAGAGCAGATATGATCTCTTCATCAGTTGCGTCGCTTTTCTGCCATTGCATATTCTCACGAAGTGTGCCTGAGAAAAGAACAGCTTTCTGAGGTACTGTACCTATGATCTTTCGAAGTTCTTCAACATTGACTTCATTTATATCTACTCCTGATACTATGACCTTTCCGCTTGTCGGTCGGTAAAACGCCGGTATTAGAGCTGCGGCTGTGGATTTACCGCTTCCGGTGCCGCCTATGATACCAAGCATTTCCCCGCGCTTCAGGGTGAAAGAAAGATCATGGACCGAGTCTTCTCCTGAGTTTTCATAGCCGAATGAAACATTGCAGAATTCTATAATGTTCTCACTGCTTCTGTCAGGGGGAATTGTTCCGGTTTCTTCAGAAGGAAGGCTGAATACTTCGCTTATACGATTAGCGGATGCAAAAGCCTTTGTGAAAATAACGATCAGATTTGCAAGTACTACAAGTGCAAGCAGGATCTGTGTCATGTAGTTGGTAAACGCGGTCAGCTCACCCTGTGTCAGGCTTCCTGAGTCGATACGCAGTCCGCCGAACCAGATGATAGCTACGATACCAAGGTTCATGATCATGAATGCCGCCGGGTTCAGAATAGCTGAGATCTTACCGACTGCTGCAGAGCATTCGGCTATTTCATTAACAGCTTCACTGAATTCCTCTATTTCTTCATTCTGACGTGAGAAAGCACGTATAACTCGAGTTCCTTCAAGGCTTTCACGCGTGAGAAGAGCAGCTTTGTCAAGTTTCTGCTGTGTCTTTCTGTACATCGGAACGGTTTTCCGCATGATAAGGAAGATTATGACGGATATGAGCGGGGCTGAGAGTATGAGTACAAGTGAAAGCTTCATGTCTATCATAAATGCCATTATTGCAGCTCCTATAACAAGGAAAGGCGCGCGTACAGCAAGTCTGATAAACATGTTTACGCCATTCTGAACTGTCATTGAGTCATTTGTAAGACGATTTATGAGAGAAGATGTTCCTATTTTATCTATGCTTGAGTATGAAAGTGAATTGATGTGTCTGTAAAGATCGGCTCGCAGATCGGTCCCGAAACCGTATGCGCATTTTGCTGCGAGGAACTGACACGTCAGGGCAAAACAAAGTCCGCATACACCGAGAATGATGATAAGTCCGCTCATTTTCAGGACATATGCGCTGTCTTTATTTGCTATTCCGTTGTCTATTATTCTGGCCATTACGATAGGGACGATAAGCTCGAATATAGCTTCCAAAAGCTTGAAAAAAGGTCCCAGAACAAGTTCCTTTTTATAGCTTTTTAAATATCTGAACAGCCTTTTCATCTGTCAACCTCATTTCCGAAAAACAGCGGACAGAACGTCCGCTGTTAGGAGTTATACTATGTATGTTTTTTAGAGTGCCACTCCATTTTCTTCGAGAAGCTTTCTGGCGGATACTACTGAATCAGCGCCATCAGGATTCTTTATGGGAGCGAATTCTTTCTCACGGAT
Organism: Ruminococcus sp.; assembly: GCA_017960805.1. Classification (GTDB taxonomy): domain Bacteria; phylum Bacillota; class Clostridia; order Oscillospirales; family Ruminococcaceae; genus Ruminococcus. The sequence continues at coordinate 11,788 of JAGCYM010000028.1, forward strand.
TACTTCATATGGAATACAGCTGTCATGCATATTGATCATATCAAGTATGAGTTTCTCGAATTTGTGTCCGTTGGGTTCTGATGGTGTGATATATTCTCTCTTGTCGTTCATATACGGAATCTTTTTGTCAACAGTGTGAATAGGCATATTCTGCTTGTTGATCTCTTCAAGTTTTGAAATGCTGAATAAGTAATTGAGAATAACACCATATTTGTACGCGAGTTCACCATCTGAATTGCGCTGAGTAATCATATCACCGGTCATCTCATAGTACTCAACAATTGACGGTCTTCCGTCTTCCAGACACATTACGCCTACTCTTTCCTCAGGTGAGCTTTTGGGTACGACCTTGCTTCCTGACTGTGCTCCTGATTTTATTATAGCACCTATGAAGAGCGGGTCTGCTATTTTTGCGAGTACATTATCTACACCGAATACGTTGAGCCATTCTGCACCATTCTTCTTGAGCTCATCAAGCAGTCCTGAACGTACCAGAGATGAGAACCAGCCTCCGTTTCCGTTAGGGGAAGAGGATATGCGTGATTCAGCTTCCATATATATCTTCCCGTTGAAATCTACTGCAGGAGCCATATCCTGAACAAAGAAGTGAACATAATCGGCATTGTATCCGAAATAGTTCTTTTCACGGAAGAATCCAACAGTATCTTCGTTGTTTTTTTCGCTTGTCATGATGCAGAGGTGAATAAACTTACCGGTCTCATCAACGACTTTCATTATATTGTTTATGAGGCATTCGAAAATGAACAGTTCATGTGTTACTCCGATATTGAACATGCCCTTTGGCTTGTCAAAACCAAGGCGTGTTCCCTGTCCACCAGCGAGAAGAACCAGCGCTATTTTTCCGTCCTTCAGTGCCTTGATTCCAAGCTCATGGTAATTATCACTGTTTTTAGCAATATCTGAAATGGAAACTGCTTCGATCGGCTCTATAACACCCCGTTTGAGAGCTTCATTATTTTTTGTGTCAAGAGCTTTGAGTATTGAGAAATCTATTTTTTCAATCTGCATCAGCAGGGATTTTTTCTGTTCTTCATCAAGTTCATCATAGTATCTGAGCAGATGTTCCTGTTTATACGTGCTTAACTGTTTTTTTGCTTCCTCAAATGATATCATATACTGTACCCCTTTTTCCTTTTTTTGTATATTACTTATTATAGCATGATTTGAAGAACAAATCAACAAAACTTTTTTGTTGTAATATTCAGGCTTTCACGTGAACTCTCCCCCACCTTAAAGAGGTGGGGGCTTCGTAAGAAGGTTGGTATTTAAGTTTCCACCTGAAAATCAGGCAACCCTTATTCTTACAGGCGTGTCCACTTCGCCACTACTGTATAGGACTGATAAGTCCACAACA
>JAGCYM010000029.1 GCA_017960805.1 Ruminococcus sp.
ACAGCTTCCTTCAGATTCCGCCTCACGGCGGACACCCTTGCTGTTCGGCTATACACTTCCCACTATCTGGGTATGTTCGGGACTTTCACCCGTTAGATTGTGCCCATGTCGGGCAAACTTAAAAAAATGGCTCCCGAAAGGGAGCCATTGAACATCTTGATTATTCCTCTGTGTTCTTCTCAATGTAGTTAACGATATCGTTAACTGTCTTAATCTCCTCAACAGCCTCGTCGGGAATAGAAAGATCGTACTCGTCCTCTATAGTCTGAATGAGGTCAACAATATCGAGAGAATCTGCGCCGAGATCCTCCTGGATGTTTGCCTCAGCTGTTACAGCATCCTCTTCAACGCCAAGCTGTTCTACGATGATTTCCTTGATCTTATCAAATACCATATTTTTTCCTCCAATCTTTTATTTATGGGTCTCCTACTCACGCAGGAGGAAAGAAAAACGGTGTCACTCTGTGAACTCTCCAATTTTTCTAAACTTAGTATAGCGTTCTTTCAGTAAAACGTCAATATCTTTTTTACATTTTTCTGGAATTTTATGTAACAAATATTCCTTTATATTTTCTGAAATTTTGTCTAAATCGTTATGTGCTCCTCCTAGCGGCTCCTCAATTATAGATTCTGCCACTCCAAGACGCACCATATCTTCAGCGGTTATCTTCATGATATTGCATGCTTCTTCTTCACGTTCTGCATCTTTCCAGAGGATACTAGCGAAGCCACGAGGCGATATAACAGAATACTGAGCGTTCTCAAGCATAGCGAGTTCATCACATACTCCTAACGCCAGAGCGCCTCCGCTTCCGCCTTCTCCGAGGACTATTGAAATTATAGGTGTTCTCAGGGTCATAAACTCTGCAATATTACGTGCGATAGCTTCGCCCTGTCCCCTCTCCTCTGCCGCTACTCCTGCGTAAGCGCCGGGAGTATCAATGAAGCAGATAACAGGTCTATGGAATTTCTCAGCCTGCTTTGCAAGACGAAGGGCTTTTCTGTAGCCCTCAGGAAGGGGCATTGCAAAATTGCAAGCCTTATTCTCATCAATATCTCTGCCCTTGACCTGTGCTATTATAGTAACAGGTGTTCCATCAAGCATTGCTATTCCGCCTATTACCGCCTTATCGTCTCCATAAAAACGATCACCGTGCATCTCATAGAAATCTGTGAAAATAAGCGGAATATAGTCTCTTATTGTAGGTCTGCCCTTTGTATGAACAAGTTTCAGGCGTTCCCACGCTGTTTTTTTCTCATCCATAGGTCAGACCTCCTTTCCCTTATATCCGTGAAGTTCAAGGATATGTCCAAGAGTAGCTCTCATTCGCTTTCTCTCAACGATCATATCCACAAAGCCCTTTTCCTGCATGAATTCAGCAAGCTGGAAGTCCTCAGGAAGTCTCTGTTTCATTGTGCTCTCTATAACACGTCTGCCAGCAAAACCGATAAGTATCTTTGGTTCGGCAATGATAACGTCTCCGAGTGAAGCGAAACTAGCTGTAACACCACCGGTAGTAGGGTCAGTAAGAACGGTTATGTATAACCCACCGTTATCACTGTGAAGCTTAACGGCACCAGAAGTCTTTGCCATCTGCATAAGAGAAACAATACCCTCCTGCATACGCGCACCGCCGGAAGCAGTGAATAATACAACCGGAAGATTTTTTTCAGTAGCGTACTCAAAAGCACGGGCGATCTTCTCTCCGACAACACTTCCCATTGAACCCATCATATAATTTGAGTCCATAACGCCAATAACTGTTTTAATTCCTTTGATTGTCGCCGTACCTGTTACGACAGCATCCTTGAGTCCGGTTGATTTACGAAGTTCCTTCTGTTTCTCCGTATACTCCGGAAAGTCAATCGGATCACCGCTTATAAGATCAGAATTAAGTTCAGTAAAACTTCCTCTGTCAACAGTAATGGCTATTCGCTCAGAAGCGGCAAGTCTGCCGTGATAGTTGCAGTTAGGACAGACCCTGTGAAGTTCCTCGTATTTATCCATTGGAACGGGACTCTGACATCTAGGACATTTGAAAGAGGGCTTTTCGTCCTCGTCTCCGCCATTGAAGCGAAGCTTTACAACATTAAAAAAATCGTCAAACACCTGCTATGTCACCCCTTTATTTCTTGTTCTTTTCCATATATCTGTTCAGGAATCCTATGTCATAATTACCGCTCAGAAATTCAGGCTGCTTGATAATCTCAAGCTGGAAGTCTATATTTGTATCCACACCGTCCACAATGAACTCAGCCAGTGCCCAGCGCATCTTGCGTATAGCGTCTTCACGGTCGGAACCATGAGCTATGAGCTTACTTATCATAGAATCATAGTACGGAGTAATCGTGTATCCCTGATATACTGCGCCGTCTATACGTATTCCAGGACCTCCCGGCACATACAATGCGTTAATTGTACCAGGTGAAGGACGGAAATTCATATTTGGATTTTCAGCGTTTATACGGCATTCGATAGCGTGGCCGCGCATCTTAATGTCGTTCTGTGTTACGTGGAGCGGTATTCCAGCAGCAATCTCTATCTGAGCCTTAACAATATCGAATCCTGTGACCTCTTCAGTTATAGGATGCTCAACCTGGATACGGGTATTCATTTCCATGAAGTAGAAATCACGGTTCTCATCAACAAGAAATTCTATAGTTCCAGCATTGTAGTAGCCGCACTGCTTAGCAGCTGTTACAGCTGCCTCACCCATCTGCTTGCGGAGCTCACAGTCAACTATAGGACTAGGACACTCCTCCAGAACTTTCTGGTTACGGCGCTGCATTGAACAGTCACGCTCACCAAGGTAAATATAATGACCCTGTTTGTCAGCGATCATCTGTATTTCAACATGATGGGGATTAATAAGGAATTTTTCAATATATACCGTATCGTCTCCAAAGAAGCTCTTTGCTTCCTGCTGCGCAGCAGTCATCTGTGCTTCAAGATCCTTTGGCGAATCAACACGGCGAATGCCTCTGCCGCCACCGCCGGCCGAGGCCTTTACGAGAACAGGATACCCGCACTTCTCAGCAATTCTCTTTGCTTCAGTAAGACTTTTTACTGCGCCTTTTGAACCAGGTATAACAGGTACTCCCGCAGCTGCCATTGTCTCTTTTGCAGCCGCTTTGTCTCCAAGCATTTCTATTGCCTTGTACGAGGGCCCGATAAAAGTTATCCCATTCTTCTCACAGAGTCTTGCAAATTCAGCATTCTCAGAAAGAAATCCGAATCCGGGATGTATCGCATCCGCACCAACATTAAGAGCTGCCTGAATTATAGCATTCATATTGAGGTAGCTGTCCTTTGTTGCGGGAGGCCCTATACAAATCGACTCGTCAGCAATCTGAGCGTGAAGCGAGGTCCTGTCTGCAGTGGAATATACCGTAACACAGCGAACGCCTAATTCACGGCATGCTCTTATGATACGGACTGCTATCTCACCTCTGTTGGCAATGAGTATTTTTCTGAACATTTATAATGTATCTCCTTTGTGGACTTCAACTGTGCGCTGTCCTTTATTCGTTCTTGTCACCGTCAGTTACAACGAAGGTGATCTCGCAGGAAACCGCTTTCTCTCCGCCTACTGAAGCAAGAGCCTTACCGGTTCCGATAGGACCTCTCTGCTTTATGATCTCAACCTCGAGATCGAGTACATCTCCAGGAACGACCTGTCTGCGGAACTTAGCCTTGTCTATTCCACCGAACAGACCGATCTTACCCTTGAACTCAGGCTTTGAAAGCATGCAGACTGCTCCGGCTTGTGCCAGCATCTCAACCATGAGTACGCCAGGAGTTACAGGATAACCAGGGAAGTGGCCCTTGAACCAGAAATCATCTTCCTTTATGTATTTGCGTGCGTGAACCTTTACGCCTACTTCCATATCAACTATTTCATCAATAAGAAGAAACGGATCGCGGTGAGGTATTATTTCCATTATCTGTTCTTTATTCATAAGTATATCAGCCATAATTTGTTACTCCTTAGCCAAGTCATTTTCATTTATAACATTGCTTATATCATTATCCGCAAGCATGGAGCCTTCTCTTTCGCCCCATCTCGTACGGTATTTGTCAAACGGATTTTCCTTACGTTCACTCTCCAGATCGTCAGATTTCTCACTGTCACTGAAGCTCTCCATGGCTCCTTCCTCAGCGTTTTCCTCATCGCGGATATATGAGAGCACGAGCTGTACAAAATGCGGATATCCAACTTCATCCTTAATCTCATTGTCAACATCATTCATCTTCTTGACAAGAATGACATTGAATATAGCAAGTATTAAAAAAGCATAGTGTGTCGGGAGAGGTATAAGGCTTATAACCAGCATCAAACGCCAGTTGTATATCTTTTTTATAACTATAAAGTACAAAAAAGCCGCAAGATAGATAAGTGCGGGAAGATAAGTAAGAGGAATGTTGCCGCCTGTCGCCATTCCGACTGGTCCACTTCCTCCTGTTGCCTTGAAAATAAATGAAGTTGTATCACTTAGTGCAGTCGGCAAACAGATTCCGAAGATAATCACATTCAATGCGACTACTAGCCAGAAATCCCGAAGGAATCTCCAGCGCTTCCTCTGCATGTCATACATATGCTTGTTGAATTCTTTCGCCTCGGCATACATTTCAGAAGAAGTTATATTTAGATATGCCGCCTGAATATCGAGCGGCGTGATGTATTTAAGATCCTGGATCGTCATAAGAATTCCTCATCGTCAGAACGCCAATGTTTCGTACGTGCCTTTATACTATCATAAGTAAGGTTAAGTATACTCTTTGAATCACTTTCCACAGTCGTAACTATCAGGCGCACAAATGCGGGATAACCAGCCTCTTTTGAAAGCTTCTCATCTGTTTTGGTGTACCACCATGCCATAATAACATTTATCCCAACTATAAGAAAACCCAGCGGAAACATCGCAAGAAGGACTGGAAGTGAACACAGCAATACCAGCTTCGGGTCACGCTGGAACCTGAATATGATGTAATATCCCATCAGTCCGTAGTACGCAACAAGTCCGAGCATCACCGCTCCGATAGCCGCATATGTCATAATCTGCCCGAAATCACCAGCGCCATATGCGCCCATATCGGAAAGCGTCCGATTCGCCAGCATAAAGCACACCCACAGAAACGGCAGGGGCAGATGCGCAACGAACCATATTCCCGTAACGACATCCGTACGGCGCTTTATCGCAGCATTGGTAACCATGTCCATATTGTAACGGCGTGCTTCATCCATCATCTCTGGCGAGGTCACGTTGAATGTGCCCTTGTCTATAATGTCATGCGTGATGAAGTTTAGCTCCGATGGTTTCATTTGATTATCATAATAGGCTGATCAAACTCGACAGCCTGCCCGTCAGAAACAAGAATTCGTTCAACAACGCCGTCAAACTCAGACTGAACTTCGTTCATCAGCTTCATTGACTCTATTATCATGATCACATCGCCCTTCTTGACCTTGTCACCAATCTTAACAAATGGTGGCTTGTCAGGTGATGGCGAGCGATAATAGGTGCCTACTATGGGTGCCTTTACGATATTTCCACCGTTTGCCTCGTCCTTTGCAGGTGCAGCGGGTGCCGGCTGCTGCGGTACTGGAGCCCCACCGTTCATAGGAGGTATTGGAGGCATTCCCATATGAGGCGCAGGAATGCACTTCTTTCCCTTGATAGTGATGGTTCTTCCGCCCTCTGTGATAGTTATCTCCGAAAGTTCCTTGTCATTTATGATATCTGCAAGGCTGCTTATGGTATCAAGGTCGGTCATACCAAATATCTCGTTCATCTTATGTTCTCCTTAGTCTGTAACTTTTTTAAAGCATAGAGTTGCGTTGTGGCCGCCGAAACCAAGTGAATTCGACAGGGCTGCGCGCACTTCCTGCTGAATGTTGCCGTTTACACAATAATCAAGGTCACATTCCTCATCAGGAACCTTATATCCTACAGTTGCGTGAATGAGTCCTTCTTCAATAGTCTTTGCACAAATAATTGCTTCTATTCCGCCCGCTGCTCCGAGAAGATGTCCAGTCATGGATTTTGTTGAGTTAATCTTAACCTTATATGCGTCTTCACCAAAAGCGAGCTTTATAGCGGCTGTCTCATATTTATCATTGAGGCCGGTAGACGTACCATGAGCGTTTATATAATCAACATCAGAAGGCCTTAGCCCTGCTTCCTGCATAGCAAGTGACATTCCCATTCCTGCAGCTTCACCTGTAGGCATAGGTGAGGTCATGTGGTAACCATCACAGGTTGCGCCATATCCGGCAACTTCTGCATAGATCTTGGCCCCGCGTGCTTTTGCGTGCTCATACTCTTCAAGAACTACGATGCCGCTTCCCTCGCCGAGAACAAATCCGTTTCTCTCTTTGTCAAACGGTATCGATGCACGTGAAAGGTCTTCACTCTTTGTAAGGGCTTTCATATTAGAAAAACCGCCATATGTAAATTCAACATTGGTACTCTCTGTACCGCCGGCGATAGCAGCATCAAGATATCCATCCTTTATCTTACGGAAAGCCTCACCGATAGCGTGGGTAGCTGTAGCGCAAGCTGTGGTGACATCGAAGTTCGCTCCGCGGAAACCTGTTTTCATTGAAATTGTTCCAGCAGCCATATTACTGATCATCATTGGGATGTAAAAAGCAGAAATACGGCCCGGTCCTTTTTCAAGATACTTCTCATACTCAGAAAGCGTAAGGTCTATTCCGCCTATGCCCGAACCAACGATAACACCTGCCCTGTACGGATCCAGATCTGAAAAATCTGTTCCAGCGTCTGTCATTGCCTCATGCGCTGCAACAACAGCATACTTTGTGAACTGATCCATTCGTTTAGCTTCCTTCTTGTCGAAGCAGCCTGCGATATCATAATAATCAGCTTCATCAAAATCACGAACGATTCCAGCAATCTTTACGCCGGTACGCTCAGTATCGAATTTATCAATAAAGGAGAAGCCTATCTTGTTTGCTTTTATGCCCTCCCAGAATTTTTCAACGCCTGTGCCAAGCGGAGTTACTGCTCCCATTCCTGTAATTACAACTCTTCTGCTCATATTCTGTCCTTTCAGTATTAAATCTTTGTAGTAAATCTCTTTGAACAACTCTTACATGGAGAGTCCGCCTGATATTTCGATTACCTGTCCTGTGATATAACTTGCATTCTCTGATACGAGGAATGATACCACAGAAGCAATCTCTTCAGGCTCTCCGTAACGCTTAAGCGCAACTGCCTCAAGCATCTTTGCCTTAAGCTCATCGGAAAGAACGTCTGTCATAGGTGTACGAATAAGGCCAGGAGCTACTGCATTACAAGTGATATTGCGCTTGCCATATTCCTTTGCTACTGACTTTGTCATACCAATTATAGCTGCTTTTGAAGCTGAGTAGTTAACCTGTCCGGGATTTCCGTAAAGACCTGCGACAGACGATACATTAACTATCTTTCCGCTTCTCTGCTTGCCCATTACATTGCAGACAAGCTTCATCATATTATATACACTCTTCTGGTTTACCGCGATAACTGCGTCATACATATCCTCTGTCATACGTGCAAGGAGAGTATCTTTTGTGATACCTGCATTGTTCACAAGTGCGTCAATAGTTCCGAAGTCATTCTTGATCTGTTCAACCATAGTCTCACACTGATCATACTTTGAAACATCTGCCGCATAGCATTCAGCCTTAACACCGAAAGCACGGCATTCCTCAGCTACTGCAAGTGCCTTTTCCTTATCCCCGTCACTTGGATAGTGATTGATTACTACATCAAAGCCATCCTTTGCAAGCCTTTTCGCAATGCAAGCTCCTATGCCCTGTGAAGCGCCTGTTATTATCGCTGTTGCCATGATTGTTCCCTCCGTAAATGTGTTTTTTGATTATTCCATCATTCACCCAAGGACATTTCAACTGTCCTTTTGTAATTATCTGCTGTTACAATTGTAATTATCTTGCAAGAAGCTTTTCAGCTCCTGCCATGATCTCATCAACGATTTCCTTGCATGGCTTTATCTCGTTAACCATACCGGCAATAGCACCGCAGAGGAAAGAGCCTTCGTCCACGTTGCCATCAACAACTGCCTTTCGGAGCGAACCAAGAGTGATCTGCTCGAATTCCTCAGGTGAAAGACTTCCGTCTTTCTCTCCGTTAGCAAGCTTCTTTGAGAATTTTGTCTTAATATTACGACACGGATGACCTGTATAACGACCAGTTACTACGCTGTCAGTATCCTTTGCCTTGATGACAAGCTCCTTGAAAGTTGGATGGATCTGGCATTCCTCGGAAGCAAGGAAACGTGTGCCTATCTGAACGCCTTCTGCGCCCAGCATGAACGCAGCCGCCATGCCTCTGCCGTCAGCAATTCCTCCTGCTGCAATAACAGGTATCTCAAGAGCGTCAACAACCTGAGGAACAAGACACATTGTAGTATTCTCTCCGATATGTCCGCCAGACTCAGTACCCTCCGCAACAACAGCATCAGCGCCTGCGCGCTCCATACGCTTTGCGAGAGCTACTGAAGGAACAACAGGGATTACCTTAATGCCTGCTTCCTTCCAGGCTGTGATGTATTTTCCTGGATTTCCGGCACCAGTTGTAACAACTCTCACTCCCTCATCGATACAAAGCTGAGCAAGGTCATCTGCGTTCGGGCTCATAAGCATTATATTCACGCCAAATGGCTTATCTGTCTTCTCTTTGCACTTCCGGATCTGATCACGAAGATAGTCTATCGGAGCGCTTCCGCCAGCGATAAGGCCGATACCGCCTGCATTTGAAACAGCTGAAGCAAGAGTATGCTCAGCAACCCAAGCCATACCACCTTGTATTATTGGATATTCACAGCCTAAAAGTTCTGTTATACGTGTTTTCATAGTCATACTCCTTACTTATCAGTATTCAAATACAGCACCGGCATAGGTGAGGCCAGCTCCAAAACCTATGAGCGCTAGTTTCTGTCCGCGCTTGATAATGCCTTTTTCAATCGATTCACACAGTGCGAGTGGTATGGAAGCACTTGACGTATTTCCATAGTGATCGAGGGTAACAATAAACTTATCCATGGATACTCCTAGATTCTTCGCAGCTGTCTCGATTATCCTGACATTTGCCTGATGAGGAACGTACCAGTCAATGTCTTCCGGTGCGATCCCTGCCTTGTCTGCGGCAAGATGAAATGCCTTCGGCAAAGCCTTTGTCGCAAACTTATAAACTTCCTTGCCGTCCTGGTAAAGCTTATGGAGACGCTTCTCAGGAAAACCATCATCAAAGTCCGAATCAACCTTTACCTCTTCAGCAACGTTGACGGTTCTTGCATATAAAAGACGTCCGCCGCTGCCATCAGCACCAAGCCCTGAAGTAAAGATCTTGTCGCTGCGCTCAACAACTGCAGCAGCTGCGCCGTCTCCGAAGAGGATACACGAAGATCTGTCGCCGAAATCAATGAAGCGGGAAAGAGCCTCCGCTGCAACTATCAGAACATATTTCAGGCTGCTGTCAGTCTCAAGAAAACGATGAGCTGTATCAAAAGCATACACAAATCCTGAGCAGGCAGCATTCATATCAAAAGCAGCCGCATTCACTGCGCCCGTCTCATTCTGAACCATGCACGAAATACTTGGTGTATGAAAGTCACTTGTTGCTGTAGTCGCGATAATAAGCCCTATATCCTCGGGAGCAATATTTGCGTTCGCAATTGCCTTCTTTGCAGCCTCGGCCCCCATATACCAGGTTGGCTCCCAGCCTGCCATTCGTCTCTCAACAATACCTGTTCGAGTTCTTATCCACTCATCGTTGGTATCTACAAAACGGGTAAAATCATCGTTCTTTAGTGTTTGTTCAGGCAGATAACTGCCCATGCCGAGAATTTTTATTCCCATGTCCCGTCTCCTTTTCCATATGTATGTAAAAATACGGTGAAAACTGTTGTAAAATAACAAATAATGTGTTATATTATTATTATACTTCTGAGAAGACATACTCAGAGCAGTATACAATATATTATAAATCATTTCCGAAATTTTTTCAACGATATTTTATTCCTTTACTTTGGCAAAGAGAATATATCGTCATTTTCCACAAATATCATTTGTGAAAACCGGCAAAAAGCAACAAGCAACAGAAAGGAAACAATAAAAGTATGATAATTTCACTCTTTTCAGGCCAGGGTTCTCAGTTCCCGAATATGGGAAATGATATACTTGAGGCTTATCCTCATACGGGAGAACTCTACGACATCGCATCTGATATACTCGGACGTGACATGCGCAAGGTTTGCTTCGAGAGCACTCCGGAGGAACTTGCACAGACAATAAACGCACAGCCTGCTGTACTTCTGACATCTCTTGTCTGCAATTCTGCGGCTATCACAAAAGTTCACAAAGCAGGTATACCATTCCGTTTTGACGGTGTCGCTGGTCATTCGCTCGGCGAATACGCAGCGCTTACAATGTCCGGAATGGTAACGCTCGAAGATATTTTCCGCCTGATTAAAGCACGTTCAGAGGCAATGGACGAAGCTGCGCGCGAGAACAAAGGTGCCATGGCAGCCGTTTTGAAACTTGCGCCTGAAAAAATAGAAGAGATCTGCTCCAACGCCAAGAATTACGTAACTGCAGTAAACTATAATTCGCCTATGCAGACAGTAATCGCAGGAACTCCTGAAGGTATAGATGAAGTAAGCGAAATTTTCGCAGAAATGAAAGCAAGGGTCGTAAAGCTCAACGTTGCCGGAGCATTCCATTCAAAGCTCATGCAGTCCGCAGCTGACAAGTTCTACGAAGAAGCTAAGAAGATATCATTCAAGGCTCCTCATGTAAAATACTATTCAAATGTCACAGGCGGCGAACTTAAGGATTTCAGCGATATGCCGTCACTTCTTGCAAAACATATTGTATCTCCCGTACGTTTCACATCAGAACTCGCTGCTATGCAGGCTGATGGCGCTGATACATTCGTAGAATTCGGCCCAGGCAAAACACTCACTGGTCTGGTCAAGAAAACTCTCCCCGATGTAAGAGCATTCAACATTGAGAACCTTGAAACTCTTGAAAAAGCGGAGGAAATATATGAATAAATACGGACTTATCGGACATCCTCTCGGTCACTCGATGTCCCCTTTAATACATGAGAAGCTGTTTGCACTGAGCGGTATATCTGATTTCAGCTATGAACTGATAGATATATCTCCGGAAGAGTTGCCTTCCCGTATAAATGAACTCAAGGAACTAAAAGGCTTCAACATCACTATTCCACACAAAACAGCTATAATCCCTTTTACCGCAGAACTCAGCGAAAGTGCTCAGAGATACAACTCTGTCAACTGCATAAGCAACTGCGACGGAAAATTCACAGGATACAACACTGACTGCGACGGATTCCTTCGCTCAGCTGAAACGCTTCCTCTTGGAGAGAGAGTACTTCTCGTAGGATGCGGTGGAGTCGGCAGAATGATCGCTATTGAGGCTGCTCTCCACGGCGCAGCCCTTACTATCGCTGTTATTCCTCAGGATATTAAAAATGCACAGCTTGCAATGGCAGAAATTATCTCAAAATGCAGAAACGCGAACGTAAAGATCAGTCTTGTCAGCGAAGTCGACGAGGATTTCGACCTGCTCATAAATGCTACTCCTGTAGGAATGTATCCCAAGACTGAAAACTGCGCGGTAACCGACAATATTATTGAAAAATGCCAGAGCTTTTTTGATGTTATATATAATCCGACCGAAACTCTTCTGATGAAGAAAGCACGAGCTCTTGGACGCACGGCTATCGGTGGCGCTTCCATGCTTGTATATCAGGCGGTTAAAGCTCATGAATACTGGTATGGCGGTGAATTCAGCACAGAAGACATATCAAGGATAATCCTTGATGTTGAGGATCATGTCAACGCAATGAACAAGTAATTATACTTAAAAACGAATATATAGGAGGATAAGATGACTGTATTTCTTTGCGGCTTTATGGGCTGCGGCAAATCAACTGTTGGTAAGCTGGCTGCAAAAAAACTTGGATGTGGCTTCTGCGATACCGACGACCTCATTGTTGAAGACCAGAAAATGTCAATTCCTGAAATATTCGCTGAAAAAGGCGAGCCATACTTCCGTGAGGTTGAAGCAAATATTGTAAAATCTGTCTGCGGAAAAAAGGCTGTGGTTGCCTGTGGAGGCGGTGCCATGCTGAATCCGGACACTGCGAAGGCCGCTTCAGAATCCGGTGTGGTTGTATACCTTGATGTTGATTTTGAGACCTGCTATGAGCGTATCTGCAACGACAAGAATCGCCCCATTGCTGCTTCGTCAACCAAGGAAGAGCTTGAGGAACGTTTCAACACGCGCCGTGTTCTTTATCTCAAGCACTCCGATATACAGATTGACTGCAGTGGAAGTCCTATTGAAACCGCTGATAAAATTGTTGCCTCCGTAAGAAAATTCAGATAGAAAGGTCACTTTTAATGAAGATATATAACGCTGAAATCTATACCATGGATTCTATGGACATCATAGAAAATGGCTGGATAGAATTCTCTGACGGAAAAATCACCGCTGTCGGAAGCGGTGCTCCTGATGCTGTGACTGAAAGTGACATTAACGCAAATGGAGGTACTGTTCTGCCCGGATTCATAGACGCACATACACATCTGGGAATCATTGAGGACGGACTTGCTTTTGAAGGTGATGACTGTAACGAGACAACTGATCCTTTCACTCCTCAGATGCGTGCTATTGATGGGATAAATCCATTTGACCGATGCTTTGATGAGGCACGTATGCGTGGTGTAACCTCAGCTGCAGTCTGCCCCGGAAGCGCAAACGCCTGCGGCGGTGAAATATGTGTGATAAAAACAGCCGGCAGACGTGTTGATGATATGCTCGTCATAAACGCTGGGATGAAGTTTGCACTAGGCGAGAATCCAAAGCGTGTATATAATGACAAGGATGAGACTCCTGCAACCCGCATGGCCACAACGGCTCTCATACGCGAAGGATTATATAAAGCACGCCGATACGCACACGATATGGACAGCTATTTCTCAGATAATGAGAATTATGATCCTCCTGAGTATGACGCTAAATGCGAGGCTCTGCTTCCGCTTCTGGACCGCAAGCAAAAGGCTTTCTTCCACTGTCACCGCGCGGATGACATCTGCACAGCTATGAGAATAGCTAGTGAATTCTCACTTGATGCTGTTATAATTCATGGAACCGAAGGATACAAAATAGCAGACATTCTGGCTGAAGAACAGATTCCTGTTATTTGCGGGCCAATAATCTGCGATCGCTGTAAGCCGGAAATGCGCGGACAGGAGCTCAAAAACGCTGCTATTCTTGCTGAAAACGGTGTTAAACTCGCTATCTGTACTGATCACACTGTCATACCTATTCAGTATCTGCCTCTCTCGGCACAAGCCGCTATAAAAGGCGGTCTTGACAATATTACCGCACTTCGAGCACTCACCATTGTCCCCGCTGAAATACTCGGAGCAGAAGAAAACATCGGAAGCCTTACGGAAGGAAAGGACGCTGATATTCAGCTCTACCGGAAAGGTGAAGATCCGCTTGGCCTTATGTCTGAGCCATCTCTGGTAATTATCAATGGCTGTATTATACGCAGGGAGGAAGATATATGAAAAAAATAGCAGCATCACTTCTCTCATCAGCCGCTATGTTAGGAATGATCCCTATCGGATCCCAAGCTCTCGATCCTCTCCACACAGCACTGCATGAAGGTGTAACTTACAATTTTGATATCACCGACGGCAAAGCCGAAATACTCTCAGTGAGCGGAGCAAAAGGTCAGATTACTATTCCATCCGAATTAGAAAACTATACCGTTGTTTCTATTGGTGACAAAGCGTTCTTGGGATCAGCCGAACTTGAATCTGTCTGCTTCCCAGATACTCTTGAAAATATCGGGCAATCCGCGTTTGCCGGCTGTACCTCAATTACTCAGCTTTCTATTCCTGATTCTGTCAAGACTATCGGGGACAGTGCATTTATGGGCTGCACTAATCTTTCAACCGTCTCTGTCGGAAAAGGAATTACTGAAATACCAGCCGACTGCTTCTTCTCATGTCCGTCACTTGCTGATATAAATCTACCTGATAATCTCCAGATGATCGGAAATGAAGCATTCTATGGCTGTCCTGATCTATATGCAATTATCCCTGAAACAGTTACCTATATCGGATATTATGCACTGGGCTATCAACAGGATGTTCACTCTCCTGTTACAGTTAAGACAAATGATTTTATTGTAGGCGGAAAAATCGGAAGTGCTGCTGAAACCTATGCGAATGAATACGGACTTGACTTCCTTGACCCCGATAACTATCTCGAAGGCGACGTAAATAAAGATGGTAAGGTTGATGCAAAAGATGCGTCTGCAGTTCTTGCAGAATACTCAAGCGCTTCAACGGGAAGTGATCTCACGTTCACACGATGGCAGAGAATTGTCGGAGATATGAAGCAGGACTCAATTATTGATGCTAACGATGCATCCAGAATACTGATAGAGTATGCTCGTTTATCTACTCTACCCGATTTGTCACTTTAATGTGACACGAATAAACATATTTAAACTATATTTTAGTATTATTTTTCTATATCCGTTTTAACAGCTCAGGTATTGACTGAACGTTAAAAAAATGGTATTATAAATGTTAATAACTTCAATGCGAATAATAACAAGGAGGAGGAAATAATTATGCTGACCGACATGAACAGCAAATTTCAGAAGGAGGGTCTTACTTTTGATGATGTATTGCTCATTCCCGCTAAATCAGAAGTAACTCCTAACATGATCCAACTCGGAACAAAGCTCACAAAGACCATAACTCTCAATACACCTATCATGACAGCCGCTATGGACACCGTAACAGATTCACGTATGGCTATTGCTATTGCACGTGAAGGCGGCATTGGTATTATTCACAAGAATATGTCTATTGAACAGCAGGCTGATGAAGTTGACAAGGTTAAACGATCAGAAAATGGTGTTATTGTTGATCCATTCTCGCTCACTGAAGATCATATCGTTGCTGACGCAGACGAGCTCATGGGCAAATTCCGTATTTCTGGTGTTCCGATAGTTGATGGCAATGGCAAGCTGGTCGGCATTATCACAAACCGTGACATGCGTTTCCTCACCGATTTCAAGGCAAAGATATCTGAAGTGATGACAAAGGACAACCTCATCACTGCACCTGTCGGCACAACTCTGACCGAGGCTCAGGAGATACTCCGCGCACATAAAATAGAAAAGCTTCCAATCGTTGATAGCGAAGGTTACCTTAAGGGACTCATCACCATCAAGGATATTGAAAAATCCGTTCAGTATCCTAACTCAGCACGTGATTCGCAGGGCAGACTTCTCTGCGGTGCTGCTATTGGTGTTACAGCTAATGTCCTTGAAAGAGCAAAAGCACTCATCGACGCACAGGCTGACGTTCTCGTTCTTGATTCGGCTCATGGACACAGTGCAAATATTCTCAAGTGCCTGTCAATGATCAAAGAAGCATATCCTGATATGCCAGTTATTGCTGGTAATATCGCTACAGCTGAAGCTGCTGAAGACCTTATCAAAGCCGGCGCCGACTGCGTTAAGGTTGGTATCGGACCTGGTTCAATCTGTACTACACGTGTCGTTGCAGGTATTGGCGTTCCTCAGATCACTGCTGTATATGACGTTGCATGTGTTGCTCAGAAGTACGGTATTCCTGTTATCGCAGACGGCGGTATCAAGTACAGTGGTGACATTGTAAAAGCTCTCGCAGCTGGTGCAAACGTTGTAATGCTTGGATCACTTCTTGCTGGTTGTGCTGAAGCTCCTGGTGAAACTGAAATCTATCAGGGCCGTCAGTTCAAGGTTTACCGTGGAATGGGAAGCCTTGGCGCAATGGCTAACGGATCCAAAGACAGATACTTCCAGGAAGGTGCTAAGAAGCTCGTTCCGGAGGGAGTTGAAGGTCGTGTTCCTTTCAAGGGCCCAGTTGCTGATACTGTATTCCAGCTCGTTGGCGGTATACGTTCAGGTATGGGGTATTGTGGTTGTATCGACATTCCTACTCTCCACGAAAAGGCACAGTTCATACGCATAACAGGCGCAGGACTTAAGGAGAGTCATCCTCATGATATTTACATCACAAAAGAAGCTCCAAACTATTCAACACAAATATAAAACATATGGCCCTGCAATTTGCAGGGCCTATTTGTTCATAGCTATGATAAACGCGGCGCAAAAATGCACCGCGTTTATTCAGAATATATATGGCTTTCCGTCAATTGTGTAAAGGCAGAAGATAATGCCCTCCGGAATCAATGTGGTCAGTTCTGCATAATCTCCATCAGAAGTGATATATGTATAACCTCCTATAGTAACCATCTTGCGACTAGATATCTTTTCTATAATATCATCACCAAATGCAGCCTTTAGAGTCTCATCTCTGTTTGCAAACATTGTATCGGCTTCAAGATCACCACTAAGCTGACAATTGGAAATATCAATAAATTCAAACTTGAAATTCTCAGCCAGCATACCTTCAAGTTGTTCACGATATGCCTTAACAAATTCCTCGGGACTTGCAAATGTTCCATCTCCGCAGAGACTTTCAAGATAATTGGGATAATAGCAGTCAAGTATTCCCTGTACATCATTGTTATTTAATGAATTGAAGTACTTGTCTATAACATATATTTCACTGAAATCCTTACTTTCACCGCCAAAATAGCTAAGATCAAAACTGAACATTATATTGATGTTCTCATCTTCGTCAGGCTTAAGGTCAAAACCTGAAACATAAGCTTCCTGATATTCATCATTTGTCATGTTCTTACGTGCTGTTGCACCGCCATCCACACGAACGCCCGAAGTGGATGAACTCTCTTTGTTTCCGCATGCAACAGTTGTAGCCATTACTCCAGCGAGCACAACTGCAGCAACAACTGATAATAATTTCTTCATAGTAATCCTCTCCGTTTAGCCAAATGCATAGTATTTACCATCTTTGATAGCAAATGCTATGTCATAGCCGCTCAAAAGCCGATGCTCTTCACCGTCTTCTCCCCTAGCATATATATAGAAAGATATGTATTCGATATCGTCCGAGTTTTCTTTTACATATTCGTAATAATCCATTTCGAATACCTCATCAAAATACTCAAACAGCTTTTTCTTCAGATCTTCCAGGGTCTCATCTTCTTTGAGCTCAGGCTGCTCGGCTTTGATACGTGTAATAGTAAAATCACCTGTATACTGCTTGCTGTCGTCTTCTTCTGAAAGAGTATTCTTCATTATAGTACGGAGGTTTTCACAGTTCAGCTTAAATGAGTCCTCAAAACCATACTGATATTCCTTCTCAAGAAATGTGTTATAACGTTCCTTATAGTCTGGGAAAATAAGTGATGAATAAGTCGAGTAATCTTCGTTCTGAAAAGTTGTGAAGTATCTGTCAAGAGCAAGCATTACATCCTCAGATACAGTATCATCATAGTAAAACTTAACTTCATCAGAAGCAATGCGATAGCTTCCAAGATTGTATTCTTCACTGCCTTCCTTCGGCTGAACTATGTCACCTATTGTAAGGTCAGCGTTTTTCTCATCTGAAGTGCCGCTTGGAGTAGTATTTCCTGAAACATTTTCGTTAACTGATATCTCAGTACCTTTCCCGCACGCAACGCAGGTAAGCAGACATATTGCTGCTGCGGCTGCGGCAAATATTCTCTTATTCATTGCTGTACCTCCGTTACTGTTTTGAATCAGAATGAGACGCAGTTAAAACCTTTCTCCTGCGCCCAGCTTATTACCTCCGAACCTTCAGGTGCGTAAATAATGAGATCCGGAAGGTCTTCAAGTCCCCAGTTCTCATACTTGAGATTTGGGTTTAATATTCTAAGAGTAGTCAGGCCTTCACAAGCAGTAAACGCTTCCTCATGAATATAAGCCACATTTTGCGGAACTGTAATCTCTGTTAGGCTTGTGCACGCAACAAACGCACCTCTGTCAATTCCTGTAACCGCCTCTGGAATATTTACTTTCTCCAGTGACGAACAGTCCATAAACGCATCCTCGCCTATCAGCGTTACACTTTCTGGAATCTGCACAGAGCAGATATCATAATTGGCTTCAAAAGCGTAGTAGCTTATCTCTGTAACCGGTACACCTTCTATACTGTCAGGTATAACAATATACTGGTCATTTCCGACATACTTTGTAATCTTTGTTTGTCCATCCTCGATTACATACTCGAAATCAGTGGACTCCTTGACGTCTCTGACGTGTACTGTCGGCTTTTCACTGTACACGTTGCCATCTTCATCTATAAATGTGTCCGGCTCGACAGCTGGTTCGGACTCGTTTGACGCACTGGTCTGTGCCTGAGAAGTCAATGATGTATCATTGTTGACCTCTGCACATCCAGCTGCGATCGCAGAGAAAGCAAGCGCAACTGACAATAAGACCATTTTCTTCATAATAATATCTCCGTTTTTTGAAAGCTATATGTTACTTGTATGCATAATTTATGAAAACTCTTTTTCAAATGCATCTCCTGGACAATTATCTCAGATTACTGCTTTGCCTTAACCTTAGCACGCTGAGAATTGCTGAGGATGCGCTTACGTATTCTCAGACTCTCAGGAGTAACTTCAAGAAGCTCATCATCTGCTAGGAATTCTAGACAATCTTCAAGACTGAGTATACGATGGGGAACGAGACGAAGTGCGTCATCGCTTCCGCTTGCACGTGTATTTGTAAGGTGTTTCTTTTTGCAAACATTAACAACAAGATCTTCAGTTTTGGGTGAAGCTCCGACAATCATGCCTTCATAAACTGGTGTGCCTGCAGGAATAAAGAGCTGCCCACGCTCCTGAGCATTATAGAGACCATATGTTACTGCTTCACCGGTTTCAAATGATACAAGTGATCCTGTGTTACGTCTCTCTATATCGCCCTTATACGGCTGATATCCTTCAAATACGTGGCTCATTATTCCTTCGCCCTTGGTATCAGTCAAGAATTCACTCTTGTATCCGAAAAGTCCTCTTGCTGGTACAAGGAATTCTATACGCATACGACTTCCCTGTGGATGCATAGAAACTAGTTCGCCCTTTCGGGTTCCCATTTTCTCCATAACTGAACCTACACAATCCTCAGGAACATCAATTACCAGTCGCTCGATTGGCTCAAGTTTCTGGCCTGTCTCCTCGTCCTTTTTAAAGAGAACGCGGGGAGTCGATACAGATAGCTCATATCCCTCACGGCGCATATTTTCGATAAGTATTGAAAGATGCATCTCTCCGCGTCCTGCAACACGGAATGAATCCGTTGAATCAGTTTCCTCAACACGGAGTGAAACATCCTTGAGTAGCTCACGGAAAAGTCTCTCACGGAGTTGACGTGATGTGACAAACTTGCCTTCACGTCCTGCAAACGGACTGTCATTTACTGAGAAAGTCATCTCAACGGTAGGCTCGCTTATCTTTACAAACGGAAGCGGCTCCGGAGCGTCAGTCGAACAAATCGTATCACCTATAGTGATTCCCTCTATACCAGATATCCAAACGATATCACCGACAGTAGCTTCCTGTACAGGAACACGGTTGAGTCCCTGGATCTGAAGGAGCGAAACTATCTTGGAATTGTAGTTTTTCTTTGAACCAGTATAATCACAAACAGTAACCTGCTGATTGACCTTGATATTACCGCGAACAATTCGACCGATACCAATACGACCAACATACTCATTATAGTCAATGGAGGAAATGAGCATCTGAAGAGGCTCATCCTCATTTCCCTGAGGTGGTTCAATGTAATTAATGATAGTATCAAAGAGAGGCTTAAGATCTGTACCTGCTTCATACTGGCTGAGTGAAGCTGTTCCGCTTCTGCCTGAGCAGAAGAGAAGAGGAGATTCCAACTGTTCCTCACTTGCATCAAGATCAAGCAGAAGTTCAAGCACCTCATCGCCAATCTCATCAAGACGAGCATCAGGACGGTCTATCTTATTTACGACAATGATTATCTTGTGCCCCATTTCAAGAGCCTTTGATAAAACAAAGCGTGTCTGTGGCATCGGACCTTCTGCAGCATCAACAAGCAGAAGAACACCATCAACCATTTCAAGTATACGTTCAACTTCACCGCCAAAGTCTGCATGACCAGGAGTATCTATGACATTTATCTTAATATCATTATACATAACAGAAGTATTCTTTGCAAGAATAGTAATTCCTCTTTCACGCTCTATGTCGTTAGAGTCCATTACTCTCTCAGCAACAGCCTGATTCTCACGGAACACACCACCCTGCTTGAGCATTTCATCAACAAGGGTAGTTTTACCATGGTCAACGTGAGCAATGATAGCGATGTTTCTCAGATCATTTCTTATCATAATTATCTCTCCTTAAAATAACCTTTAGCCTTTGCTTTTGAATTTATTTCCCATTTTATTTTTAAGGATCATACGGAGTTGCTCCGTACTTCCTTCGGTTATCTCATTCTTACCAATTACATATGCAGTCAAAGTTCGCGGGCTGAGAAGAAAATAATCATTTGTCTCAACCGCTCTGTCAAGTTTGTCGAATGAAAATCGGAGGAATTCCTCAAATCCATCTGTTTTTGCCTCAACCTTTATTTCATCTTCACTGATTTCAAAAAGTATAGGCATATTTCCGTATTTCATCCTGTGTTTTCTATAGTTCCTTCTATGGTTCAGAACAAAGACCCACAAGTCAAGCGCCAATACAGTGACAGCCATCAATACTGCAATAAAAATATCCATGACATATCCAGCAGGCAAGGAATTATGTGTTAGCAGACATAACAATGGAACACTTAACACAAGCATCAACGCACCCAAAACAAAAAGTGAACCAATAATAAATATCATATAATACCATATACTCATAAGCCGCATAACCTGCCACATATGCTTCATAGTATACACTACACGGGCTTTAATCATGGTGACCTCCCATACATTTATTTAACAATAACGCAGTATTTCGTGCAAAAGCTCTTTTTTTCCGTACATAAAAAAGCCCTTGCATATGGTTGCAAGGTCAATCAAAAAAACAGCCCCGATTGCTTCGGGGCTTGGTGGGAGAGGGTGGATTCGGACCACCGAAGCTAAAAAGCAACAGATTTACAGTCTGCCCCCTTTGGCCACTCGGGAACTCTCCCATTAGGAATTGAAAAATAATTTATGAGGCCATAGACCTCATAAAAATGGAGCTGGTGGACGGACTCGAACCCCCGACCTGCTGATTACAAATCAGCTGCTCTACCAACTGAGCTACACCAGCTTAACTGACTAGATTATTATATCACAAACGAATGTGGTTGTCAAGCATTTTTTTGAATTTTTTTAAGATTATTAGGACTCACACTTTTAAAACATAATCAATATTAAAATTCATTGATTAAACCATGCCATACCTGAAAGCACATCTGCTGTTATATATTAGTGCCATAGAAAAAATATAATTCCAGACAATTGGTCGAGGCGACAGGACTCGAACCTGCGGCATCTTGGTCCCAAACCAAGCACTCTACCAAACTGAGTTACGCCTCGATTAATGTATTTTGCAGACAGCTTTTACATTATAGCAGAAATATTCCGCCTTGTCAAGTAAAAATCTGTAATTTGTCACTCCATACAAAAAAGAGGGGCTAAAAGCCCCTCTCATCATATCATCTTATTTCTTTTTCTTGAAAGCATCCTTTACATCATCAACGATGTTTTCAGCCGCATCCTTAATATCACCAACTACATCTGCAGCTGCATCCTTAACATCACCTGCAAAATCGCTAGCCTTATCAGCAATATCCTCGGCCTTATCTGAAGCCTTATCAATAAGTTCATCAGCCTCGTCTGCCATATCATCTGTGAGATCCTTTACTGTGGAGTCGTTGATCTCGAAATCTATGCTCTCGTCTGTATCATACGGATCGGGATAATCATAAATATCATCATCGTAATCAGGCTCTGAGTTCTTGCTCTTGATGATTTTGTATGCAGCGTAACCTGCTGCAACAACTGCACCTGTAACAAGTACACCTACAAGAATATTATTCATACTAATTCCTCTTTTCTTACTCATATTTTTTCCTCATTTCTTCGCAAGGAATTCTTGTTATCGGGCCGCTTACGATCGGCACTGATAAACTACATTAATATTATAACACACACATTCTTAAATTTCAACTGTTTACATATTATTTGTTAAAAACATCAAAATAGCCAAGGCGGTAATTGGTGCAGTTTCACAACGTAGTATACGGTTCCCTAGCCATACGCGTCGAATGCTGTCAGAATCCGCTTCTGCGACCTCTCCACTGTCAAATCCGCCCTCGCTTCCGACTACTAAACCAACTGTTCTAACATCAGAGAAATCTATGTCAGAAAACGAGCATCCGCCTTTTTCTTCATAGAGGAGGGCAGTAACATCAAGCTGGTTCATCATTCCGATAGCAGTTTTCCAGTCAACCATCGGAGTTACTTCTGGTATCATTCCCCTGCCTGACTGTTTTGCTGCTTCGGCTGCTATTTTATTCAAACGCGGCAGCTTCTTTGAAAAATCACGTTCATCAGGACGGGATATACATCTTCTTGTTAGTACAGGAACAATACGGCTAACTCCTAATTCTACGCTCTTCTGTATGATATATTCTAGCTTATCCTGCTTAGGTACTGCTTGAAAAAGGGTAACTTCTATATTTGGCTCAGCAGCGCATCTGACCTTGTCAACCAATTTCAGGTAAACCGTATCCTCGGTTATACGGGAAATTTTACAGTTGTAATCAATCCCGCAACAACATACAGTAATTTGCTCACCTGTTCTCATCCGGAGTGAATATCCGATATGTCGTGCATCACTGCCTGTCAGGATAATATTATTCTCATCTATCTCATTCGTAAAAAAACGCGGCATCATTATTCCCTCCTGTTCATGTTTCATTATACAACCTTCTGTAATATTTTGCAATAGCAATACAAAACATTATCGCCGTTTTGTACAATTCCAGATTACTATTTCCGACATTTTCTCCAAAGATTTCATTTTTCCATCTATAGTTTTAGTTTTTGTCTACAATACAACTTGTTTGTATGTTATAATTCAATTGAGTTTATGCAACAGGACATTAGTCATGTATAACTCAAAATGACATATTATTTTAGATGAGAGGGATGTAAGATGAAGAACAAAAACTTGATTCGAAAGATCACAGCAGGCTTCACTGCTTTCGCGGCATCTGTAGCCTGTACTACTACAACTAGTATGATTGCGCCCGTATCGGAATTGACAGCCGTTGCAGCTGACGACACTGACAACTATGCTAAACTTCTGCAGTATTCCATGTATCTTTACGATGGAAACATGTGCGGAGGCGATGTCGATAAGAAGAGCGGTTTTTCCTGGCGTGGCAACTGCCATACCGACGATGCTGTCCCTGGCGGGTTCCACGACTGTGGTGATCATGTAAAATTCGGCATCACAGCTGGTTACTCGGGCACTACTCTCGGTTGGGCATATTATGAATACAAGGATGTATTCGACGAACTTGGGCAGACCGGTCACTTAAAGCTATTGACCGATCATTTCTGCAAATACTTCAAAGATTGCACTACATTAAGCGGTGGCAATGTAACTGATTTTGTATATCAGATCGGCGACGGTGATATGGATCACAATTCTTACTGGGGGCCTCCGGAAAAACAAGACAGTTCGTCACGTAAAGTATTCCGAACCTCAAGCGGAGCCAGCGATGTAGCTGCAGAATATGCTGCAGCATTAGCAGTCAATTACATAAACTTTGGCAATAAAGAAGACCTTACTTACGCTGAGGCTTTATATAATTTCTCAAAAAAGTACAATCAGTGTGCTACACAAGGTGTTACACCATTCTATGAGTCGAAGGGATGCGATGATGATCAGGCTTTCGCCGCTGGATTCCTTTACCTTGCTACTAACAATGAGACATACAAACAAGCGCTTGCGTCCTATGCGGGCAATCCTAGCAATAATCCTAATTGGGACTACTGTTGGGACAAGGTTGCTATCGGTGCATCTATTCTTAATGGAGAAATAAACGGTAATTTTGATATTGCTTCTAATTATGCGAAGAACAAGTACACATCGCCCGGTTCATGGTACTGCCTCAACAACTGGGGTGCTGCTAGATACAATACTGCCGCACAGTTCACGGGCCTTCTGCTCACAAAATATAAGCAAGGCGATTACTCCGAGTGGGCTAAGTCTCAAATGAATATGATTCTAGGTGATAACCCTAAGGGCGTTTGTGTAGTTGTCGGCTACAACGCACAATCTGCAAAGTATCCTCATCATGAGGCAGCTTCAGGTCTTAGCGGATGGGACGAATATAACCAAGCCGGTGCTACATTCGGTCCAAAAGGTGGGCACGTACTGACAGGTGCTCTTGAGGGTGGTTTCCAGGATTCAAACTTCACGTTCAAGGACGAACTGAATGATATTACATCCTCTGAGGTGGGGATTGACTACAACGCGACTCTCGTAGCAGCTGCTGCAGGTCTATATAGTATTTACAAGACCGGAAAGGTGGACTCGCAGGTAAATGGCGTTGACCGCGTTATCCAATATGAAACTCCGACAGGTACGACAACGGCAACAACTACTGCAACCACAACTGAAACTTCCACAACCACAGTAACAACTACTGCTGAACGAGCAAAAGCAATTGTTAATGTTAGCATCATTGATGAAAAAACTGGAGAACAATTACCTGGAATTGGTTACGCAATAACAGGATACGGAGATAATGGAGCTTACTTCGGCACTCAAAAATATGTCTCCGGCGATACTCCAGCAACACATGATGTAAACTTCCACGATATGACCGAAGAACAATTAAAGAGCGTAAAGATATGGGAAATATCAATAACCAATGTTCCCGATGACTACCGCTATCCGTCTCCTACAAACTTACATTTCAACATAATCAACGGATCCGCTGATGTTGAGATGACTATCCCTAGAGCTCCGGACTATTCAAAGATGACGTTTGAACTAACAATCATCGATAAAGAAACTGGCAATCCTGTCCCTGGAGTTGAATTCACAGTATCCGGTGTAGAAGGAACCAACGATCTCGGAACAAGAATATTCAAATCAGGTGAAGACGTAAACTCTATAAACTGCAAATTAGATACTGTAAGCAATCCTGATAAGACAACATGGACTGCAATCATAACTTCAGTTCCAGCAGGATATGAAATGCCTGAAAATCCAAAAACTACGTTCGTCTTCCACACACTGAACACTGTAAAGAAAACCTATGAACTTGAAAAGAACGGTGAACCATTAAGATGCTGGGGTGATGCAAACCTCGACGAGAAGGTAACAATCGCTGACGCTGTAGCAATACTCCAGTCCATCGCAAATAAGGACAAATACGAACTTAAGCCCGAAGGCGCTCTTAATGCGGATGTATACAACAATGGCGATGGTGTTACTCCAAAGGATGCTCTGATAATTCAAATGGTTGACGCAGGCACGTATTCTGTAGGTGACCTTCCCAATCCTCCGGAAATAATGATAAACTAAAATTCTGATATGCAGGCTCTCACCGTTTCACACAAAAATTAAATATGTTTTTTGGTACCGATATACAAGACAACTTATGTATATCGGTACTTTATTGCTTTTTATAAGCAATTTTGTTTGCAATACTTTAATTTTGTACATTATACATTCATAATTTGCTGTAATAATTATGTCAATATATACAAAACGGATATATCATTTTAGGTCAATAGGTAGAAACTTCGAAAAACTGGGGGTGTGTAACCTAATTGTAACCTTTTAGTTTCCGCTCTGTAACCAATTTTTCAACCATATTATGTATAATTAGTCGTAAGGCATATTATAGGCGAGCCAAATCAGAAAGAAGTGTGAATAGTATGCATTTTAGATTTAAGAAAATTACATCAACGGTACTCAGCGGCGCCCTCGCGCTTGCATCAGTATCTGGTTCGTTCTCCGCAATTGCTCCCTCTCTCAATGCAAGTGCGGCAGACGGTGACAACTACGCAAAACTTCTCCAATATTCCCTCTACCTCTATGACGCAAATATGTGCGGAAATATGGGATCAGACTGTGGTATGCAATGGAGAGGCAACTGCCACATGAGCGACGACGTTGTCGGCGGTTTCCATGACGCAGGTGACCACGTATGGTTCGGTCAGCCAGAGGGCTACACAGCTTCAACTCTCGGCTGGGCTTACTACGAATTCAAAGATGCTTTCGAAGCAACTGGTCAGGGTGCTCACCTCAAGGTGATAACAGACCGATTCGCAAAGTTTATGCGTGATGCAACAGTTCTTAACGGTAATTCCGTTTCAAAGGTTCTCATCGAAAAAGGTGAGGGCGGAGCAGACCATTCTTACTGGGGTCCCCCAGAGCAGCAGGGTAACAGAGGCAGAATGCTCTGGACAACAGACGGCGCTGCTAATATCACTGCAGAATATGCAGCTGCTCTCGCGGCTAACTACGTAAACTTCAAGAACCCAGATGACCTTACATATGCAAAGGCTCTCTTTAACTTTGCTAAGCAGCATCAGGGATCTTACTCTTGTGAGTTCTATGGAAACGAAAAAACTTCAGACGAAATCGCATGGGCTGCTTGCTGGCTATACCTTGCTACAAAGGATAATACCTATATGGGTGATATCCAGAATATCGGCGCTGCTTACTGGGTACACTGCTGGGAGAATGTTTCCCTGGGTGCTGCCATCCTAAAGGGAGAAATAACAGGTGACTGGAGTTCAACAAATGCTCTCGGTGATATGAGTGGTGACGGCTACAAATTCTACGACCAGTGGGGTAGCGCAAGACACAATGCAACAGCTCAGATGTGCCAGCTCGTTGCAGCTAAGCACGGTCACGGTAACGCAGGCTGGGCTAAGAATCAGATGCAGTACCTCACAGGTGACAAGGCATTTGCAAACGGACAGTCCCACTGCCTCGTAGTTGGATTCAAGGACAATTCTTCCAAGAATCCTCACCACAGAGCTGCTTCTCCTGATGTAGGAGCTGACGAGGGTAATGATGGAACACCTAACAAGTATCTCCTAATCGGAGCTCTCTGCGGTGGTCCTGTTGACGCAAACGGTACATACGCTGATAAACGTTCCGATTATAAAGGAAATGAAGTAGCCTGTGACTATAACGCAGGTCTCGTAGGTGCAGCAGCAGGTCTTTACTCAAACTACAAGACAGGCTCTATCGTTACTTCTATTCCTGGCGTAACGAAGATATACAATGGAAGCGGTTCTTCACAGCCTACTGGTACTACACAGTCTCAGCCACAGCAAACAACTACTACACAGACTCAAACTCCATGGCAGCAGGATACAACAACTACTACAACATCAACTTCTGGTAGTTCTAATCCTTCAGGTAACGGTAACGATATCGTCCTCACAAAGTCTGACATGGATGTTGGACCATTTGACGGAGATGACGGAGCAAAGAATAATTATGCAGAATTCAAGCCACAGGGTGCTAAATCAGCAACACTTTACCTCACAGTTAAATCAAATGATACTGAAGTATCAGGCGGTTTCGGTACTTGGACTGGCAAGTGGGAGCAGGTTGACTTCTCTGGTGTAAAGGTTAATTCCGACAAAACTGCAACTATTGACTACGAGATTCCTTCAAACGTTGGAGAAACTGTAAAGGCTATGGTTTGGTGGCCACATGGTGATGATGTTGTAATTGACAAGGTTGTTCTCCATATGGATGGAAACACCCCTTCGAACAATACAACAACTACTACCACAACAACAACTACTACGACTACAACAACCACAACTACTACCACCACCACCACAACAACTACTACTACGACAACTACTATAGCACAGCAACAGGGCACTAAGGCTTCTAGATACGGTGATGTTAACCTTGATAACTATGTATCTATTGCTGATGCAGTAGCTATCCTCCAGTATATCGGTAATCACGATAAGTACAGACTCAATGAACAGCAGCTCGCTAACGCCGATGTTTCAAACAATGGTGACGGCGTTACTGCAAATGATGCTCTTACAATTCAGAAAGTAGATGCAGGGGCTCTTAGAGAATCTCAACTTCCAGTTTGATTGAGATAAGGATAAATATGTGAATTGTCTCACCCGATTGGTTAAATAACCAATCGGGTGTTTTTTCTGACCATTTTTTCTTTTTTATTATCAATAATTGCGTAGTTATTGAGGAATCATTGACATTACAAATCCACCATGTTAGAATAAATCTGTAATATTTTTTTGAATGTATCCGTTTGTTTTTTGTTAGAACGGAACATAATAATTGGATCCGATAAGCTGATCCAAGAAGGGATGATCTATCATGAAGCACAATCCATTTAATGCACTTACTGCTGCTGCTTTAACTGCAGCTATGGTACTGTCGTCGTTCCCGGCGACTGAATCAACTACAGCCGATGCCGCAGACAGCGAAGACGTCATTTTTTCTACCGATTTTGAAGACGGTGATGTTTCCAAGTTCTCTAAACGCGGAGATGAAGACACATCCGTCATCGAAGCGATCGAAGACTCTAAGGCTCCGAGCGGAAGCAAAGTTATGTCTATATCAGGACGTGATCAAAGTTGGAACGGTCCATCACTCTCGGTTGAAGGGTTGCTTGAACCGAATGTTAAGTATACCCTGTCAGTCAAGGTAAAAGCTGCCTGGTACAACACCGTTTGCGTTTCAATGCAACACACACCTGGTGGATCCGACGAACCTCAGTATACTAATTTGGTAAAGGGTGTATCACAAGGAGAATATGTAACACTTGAAACAAGTTTTTCATATGGCGATAAAGAGAAGGATGTTTCCATTTACATTGAAACTACTGGTGAAGCCAACGACCTTTGTGTTGACGATTTTGTAATAGCTCTTGCTCCAAACAAACTCGATAAGACACTTGTTGGCCTTAAAGATGTCTACGCTGATATGTTCAAGTTCGGTACAGCAACAACCGCCGGCGAGATATCTCCAGCTACCACTAAAGAACTTGTTAAACATCATTTCAATAGTATCACTGCAGGAAATGAGCTTAAACCTGACTCAGTACTTGATAAGGCTGCATGTTTGGCTTTAGCTGCTGAAGGTAATGATACAGACCCACAAGTAACTCTTGCAAATGCAAGCCCAATTCTAGATTTTGCAAGAGAGAATAATATATCCGTTAGAGGTCACGTACTGGTTTGGCATCAGCAGACACCACTTTGGTTCTTCAAAGAGGACTATGACGAGAAAGGTGAATGGGTATCCAAGGATAAGATGCTCAAGCGAATGGAAAATTATATAAAAAATGTATTCGCCGCAATTAAAGAAGAGTATCCTGATGTTGACTTCTATGCATGGGACGTTGTTAATGAAGCTCTAACAGACGGCGGTTCTCCAAGAGAACCTGGCTACCCCTCAGAGGAAAACCAGTACGGGGCTTCACCGTGGGTAAAGATATTCGGGGATAATTCGTTTATAAAACCAGCCTTTGAGTATGCTAAAAAGTATGCACCAGAAGGAACCAAACTTTATTATAACGACTATAATGAGTATATGGATAAGAAAGATGCCATTGTAAAACTTGCTTCAGAAATTAATTCTGATGGTCACTACATTGATGGTATCGGTATGCAATCCCACCTAAATGTTACTAATAACGGTGGAAACGATCCATTCCCGACTGCAGGAATGTATAAAAACGCTCTCGAAAAGTTTAGTAAGACAGGTCTTGATATTCAGATTACAGAGCTTGATGCTACTGTAGACGGTCAGAATTATGAGCTTCAGGCAAAGTATTACAGTGATATCTTCGATGCAATAGTTGCTTATAAGGATTATGTTTCAGCAGTAGTTGTCTGGGGCACAACCGATGACCAAAGCTGGCGCGCTACAAAGGATCCGCTTCTGTTTAACAAAGACTATGAAGCTAAACCCGCATACTACTCGATAATCGATGGAATTGAGGTACCAGATATAACTACAACTACTAAGAAGACTACTACAAACTCATCAACCACAACGACAACATCTACAACAACCATTACTACAACAGCAGATACAACCCTTGGAACAGGTGATATCCTCTATGGGGACGCTAACAACGACAAAAAGGTCACTGTCGCAGATGCAGTTGCGATATTACAGTACATCGCTAACAAAGACAAATACGACCTTACTCCAGTAGGCAAAGAAAATGCAGACTGTTGTAACAGAGGCGATGGCATCACTGCAAAAGATGCACTCGCAATTCAAAAGCTCGATGCTAACCAGATAAATGACCTCCCGATAACTGAATAATTTGAATAAAATAAGCCTCTCAAATGAGAGGCTTTATTTTATAAATGCGTATTCTATATCTCTTGGCAAGAACCCCAAGCCTAAACTCTAGTTGTGGCCATCATCAAGCACTAAGTATAATTAAGAAATTGACATGAATAAGGATAGAATAAAGAAGCTTATTATATAATAATTGGACTAATTTAAAAACAAAAATAAAAAGCGTCTGCTATTGCAGACGCCTATATGGCTCCCCCTGCCCGGCTCGAACGGGCGACAACTCGGTTAACAGCCGAGTGCTCTACCGACTGAGCTAAGGAGGAATATCAATACCGGCACTGATCTACTTTTCCAGGCCGTCTCCAGCCAAGTATCATTGACGCGGATGAGCTTAACTTCCGTGTTCGGAATGGGAACGGGTGTGACCTCATCGCAATAAGCACCGATTTGAAATTTGGTGACCCGTACCAGAATCGAACTGGTGTTACCGGCGTGAGAGGCCGGTGTCTTAACCGCTTGACCAACGGGCCGTAATGGTGCACCATCGGGGACTCGAACCCAGGACCCACTGATTAAGAGTCAGTTGCTCTACCAACTGAGCTAATGGTGCATTTACATCGCTTATATATTATATCATAAACGTAACCGTTTGTCAAGCGATAAATCCAAATTTCGAAAAAATTTGAAAGCGAATAAAGCGTAATGCAGAGGAAGAACCTCACATGAATCAAAAGGAAAAGCCCTCGACCGATTAGTATGCGCTGGCTGAACGTGTCACCACGCTTACACCTTGCACCTATCAACCTCATAGTCTTTGAGGGGTCTTACTCTTAC
>JAGCYM010000030.1 GCA_017960805.1 Ruminococcus sp.
ATGGGCCGGAGTCGGCGGAACTCTTCCAATACGCAAATCTGAAGATAATATCAAAATATGGTCAAAGATTCTGCTTGCGGGACCGATGACATCAATTATTTTCGGACTACTGGTCTTTCCGCTTTCTTTATTGTTTAAAAGCATATTTTTCCTTATGCTGAGTTTGATGCCGATCGCAATGGGCGTAATGTGTATCATTCCCATGAAAATGAAAACTGGAATACTATATAATGATGGAACAAGATATAAACGTATAAAAAACGGCGGTCAGGAAGAAGCAGAAGAAAGAGCTTTATTTCAATTAATTGAAATTTCTCTATTTGAGAAAGAAGAAGCGTTATATCCTAATGAGCTGATAGAGCCATTATTGAATTCTAAAGACATTGAACTGAATTACTACGGCTACTACTATTCTTATCGTAATGCTATGAAGGAAAACAATCCTGAACAAGCAAAAGAACAGCGCTTAAATATGGAACGTATAAAGAGCAAAGTGCCAAAAGCAATTATTAATGATTGTTCTTTCTAAAAATGAATAATTAATCACTGAGTATACACAAGCGACTGACCTGCCCCCTGTCAAGTAGACAGCAAAATTCTAGGTGTTATCCCTGTCACACAGATTTCAGGTGGACTTAAAACATTATTACTTCTACAACATGACCACAGCAAAATCTTCAACGTTTCAACTTGTGGTGACAACTGTGCAAAGTGGGTAATTGATATTGCAAAACGATATAAAGGTGATATAACTATTAATCTCAGACATCTTATGGATTTCGGAGATAAACCATTTGAGATTAGAATCATGAATAATGATACCGTGGTTCACAACATGAAGGAATATGTATTGTGCGCCGGGTTATATGTCTAAGGTGGTGCTATCATGATCGGAGAATACGAAGTGATCGTGAAAAGTCTCCGCTTACAGTATAAATTTACCATCAGCCGTAATATTACTATTCTGCGTGGTGATAGCGCGACAGGAAAAACCACATTAATAGATATGATAAACTCGTATCAGCAAAACGGTACATCAAGTGGTATTTCAATAAGTTGCAAGAAAAACTGTACTGTGCTTACAGGTATTCGATGGCAGGAAAACCTGAGATCCATTCACGATAGCATTGTGTTTATTGATGAAGGAGACAAATTCGCTTTATCAGAGGAATTTGCTAGAGCTGCTCAAGAATCCGACAACTACTATGTTATAGCAACAAGAGCTTCTCTTTCCAATCTTCCCTACAGTATCAAAGAGATTTACGGAATCAAAAACATATCCGGGAACAGATATCAAGGCACCAAAAGGTTATTCTCTGAATTCTATCCCTTATGTAATGTTGATGTTGATCTTATTCAGAAACCAGATCTGGTTATTGTTGAGGATTCAAATTCTGGATTTCAGTTTTTCTATGATTTCTTCAAAAAGCATGATATAAAAAACTCCCTTTATTTGATATTTGCGCCAAAAGTGTTTATCTTTTGGGGTGAATATCAGCAAGGGAGCTTTTTTATATTTGAAATACTAAGTATTTGAGGATTCCCCCCTCATCAAGTCATGTCAGAATAATATTTCTTAGATGCATTGATCCTGATGTTGAACATTTGAGGGAATATTATGACGAAATGAGAAAAAACTTACAGATGAGCAAATGACATTCGTCAGAAATATGCCACTTTTCTATGAATATAAAGTGTATGGACACAAGATGATTTTTTCTCATTTTCTCTTCATGGACATTAATGCACCGTACCCATATTATCCTCTCGCTAGCCTGAAGAATGGAGTGTTTGACAAAGTATGTCAAAGCGAAGAGCTAAAGGAATATGGAATTGTAGTGATAGGACATTAACATCAGAATTTTGTAAATGGTAATGTTGTTACTGTTTCAGCTGCTGCTTTAGAAGGTTCGTCATTTCGCCTGATTGAAGCAGATGAAAACGGTATCAGCTTTGATAATATCAGTATGATATCATAATGTAAAACTGGATTCAAAAAAGCGACTGAAAGAAACAGGTGCTTTTTTCATATCTTCACATCTTAGTAGAAATATGCGCTGCCGGACGCACAAAAAATTAGCGTAGCAGCCAATTAACTGCTACACTAACAAAGTCTAACTTTTTGGGCTACATCAATGGCAGAATAAACAAATGGATTATTATCAAAGCCGTTGAGGTTTATGATCTGTATTATGATTTCATCAGTTCAACCGCAGGTTTTCTGCGCAGAGACCACATATTAAGGGAAGTTACAAGGCTTATAAGACACAGCAGTACGACCAGCGAGATGGAAAGGATGGCAGCTGTTTGTGCAGCGTTCAATGTCAATGTGGTTCCTATCAGAGAGTACATTGCCTGAGAAATCAGTATCATCAGCAGACGCGCTGTCACCGCTGCTGTGATAAATACAAACAGCAGAAGAATTCCTAGTTCGGACAGAATGATTGTATGCAGGTTTCTGCGTTCCATGCCGACGGCAGATAGCATTCCATACCAACTACGCTGATCGGAAAAGTACCGCGAGAACGCCTGATAGAACATCAGTGACAGTGCACTGAGGATCGTAATTCCGAACAATCCGCCGATTTTCCGGACAATCGTCTGCATATGTGCAATGAAAGCATAGTATTCGGAAATATATTCCAGGATATAATCCCAGCCGTAGCTTTGAATTTCTTCTGCAGCGCGCAATACAGTATCAGTATTTTCATATCCGTCGATTGGAAGCCGATATGAAAAATCAGTGATTCCAAACTGAGTACAAACATCATCGCTTTCAGCTATGAAAATTTGCGGACTGTCATTCAGCGCATCTACATGAAAAAGATTTCTGTCCAATATTCCGGTGATTTCATAATCTTCCAGAATAGTAGTTCCCTCACAGAAAATACTGATGTGCTCCCCGATCAGATCATCCAAGCGATTTGTCGAGATACCGAAGCGCTGCAGAATGTAATCAGAAATGACTATCTGTCCTTCAGCCAGTTCTGTGGTACCGGCGAGCAGCGGCGTATTTCGTCCGGCCTTAAACCGGTACTCCGTCAGTTCATTATCTGTCCATAACGCAGATGTTGCGGTTACTGCCAGATGCAGCGGAACTGAATACTTGGAAGGCAGTTCACGTCGGTCATATTCCCGCTCAAAATAATACGAATAATCATTTTCACCCTGAAAACGTTTTTCGTTAATGACAGCCTCTGTGTATTTGATATTTACAAACGACCAGCCGTCCTTATGCAGATATGCCGGGAGATCAACTTTCGCTGACGCTGCTGCTCTCATGGTTTCATCCATGGCATTCAGTGAACAGAATGCATCATAATTGTCATTAGTATGATCGTCTGAACGGTTGATGTTAAAATACATGACATTGTCAGATGCTGCACCGTACAGATAACTGTTGTGCGCAAAAGAAAGCGCGCTGAGCACCGAAAGCCACAGCATCACGGATACTGTCATAAAGAGCAGATTCAAGAACAGGCGAACATAGAACCTCTTTTTGTGCGTTAAATTATACCACGCCACAGAAAGACAATCTGTAAATTTCACGTTTTTTCCTTTCTGTCGGATGGGGGTTATTTTGTTTCATCTCCGTTCCGGAGCAGCTGAGACAGATATGCGGAACGGTATTCGTGCAGATTGAGCAGACAGATACAAAGAACTGCCACACTCAGCACAGCATATATAGCAGGAATAAGTATATTCCTGTTGCTGATATGTAGTATGATATCCGGAAATACATCCTCAATAACATTAACTACATACTGTATCATAAATGGCGAGAGCAGCAGTGCGAACCCGAAGCAGATTGTCAGTACGCTAATGATCAGCGTACTTATGACAAACAGCATCCCGCCTCTGCTGAGGCCGAGCGCGCGCAGCAATCCGAACGCCTGCACACGCTGATGAAAATAAGTCTGCACCATGGAATAGAGCATCATGATCTCCATGACCGTCAGGCAGATGCAGATGATATAGAGTGCCGCAATCAGAAACAGCATGCTGTCAATGATCTCGTATTTCGCATCAACACTTAAAAAGTGTGTATTCAACAGATTTTTTATCCGATGAAAATGCATAACATTCTGACATTTTGCAAAAACCGTGATTTCTTCCGGTTCCTGCATGCAGCAGGAGATATACAGCGGAAGCGTGTAGTAATAGCTTTTGCACTGCGTAAATTCACGGTAGATGCCTGTGACTGGAACCGAAATCGTATTCATCCATTCCGGTTCACTGCCTGATGCCGGAAATGATGCGATTACTTCTTCAAGGGTTGCAGAATTGTAACGGCGAGCAGACAGCGAAACAAGATCACCGGCGTGTACACCGAGAACTTCGGCAGCACCGGCAGAAAGCCACAGTCCGTTTTGACGGTCTTTCAACTCCGTCCACTCTTCACCTTCACAAAGATTTTGGTTGATGTTTCTGATTGTGCAGTCTTCCGTCATATTCTGCATGTATTTAGAACCACCGCCTTCAGTTTCGGTCGTGATGGTGAAATCAGGCAGCCAGTCCTCCGGCAGTCCGACCGAGAGTTCTGCTTCCGATTCTACCTGCATATCCGACACATTGATCTGAACGGTTTCCAGAAATTCAAGATCTTCATAGCGTACATTCTCAATTCGCATTGTGCTGAATGCAGAATTATTAACGTATTTATTCAGTGCATCAGGTATCTGCGACGCAATCGAAAGGATTGCCGTCAGAGCGGTCAGTATCAGAACAGAAATACAGGCAGTCATCAGGAAACTTCGGCTGTTGACACGCAGTTCCTGTAATGCAATCAAATATAATCGGTTCCTTTTTTTCATGATAGAATCTTTCCGTCTTTCATTCTGATCTGACGTTCTGCCTGTGAGGCATCCTCGTTACTGTGTGTGATCAGTATAATTGTTTTCTGTTCCTGATGTAGTTTGTGGAAAATATCCATGACAATCGCCGTATTCTCAGAATCAAGATTGCCGCACGGCTCATCTGCGAGTATCAGCTTCGGATTGCAGACCAGTGCACGTGCGATGCTGACACGCTGCTTTTCTCCACCAGAAAGCATATACGCTTTCTGATGAATATGTTTTTCCATACCCACCTGTTCCAGTACTGCCTGAATCCGTTTTTTTCTTTCACGAGCATCATATCCTGCAATCAGAAGCGGCATTTCCACATTTTTTCCGACTGTGTAATTCGGTTCGAGATAAAAGCTCTGAAATACATATCCGATGGAACGGTTCCGAAGCTGAGCAAGCTGTTTTTCTGTATAATCTTTTATAGAGATACCTTCAAACAGGATCTCGCCCGATGTTGGTGCATCAATGCTACCGAGAATATTCATCAACGTAGATTTTCCGCTTCCGGAATGCCCTGTTACGGCAACATATTCACCGGACTGTACTGAAATTGATACATCGTTAAGAGCATAATAATCTCCCTGATGCAGCACATATTTTTTGAACAGATGTCTGCCTTCGATAATCGGCGTGTTATCTTCCATTGTGCCGCTCCTTTCCATGTAGTTTTGGCTTCTCAGGTGCTTACTTATAGTTTTGAACCAGCATGAAGTCATCCGTGCCGGACAATTCTTTTTCACGACAGTAATAGGTTTCCTGATATCCCCATATCTCTTTGCCATCCTGATCAAGCGCATAGAGATTTATCTCCATATCATCCTCAAAAACCTCGGTCGTATATGCCATCGGAACGCCGTCATACTGTGAAAAATCAATCTGATCGTAAAACTGCTTGAATAGTGCATTCCGTTCATCTTTTGAAAGTTCAATGCCCTCATCCGCTTTTTCAGCTACTGTGCTGTTAGTCATGCGGAAGGCATAGATTGTTTTCATCCCCTCATACTTTTGACCGGTCGGATCATGCATGGTAATGGTTTTATCCGTGATCTCACAGGTGATCTCCTTTCCATCCTCAGTAACGTAACCATATGTTCCGTTCTGGACGGAAAGCGCAGTCTTTGAACCGCATCCGCAGAGCAGATAACCACAGATAAATGCTGCCGAAGCAGACAGAATGATTTTTTTTATAGCATTCATTGTAATCTCCCTTTACTTTGCTAAATTACGAAAATGGAAATGCGCAAAAGCGCATTTCCATTTTCAATAAAAAAATTATTATTGATCAAGTAGTAAAGTCGTAAGAAACTTCGCCGTCTGCCTTATAGTCTCTTACCGTATCAAGCTTATTGATCGTAACATTACCAGATGCGTTGACCCTGCTTCCAGCGACCCAAGCATACAAACCGCTAACCTTCAGCGTTTTGCCCTTGGCAATCGTACCTGAATACTTGCCGGAACCCTGAACCTTAAAGCTTCCGACATAGTCATAGACCATGTAGAAGTCAGATGCACTAACTGAGTTGTTGCTCGAGTTAAGTGTCAGGAGGTTACTGTGATCGTCAGCGAGCTGACCGCCAGAGCAGTAGAAGTTATAAGTGTTGTAGTACTTGTAACCGTCTTCATCAGCGTCGCCGCCACAAGAAGTAGCTGCAACAGCTGACAGTGCTAACATACTAGCAAGTGCAAGTGCTTTGATCTTTTTTGTGAACATAATTGTTTACCCGTTTTTTCTCCGCAGGTTTCGATGCGGTACCACAACGAGATAACAATGCGGTGTACAGCAGTGCTGTCATCGCAGTATAACCCGGTACAAAGAAAAAACTATCCTTTCAATAGTAGTATGATGTGTGGCAGAAAGGCGTGCCGATAGCAGCCTTTCAATAATATCTTACTTAGCGCTAATAGTAAGCAAAATTAAAATATAGTGTGTAGTATGCCTGGTAAAATGATGCGTAACCGTCATCAATAAAATATAGACGGTTCACAGCTTCAAATAGTAGAAAAACTGTAGTACAAAGAATAGTGTGATGATATAGTCTGCATAACACAGACAAAGGATAATTCTGACAGCATACTGAACAGCGGTACTCCGGATGACCGTTCTTCAGAATGCTGCCGTTTCATATTTTTCTTATTTTACCCATTATTCTATACGCAATGATTTTTTCTCCTTTGAAAAGAATGATTTCTGAGTAAGTTAGTAAAAAAAGGATCCATTTTGAAGCATATAAATCATTGCCCATAGACTAAGCCACAACAGTTATCGGCTAAATCCAAATATGAGGATATGTCTGTCGTGCGAATGTCAAAATTCAGTAAAGGGCTTCTTCGTAATTATTTTAGCAAAAATAGATTCCACTGTCAATAGAACAGCAGAAATTAATTATATATTTTATCTATGCTGGTTATAATTAAATAATATACTGTTGTATAGAAAAATAAATGAACCTCTCCCGTCTTCTTTAAACAGGAAAGGTTCACGAATTATCATTCATAAAATTTTTTTATACTTAGGTGATTATCCAGCAAATCTTTTACAGTAGGCAATAAACTCAATGTCAGAGATCGGCTTTGAGAAGTAGTATCCTTGTATCAGATTACCACCGAACGACGTTATGATATCCAATTGCTCCTTAGTCTCAACTCCCTCCTGAAGCACTTGAAGCTTGATGGATTTGAGCTGATTGACTGTGATCATCAGGAAATCCAGTCCTGCCTTGTCTGTTGCCTTCCAGAGAAGTGATTTGTCTATCTTTACAGTCTTGTAGTTATTGGACATAAGATTGGCTAAATTGGAATAGCCAGTACCATAATCATCCATGGAAAATGTAAAGCCATAATCTTTCAGCTGTTGCAACGTATCATTGAAAATACTATTGCGGAATACATCTACTGTTTCTGTCAGTTCCAGATTAATGAATGAGACGGGAACGTTGTATTTGCTTAGCAACTTGGCGAATTTCTGCACAATATTTGCGTCGCCGAGCTGATATGGTGAAACATTCAGTTCTATCCACTCGATTCCATACTGTTCGGGGTGATATTTAGCATAGAACTCACAGACCTTTTCAAGTACTATCTCACCAAGATTGGAAATCAGACCATATTCTTCAGCTGCGCTGATAAACTCATCGGGAGGGATAAATCCGAGTTCAGCATCATCCATTCTGACAAGTGCCTCAGCAGAAACAACCGATTGTGAATCTACTGACCATATCGGCTGATAGTACACAAGAAATGATCTGTTTTCACAGGCTCGACGTACAGCATTGAGCATTCTTGTGCGCTTGCGGATAATATCCACGTCCTTGTTATTGCGAAGGATCATATTTGAATCAATGAAGTTCAGATTTCTTCCTCTGTGGAAAGCAGAATCAAGCGTCACATTCTCCGTATCTTCAGGGAGATGAATAACAGTCACCAGTGCATTGAAGAAGATTTTCTTATTTACAACCATCCAGCTCTGGTTAAACATTGCTTCCAGTGCTATAAGATAGTCGTTCTCGGCAATATTATAATTCTCTATCTTGTTCCTGTCCAGCATTATCGCATATTTTTCAGTAGTATAGGCATAAACATTGTTTTGTCCAACTAGTTTTGAGATCTTTTCGCAGACAGTGCGGAATGCAACAGTCTTTTCATCGGAAGAAAGAGTACTGAGAAGCTGTTCTGTATTTACAAGTGAAACTGCGATAAGCGTCATTTTGCTTTTCATATCACAGGCTGTTTTGTAGAATTCAAGGAACTCTTTCCGTTTGTATACATTCAGATCATTATCGACTTCTAAACTAGCATTTTCAAATACTATCGTCATCAATGAGAGCATGACTGCTTCTGTAAAAAGCTGTATCTGTAACTGACGAAACAGTACCTGCACGATAATTCCTGTGATAACGAACCCCAATCCTGTGAGCAGATAGAGGATCTTTTGTTTCTGTATGAACATAGCGTTCCTGAGCAGTACAAAGATAGTATATCCGAGGTAAATCGTTACAAGAGCATGCATAATAAGGAATAAATTTTTCCGGATATAATTGCAGTCAGCATCATAGTAGAACATAAAACGGAAGAAAAAGTTGGCTGCGATAAGGAAAAATGCAATTGTTGCAGGAAGACTGTAAAGCAGATAGAATTTCTTACGTCGGTTAATGAGTTGTCCGCTAATACATTGAACGTACAATCCGAATACACACATTGTCAGCACATTGACAAGAAAGTATAAACTGATAGAGATATTCGCTGCCATATTAATTTTTGATTTAGCAAAATAGCCTGCTAATATATTACTGAGACTGCCGGAAAGCACACATGCACAGAGAGCTGCGTACAGCGTATGCTTTAAATGATGGATACGTCTGGACATTAAGAAGTAGAAAATGCAGCATATGCAAAGCATAACAGCAGCAATATCATAGGAATTATTATAAATCGTGCCCGTCATATTAATCATCTCCTTTGATAATATGCGCTACGGCATTACAACGGGTCTTATTATAGTAATATTTCATGAAAATATATCGTTTCGTATAAAAACATCTGTCCACTTTAATTATATAATATATGTTTCGATTAATCAATAGATAAATTATTAATTTTTTGCATGGTTTATTATTTGTTCAAGGCTCTGAGCGTTATATTACAAAAAAATTATGCAAGAATGAGGAGCGCACTAAAAAAAGGGGGTCCCTTCAATTTTTTGATTGAAGGGCTCACCCTCTTTTTCATCCTTTAAGGCATGAATGCGATCATGCTGTTGATGCATCAAATTATAGATGCCTATGAAAAGTCGGCTTCTTTTTCCTTGCACTTTCTTCATCGCTTATACTGCGCTCATTCTTATTCTGTACTATATGCCTTTCAGTTCCTGTTTTATTTTTCATCTGAATGACATCAGAATGAGAATTATCAATACTAGCATTAATATACTTAGACCTGTCGATTGTATCCATCTGTTCTGAAGCAATGCTTTCCATCCATTTTCTCTCAGCCATGATAAGGCTCTCCCTTTTGATTCTCTCAGCTGCTCTGAGCTTTTCTCTTCGGATTCTTTGATATTCATAATAAGCTGCTCGTTCAGCTTCCCAACCTGTACAGAGATGTCTGTTATATTCCTCTCCATTTTTTTCATCTCTGCTCTCAGGCATCCAAGTGTCTCTCTCTGAATATCCTCCATACTCATCTTCATCTGATCGAATATTGTACGCTGATTTTTCAGGTACAAATTCATCTGCTCTATGGTCATAGTCATATCCGTACGAGCCTTCGTCTCCATAACTATATCCGTGAGCAGTTCCATCTGAGAAACCAAAGCCGCCCATTTGCGTTCTGGAATAATTATTGTTTTCTGAATACCAGATGCTTCTGTCAGGTTCTGACTTGAAGCTTCTATCATTTCCTCTAATCTTGAATTCATTTTCCATATTCTCCTTAAGATATTTTTCATCATGTAGTTTTCTGTCACTGCATCTATAACCGCTCGGACAAGTGAACATAATATTCTTGAATTCATCATTCCAGTCAACATCATAACCTGACTGCTTCATCTTCAAACAGAATGCTTCCTTTGAATCCGAAGTTTTCATAGCATTGTTTATCGCCTTGATCAGTTCAATTTTCCAGCTTTTGCCATTCATCGCACAATGATATTCCCTGGAAGTGATCCCTGAGGTCTTGCTAAAGATCACAGGCGGAGCACCAATCTCAAGTCCATGCTTTCTGCATATCTCGTCGCTCAGCAATCGGAGCATCAGCAGATCCTGCTGTCCGAACCAGTGATACTTGAGACCAGTCCTGGGATTCACGGAATTAAGAACTATATGGCTGTGGATATGATCTTTGTCAACATGAGTCGCAACAACACATTCATGGCCACTAAACGCACGTTCAGCAAATTCAACCGCTATCCTGTTTGCAAATGCAGGATCTATGTTACTGTCTTTGGGATGCGATTGCACGAAATGATAATATTTGACTCCATCAGTGTTATTATAAAGTTCTCTTGTGTTTCTGAATTCCAGGTATGCAGTATGAAGCGAACAGTTGATAGTCGAAACATACTTCTTATTTTCCGTCTTTTTATCCTTGGATATGTATCTAAGACAACTGCCGTCATCACTTTTGGCCGAAGTATATATAGGCCTTAATACAACCATCATTTCACCTTCCTTATAACGCTTCCTATCATCTCTGTCACTTTGATATGTCCGTCAATTACCGGCCTGAGAGCATCATCTGATAGATTATTCATTTTAGTTATCAGAATCATCTTATCCAGATATCTGCCTATCTCTTTCTGCTTCAGTATTACATCTTCAAGTCCGTTCAGGATGTATATATTCTTATCCAATGAACAGTTGATGATATAATCCGTAATTGTCATTCCTTGTTTCTGGGCTTTTTCTCGTATGAATCTTCCCTCTTCTTCAGTCACTCTGATGTACAGTCTCTTGTCTCTGATTCTCATAATAAGCACCTCCTGATAATGCTATCTTACTGGACGAAACGTTAAGACCAGATTCCGGCATTTCTTTTGCTGCTGAAAGAACTGACTACCGACAACTGCAGGCTACCTTGTGACCAACAAGCCTACGCGCGCTTACTTATACTGATCAGTGTTATATATTCTGAGCTGTCCGTATTCATATACTCCCGTCCGTCCACGACCATAATAACACATAATTCTATGTGATAACAGTTACAAAAAATGAAGGCTGATTTTTGTACAACTCTTTGTGAAATGAGACATTCAAACCAATTACTTCATGCAATGAGAATATTCAACCCTCGTTTTTTGTGATTAAACAGTGATGATTCTGTCAAAATTAAAAAAATTACCTTTACTTTTCGTAAAGGTAAAAGAAAAAATTAATGCAAATTATTTTTTTCCGCAAGAAAATACACCACCTGCATGCAGCAAATGGTGTTTGTATACATAGAAGCGATAGAACTATTATCTGTATCTA
Source organism: Ruminococcus sp. (assembly GCA_017960805.1). GTDB lineage: Bacteria > Bacillota > Clostridia > Oscillospirales > Ruminococcaceae > Ruminococcus. Next base: position 11,810 of record JAGCYM010000030.1, read on the forward strand.
CGATATCCGGATTAATTCTTATTCAGAATATACTCAGTGATCATTCCAAGCGTATCATCAGAATAATGCAGGCCGTCATCAATGAAACCCGTATCTCCTTCAGTGATAAGAGGAACTGTTGTAAATTCAGAAAGGCTGTCTCTTAGAAGATCACTTTCATTTACCGCTGACTCAAGGGAGTCATTATAGTCAGAAACAAACTGATTGAATGTTTCATGAGGGATTCCGAAAAGATCTCCTGTAATCCAGCATCCGTCAAATCCTATCACTATAATTTCAGGTCTGTATTCTTTTCCATTATATTCATAACTCAGAGAAGAGATCCTTTCAGCCGCAGCAACAACAGATCTGATATACGCTGAATTATTATTGTTATAACAGTCATAATCATTGACCGTAGCAAAAATGAATATCGTACATTTGCCGCAGTTCTCAATCTGTTTACGGAAGCATTCTTCAACATCAGACAGATGAGATTCAGTCATTATTCCTCCGAAGCCTGAAGTATAGTGCCCTCCCCAGACAGCAAAAGCAGCAAAATCATTTCTTCCTGTTCTGCTCTGATAGATGCCGAGCTGACAGCAGCGGCTATCCCCTATCACTATGCATCCGGAACTATAGGCTTCAGAAGCAACCGGTGTATGGAAATAGTCCTGATTCAGTCCGCTGTTTCCGTCAGCCTGAAGAAGTCCTTCAGGATATCCGGTACTTTCCGCCCATGCAGTATAATCCGAAAAGCTTCTGAACGGTTGGACATCAACTGTTAATTCAATATCCGGCTTTGTTGAAACAACAGTTGTTGTGGTTTCAATTATAATCGGACCGGTTGTTGTTTCAGAAACTGATGCTATAAATGCTTCAATGCTTTCTTTTCCGCCTGTGGAAAGATACGCATAATACGCAAGGATTGCAGAAGCATCATTCGCATCAATCTTTCCGTCCTTTTTTACATCAGCTGCAGCGAACTCAGTCTCACTGAGGTTCCCTGTCCCGCCGGTTGAAAAATCAGAATAGGCAGAGAGAATAAATGTTGCGTCTTTTGCATCTGTTCTTCCGTCATTATTCGGATCTCCAAGCAGTGATCCGTCATTTTTAGCGCACGTAGGCAGTATCAGAAAAGCCGCAGCAATACTGGTTATCAGAACACACAGGAAGTATTTTGACATTCTTTATTCTCCGTTTAAATAATTATATAGAATTGTTTCCTCAGACGAATACATGAAAAGCGTCTTCGGACTAATGAATGCTGGATCCGCATCGATTAAGTTAAGCTTTGAAAACATATCTCAGGAAATTATACATATGCGCTCTAACTGAAATCGCGCCATGATCTCCGTCAGTAAGCTGATGCCAGATATGCTCTGCACCGTTCTGTGTAAGAGCGTTATGATAAGTCTCAGGAGCATCACCAACAGTACCGTCAAATATAGTGCAGGTCAGTCTGTCCTCCGGAAAACATATGTACAACAATCTTTCGATGGATGACAACATCGAAAGAATCAATGATTCCGTCATTATTTATATCGCCTCTTGCAGCTGCAGATGCATAGAGCACCGAGCCTGCGGCAAGTGTTGCAGCTGCTGTTATTGCCGCCACCGTCTTCTTCAGAAAAAACATGTCATTTTCTCCTGATCAGTTATTTTTGTCATTTATTTCTTTATCTTTCTTGCAAATGCAAGCGTCTGCTTCAAAGCATCTTCTTTTTCTATCCCAGCCAGTCTCAGTTTGTGAGCATACGCCAGAATATCTGAAAATCTTTCATCCGGAACAAGTCCGTTATCAATAAGGTCACTGCCCATTACATACGGACGCGACATTATATCCGTGAATCTATTGTATCTTTCTATTAGGAACTCTTCTGTATCATTATATGACGGTATCTTACCAAGCCCGTCACATATACTTAACTGAATAAGGTCGAATGGCTCGACGGAAGAATCAAAGAGCTTGTTTGTCTTCTTAAGCTTTGACCTTGCGTGCGCCATAGCATTCGGCTCCATGTGATACTCCACCATATTCATAACATACTTCTTAAGCCTTGATTCGGATGTAAGCCTTCTGAGGAATTCTCTCACAACAGGAAGGCCTTCCGTTTCGTGCAGATATGAGTGTACCACACCATTCTGGTCCTCTGTTGTACAGACTGCTTTCCCCAGATCGTGGCACAGAGCCGACATCATGAATCCGAGCGGATACACTGCTTTGCTGCGACGTTTAGCTGCTTCGTCCATTACCATCATAGTATGCGTCCACGCGTCGCCTTCCTTATGATATTCCTGATTCTGCGGAACTCCGATAAGAGCCTTGACCTCAGGGAACCATACATCAAGTTGGTCCATACCGCGAAGCAGTTCAAAGAATACAGATGGTTTCTCCGATTTCAGCAGTGCCTTTTCTATTTCAGTCATTACACGCTCGGCCGGCAATGATGATACATCTATGCTTCTGCATATCTTTTCAGTCTCAGGAGCGATACTGAATCCTAATCTGGAAGCAAACTGTGCTGCTCGGAATACTCTGAGACTGTCCTCGGGAAAGGTTTCATCATCAACGTGTCTGATGATTCCGTTCTTCAGATCATCAAGACCACCGAAATAATCAGAGACCTCCCCAGTCAGCGCATCCTTCATGAGAGCATTGATAGTGAAGTCTCTTCGTCTCGCAGCTGACTCTGTTCCAAGGAAAGGATCTATACCATCATTTTTACGCGGAAGAGAAATATCAAGTGTACATCCGCTCAGTCCATATACTCCGAAGCTTTTTCCATACTCAAGTCTCTTTCCCACTGTATCGAGGATGTTCTCAACATCATTAACAGAAATACCATGTATCTCAATATCTATATCTTTATTCTCTTTACCAAGGATCTCATCTCTTACACAGCCTCCGACCAGGTAAACTCTGCCTCCGTTTTCAGCTACTTTTTCTGCAATTTCTCTTACCGTAAGAAGATCATCCATAAAATCACCCTTAATATCATTCCTGTTTACCGGCTGAACTAATATACTGATTATACCATAATGCTGAAACGAAATCAATATTGAGAAAAAGCATACATTTTTGGTTTATATTCAAACTGTAGCTTCATAGAAAGTCTTATCACCGATTTTTTTCTTTCTTGACTCCTTGTTCTTTATTCTTGTTGAAGTTGAAACTGAGCAGATAACCTTCGCTCAGATCAAAATTATTAAGATAATCTCTTATCTGCTTTTCACCCTCAGCATTGTATCTTTCACCATTCCATATTTTGAGTTCAATCACATAACGTCTTCCAAGGTAATGAATTACTATGTCCATCCGTCTGTGATCTCTCGTTAGTTCTTCAATACTATATGATCCGGCCCCATTAATAATTGGTGCAAGATATGTCAGAAATCTTTCGCACTCTTCTTCAAGAATACGTTCAGTATCCATTCCGTGAATTCTGGTATGCTCTCTTATGAAATGCTCCATGATTCATCTACTCCTGATCTTGTCCAGGCCTCTGAATAAGAATTGAATTAATCCCGAGCATTTTAGTACAAATAAGTGCCAAACAAGTGCCCAAAATGGTGCAATTTCCTCCAAATAATAAGCCGAAGTTCAATGAATATATGCAGGGATAATGATTCTGAAATACGAGCATTATTCCTGCTTTTTTTCTTTTCATCAATGTAAGAATTATAGGATTACTCAGTGTCCGTTTTTACCTTTTCCAACATACTGGATATTAGGAATTTCGCTCAGTTTTCGCGTAACTGATCTAATACTGAGTCCCACGGCTTCTGCAAGCTCTTGTCGAGAAATCTTATCATTATCGCGTATCAATTTTATTAAAGTTGATTTAAATTCCTCGTTTCGAGTGCCATTTCGAGTGCCATTTTTGTTGACAGACGATTCTTGAGAGTCGATATTGGTATCATATGAGTAAGAATCATTAAGCGGAACAGTGATTTTGAAAACATCGCCCTCTTCAAATATTGGGTCTTCCCCTGAATACTGCTTCGAGGATGTCACTTATAGCATTTTAACAAGTCGATTTCAAGTATGAGCGAATCATCACCAAGATTTATGCATCCGCTCTAATAGATGGAGCAACAAACTTTTCATTCCCTGAAACAGGCACCGCTGGTGTTCTGCCAATACCTATGTGATAGTCTGATTCAATTACAATTGTAACCCAGAAAGTGACCTTTAGCACCTTGCCGTCTGCATGTCCGACTGTTATAATACAGAAAAACAAACAGGAGGTCACTTCTATGAAAAACAATTCAATAAAAATAAACATAGCGTTTTTAATCAGCATCATTCTTTCTGTTTTTGAGATATTGGCAGGAGTATATTTTGCCTTCTTAGCCATAGATTCTTTTTCTTCAGATTTTATTGACCAATTCGCAGGTGAATACGGAACATTCTTAATGATTATTCTTTTTCCACTTGTTATAATCATGTTAATTCCTATTATCATTTTGGGTATAGTTTGTGGTATCATTCCGACTTCATTTGG
>JAGCYM010000031.1 GCA_017960805.1 Ruminococcus sp.
CTCCGCTGTTAACGCTGTTGCTCAGAACGTTCCTAAGGCTGAAACCGCTGTTAAGCAGAATGCGCCTGTTATTGACGATATATCTGCTGCTGTTGAGGCAGCTGCCCAGAATGTTCCAAACGTTGAAGCTGCTGTTAAACAAGAAGTTCCGGTTATTGATGATATCTCAGCTGCCGTTAACGCCGTTGCTCAGAACGTTCCCAAGTTTGATAATGTTGTAAAGGAAGAGGCTCCGGTGATTGATGATATTTCTTCAGCAGTAGAAGCTGCAAAACTGAATGCTCCTAAGGCTGTTGCTCCTGTAGCTGCACAAGCTGTTGCCGCTGCACAGAACGCTCCGATAATTGACGATATATCATCTGCTGTTGAAGCTGCTAACCAGAACGCTCTTAAGACCGTTGCTCCGGCTCCAGTACCAGTAAGACCCGTTCCTGTAAAGCCTGTTGCTCCAGCTGCTCCGGTTGCTCCTGCAGCTCAGCAGACTACTGCTCCAGCTGGTATGCCAGCAATGGGACAGGTAATTTCAGTTCCACAGATAACTGGTTACGATGCTGCAAAGCAGCCTATTTACACATATGTTCAGATGCAGATAACAGGTTATGGCGAGAATGGTCAGCCCATTCTTTCACCAGTTCCCGGACAGGAAATCCCCGAGTTCGAGATGCCTTTCAACAAGAATACACGACTCCAGGAAGCTATCAAGGCAGCACAGGAAATTCCAACCTCTTCTCACGAGATGACTCCAGGACAGAGAATCGCAGCTGCACAGGCTGCAAAGGGTTCTCCTATCAGCGCAAACGTATCAAAGATAGCAACGAATCCACACTCAAGATCAACTTCACAGGCATTCATCAATGCTATCTCGGAGTCAAAGGAATATGCTAACCAGAGTCTTACAGATACACAGGGCCTCCAGCAGAGAACCCGTGTTATCGGCTCTATCGAAGATGTTCTTTCACAGCTCGGTGATAACTCACTGAAACAGAAGAAGGCTATAGATGCACAGGTTCAGCAGAGCATTCCAAGTTTCCAGGAATACAAGGCTCCGACAAGAAGCTTCTCAGCTCAGCCCGCACCTAGCAGACCAGCTCCAAGACCTATGCCTGTTGATGACAGACCGCTTACAAAGTCTGAGATCAAGGCTATGAAGAAACAAGAAAAAATCGACGCCAAGTTCAGAAAAGAAATGGCTAAACGAGGCGGCTGATAAAATTACAATAACGCCGGACTGAAGTCCGGCGTTGATATTATAATGAAACGAGGTCAATGCCAATGGCATACAATGATATTATTGAAGAACTCCGAGCAAAACTAGGAGATTCACCAGACGAAAACGAAAAAATGCTCAAGGCTGAAGGAGAAAAGTTCGCAAGAGAGGGAAACTTTGACGGCCTGAAAGCTGTCGGCGAACTGATTATGGATAATATGCCTGAGGAACGCCGTGAAGAGATCAACAGACTCACTCATCTTGATGGTAAGCGTCTTAATGAAGTCTATGATGAAATAGATGCGCTTGTAAAAGAAAGGAAGTACCTTGAAGCTCTTCCTATTGCTGAAAGACTCTACAAGAAAATATGCCTGGAGTTCGCTGAAACTGAAAAGGCAAAATTTGTTTCACTCCGCAATCCTTTCGAGGACAACCTTTGTCAGTTCCTCTTCAGTGAGGAAAAGACTCTCAACCGCACACCTTTCAACTTCACTATGTATCTAACTACATATGCATATATTCTCATTGAGACAGGCGCTAACATAGACGCTATCCCGGTACTCGAGAGAGCTATCGCTTTCAATCCAATTGATGTAGCTCCCAGATTTGAGCTTGCTGAGATATATAAGCTTATCAAGAATAAGAAAATGGTTCTTGAAGTGTCACGTGACACTCTTAAAGTCGCTTATTCTCCCCTGTCTATTGCACGCTGCTATTCCAATATCGGCTACGCTCTGACAGATTCCGGTGATTATGAAGACGCTGCTGCTTTCTATGTTGCAAGTGTAATGTTCGCTCCTAATCCGGCAGTTCCCTATGAGATGCAGCATCTTGCAGACCTCAAGGGCACACCTATCAGAAAGCCTTCCATTGAAGAGATGGTTGAGGTAATGAAAAAGTATGATATCGAATATGGTCCGGATAAGCACGTTATCGAAGTTTCAGCACAGCTCGCAGCTCACTACATGGGACTCGGCGATAAGGAAAACGCCGTTCAGGCCATGAAGATAACATATAATCTTACACTTGACGAAGACATCAAGAACCTTATTATCAAGCTTGATCCACGGGCACAGATGCTACGACCAAAGGATGCATCACAGACACAGACCGATTATGACCCGCAGGATACACCTAAATCATAACAGTTAATTTGTCGCCATAGCATACTGATCATTATGATTAGTGCTATGGCGCTTTATTTCTCATTATGAATGATTCGGTTGCCTTATTGATCACTTTTGCTATTAGTCAATGATACATATCAGAAAAGTTCAAAGAATTTTCTGTCGTAATAATTTACGGAAATTTATTGACATTTTATTAAAACCGAGTTATAATATAAAGTGATAATTTATTCAAATTTTCATGGAAAGAGGGTCATATTATGGCAAACGAAAAAAGTCTGAAGGTCCTGATCGTCGATGACGACAAGAATATCTGTGATCTTTTAAGGCTCTACCTCGAAAAAGATGGATACAGCGTTATCCTCTCGCACGATGGTGAGGAAGCTGTTGTTAAATTCAACGCACTCAAGCCCGATATGGTGCTTCTTGATATAATGCTGCCAGGTATGGATGGATGGCAGGTTTGCCGTGAAATACGCAAGAAATCAAATGTTCCGATAATCATGATCACTGCAAAAGGTGAGACTATCGACAAGGTAATCGGTCTTGAGCTTGGCGCTGATGATTATATAGTAAAGCCATTTGACGCAAAGGAAGTAATTGCGCGTATCAACGCAGTTACCCGCAGAGTCGGCAACGTTAATGTTGAGCCCGAGATAAAGGAAGTCCGTTATGATAAGCTCTCAGTCAATATGACCCGCTATGAGCTCAAAGTTAACGGAAAGAATATCGATACTCCTCCTAAGGAGCTTGAACTTCTCTATTATCTTGCTTCAAATCCAAACAGAGTTTACACACGCGACCAGCTTCTTGATGAAGTCTGGGGATTTGAATACTACGGCGATTCACGTACTATTGACGTTCATATCAAGCGCCTTCGTGAAAAGCTTGAGGGCATTTCAGATAAATGGGCACTTAAGACCGTTTGGGGCGTAGGCTACAAATTTGAAGCAGAGGAAGAGGAATAAAACCAACTCCGAAGCTTGTCATCATCACAGGGGACAGGCTGTCCCCTGTTTTTTTGTGAGAGTAGGTGGTATCCATGGACAAAAGCAACAGCTCATACTATAAGCTGTTCAGACTTGCACTTATAATCGTTATCCTCGTACTTCTTATCATAGGTACGGTGATGATGAGCCTTTGTTCTGTCATTTTTAAGAAGTCAAAGCTTCGCGAACTTCAGTCTGTCGGAGAACTTTACATAAGCTGCATCACTGAAGAATACCAGAGAAGCGGCGACGGCTACCTGTGGCAGGCGCAGCACCTTCAGGAAATGTTTATGGGCCAGTATGACGTAAGGATATACATCTACAATGAAAACGGATCATGTATACTATCAGGCGACAGCGCTGCGGTAAACGAAACCGCTCCTCTATCTATTCAAATGCAGGAATCTCTTGATGAAGATGATTACCTCGATGTTAGTTCAAATGCAATCTCACATAACAAACCATATCTTATTTATGGATCAAAGGCATATCTCAAGCAGTCAACAATGAAGTATATCCCCGTATACGTTCTTGTTTACGGAAGTACAGACGAACTGAACTTTTTCACGCTCAAGATAGTGGCACTTTATGTGCTTTTCGGAGTTATCGGCGTCACATTATGTTATCTCCTGCTAAAAAAGAGCATAAAGAAGCACATTGCTTTTGAAGAAAACTTCCTCCAGATCAGTGAGAAATATTCAAAGGGCGATTTCTCAGAAAAGATTCCAACCGATCTTCCTGGAAATCTGAAAGATATATCAACATATGTAAACTCACTCGCGGCCAACGTCGAGAATAGTGAGGATACCAGCAAAACTTTCATTGCCAACGTCTCTCACGAACTCCGTACGCCTATCACTACGATCGGAGGTTTTGTTGATGGTATCCTTGACGGTACTATTCCCAAAAACAGACAGACTGAATATCTCGTACTTGTTTCCCAGGAAATAAAACGTCTGCGTATACTTATTACCTCGATGCTGAACATGACACGATTCGAGTCTGGAACAATGCGTCCTAACTTCAAGGAAACAAATCTGACCGACCTTGTTATTCAGGTCGTTCTGATGTTTGAAAAGAGAATTGAGGAAAAACATCTTGAGGTCGAGGAACTTGACAGTCATCGCCTCACTGCTGTAGTTGACGCAGATCTTATGCAGCAGGTAATTTACAATCTTGTTGAAAATGCGGTTAAATTCGTAAATGAAGGCGGCACTCTCTCATTCCGCTTTGATAAGAAAGATGATATCTGCATTATTGGTATTAAAAATACAGGTGAAGGTCTGAAAGACAGCGAAATACAACAGGTATTCGATAGATTCTATAAAACTGATTCCTCGCGTGGAAAAGACGCTACGGGCCTAGGACTGGGACTTTCCATATCCCGCAAAATCGTACATCTTCACCACGGACATATCGTTGTAAAAAGCGTAGAGGGCGAGTACACTGAATTCCAGATTCAGATACCTGTCGATCCACAGAAAATAGAAGAGAAAAAAGAAACAGAGAAGAAAGAAAAGAAGAGTTCCTGATACATTGGAGCTCTTTTAAAGGAGCACATATGGAAGACAATAATAACATCTATACAGGAGGCGGAATAGTTCCTCCTGCCTCTGCAAATACATCTGCTGACTCAGAAAGTCATCAATACGTTCCAAAACATGAAAAAACTCCTGAGCCTCAGGAAACTCAGGCTCCTCCCCCGCAGAACCGTCCTCGGAAGCCGGCTTACGACTCATTCATGTATGAACCTATAGGTTTCGATGAGTATGACAGGATCAGCGCTGCTGAGATAAAAGCAGATGAGGAACGAAAAGAAAGAAAACTCCGGACAGCACGTGAAAGAATATTCCTTATTCTTTTTTCCTTCCTGGTTTTGTTCAGTTTTATTTTCTGCTTTGTCGGTATTACCGTTGATATTATTCGCAGCAAACAGCATATGAAGGCTATCGGAAGCGGAAATGTTGTCTTATACCAGAATTCGAAACCAGAAGGTGCAAACGATTTAGCGAATTTTGTGGATGAAAATGGAAGATACACAACAGAAGGCGCTGCTGCTGCTGTTAAGGAATCAATTGTTGAGATTTACACCTATAGCGATCCTTTCCGCTCCTCGCTCAAGAATACCGGTTCCGGTGTTGTGTTGTCTGATGATGGATACATCGTTACTAACGCACATGTGCTTCTCGCTGATGGTTACCATGATATACACACTTCTGACAACAAAGTATACAACGCAAAGGTTATCGGCAGAGATGCAAAAACTGATATAGCTGTTATCAAGGTCAATAATGCAGAGCTTAAACCTGCGATATTAGGCAATTCTGATGAGGTAATGGTCGGAGAAAAAGTTATTGCTGTAGGAAATCCAGCCGGTCTTTCCAATACTGTTACAGACGGAATTGTATCTGCTACCGGACGTAAAATAAAAAGTGATTCTACCGGCTTTGAAATGAACTGCATTCAGACAAACGCTGATATAAGTCCCGGAAACTCCGGTGGCGCACTTGTTAATATGTATGGCCAGGTAATCGGAATCACTTCTTCCAAGTATGTTAGCAGCTCCTATGAAGGACTTGGCTTCGCTATTACAATCAATGACGCTAAGCCTATCATTGAAGAGCTGATAAGCAACGGATTTATTGGTGGACGTTTCCGTATAGGTATCACACTCATAGATATGTCAAGAGAATCAAAGCTTGAGACTATCAGAGAAAAACTTGGATTTGACATTCCTGAAGGATTCACAGGTATTTACATTGACGCGATCGATGAAAAATGTGACATAGCAAATACTGAGCTTAAAGTCGGTGACTTCATCACTGCCATCAATGGTAAATCTGTAAAGACCTATGATGAACTCTATGATACTATAAGTGTATCTTACGGCCCTGGCGACAAGGTGCCAGCAACCTGTGCTCACGTCGATAAGGATGGCACTATAGATTATTATAACATTGAGTTTGAACTCATGCCTGATACCTCAGGTAATTTCTAATCAGTAAGGCCTTTCGGGCGTTTTGAGTTAACGCCTGTAACTCCTCCTGCTATTCCAGCAATGCTTAGCAGGAGGAGTTTCCTTATATCCCCTGGAGATCCGAAGATGAATATTCCTGCAATAATTATTGCCGCAAACAGTAATGCTCCGCATATTCCACCGCCTATCAGGCCCTGACGACGCCTGAATTTGCCATAGATATATCCGGCAACAAATCCACCAACAACAATTGATAACATTGCAAAAAAGCCGATAAACTGAATGCTCCCAATAATATAGAAAGAAAGCGCCGAAAGCAGCGCTACTGATAAAACCATTGCTGCGCCACCGCAGATAACAGCCATTCCTATGCTAAGAACACTATTTGACCACATACTTTGCCTGTGACGACGCATAAAAATGCCTCCTTATAGTAATCGTTCATACGATTCTATGCGGAGGCATGATTTTTTATTCTTCTTCCTTGTCCTTTTTCTTTTTGGACTTCTTTTCTGTTTCGTCAACGATTGCCGCTGCTGAAGCTAATCCGGTCTTTTTCTTGGGAGCAGCTGCCTTAGCACGCTCTTTTGCGCTTATATTCTCTGCGATTGCCCAGTTCTTCATTCTGATCTTTGTTCTCTCGCCGCCTGTCTCAAGAACAATTGTATCATCAGCAACGCGAACAACGATACCTACGATACCGCCTGTAGTGATAACCTCATCGCCTATCTGAACATTGCTCTGAAGTTCTTTCTGCTCCTGTTCTCTTTTCTTCTGAGGTCTGATAAGCATGAAGTAGAGGATCACAAAGAAGAATCCAAGCGGAAGAACAAATGTTAAAAGAGGATTTGCTGTTTTCTGTGTTCCGTCTGAGGATGCGCTTGCAGCCTCCGTTGCAAATGTATTCATTGCATAGCACATGGTGTTCATTGCTGTCACAAAGGCTGTTGGTATAATAACGGCTAATTTCCTTTTCATAGATATAAACTCCTTCTATCCGTAGAATTTCAATACAAGCTATATTATACCATATACAGAATGATAATGCAAGTGTTTTTTCGCAGTAATTCCGGCGTTTTCAAGCGAATTCACAATAAAAAATACAGCTGCCGATAATCGACAGCTGTATATATTTATGTTCTTAGTCTACAAGCTTGATAATTGCCATTTCAGCAGCATCTCCGCGGCGGGGACCAATCTTTACGATCTGTGTGTAACCACCGTTTCTATCTGCATACTTAGGTGAGATCTCGTCGAAAAGCTTCTTTGCAACGGATTCCTTTGTTACGTATGACATTACCTGACGCTTGGAGTGCAGATCAGTGTTCTTACCGATTGTGATCATCTTCTCTGCAACCGCACGAACTTCCTTTGCTCTTGTAACAGTCGTTTCGATCTGACCGTTCTCAAGAAGGAAAGTTACCATGCCTCTGAGCATTGCTTTTCTGTGGTCAGATGTTCTGCCCAGCTTTCTTGTACCCGGCATGTATTTCACTCCTTTACTATTATTTAAGTGATGGTTTTGTTATTCTTCTTCGGATGAGAGGTCAAAGCCCAGTGACTGGAGCTTTTCCTTAACCTCGTCGAAGGATTTCTTTCCAAGGTTTCTAACCTTCATCATTTCTTCCTCAGACTTATTGATGAGGTCATCTACAGTATTTATTCCGGCTCGCTTCAGACAATTAAAGGAGCGCACCGATAAGTCAAGATCCTCAATGGTCATCTCAAGGATTTTCTCTTTACCCTTTTCGTCCTTTTCAACAAGGACCTCAGCAATTCCTGACTCTTCAGAGAGTTCGATGAACAGCTTTAGATGCTCGTTGAGGAGATTGGCTGCCTGTGATAATGCTTCCTTAGCGGAGATTGTACCATCGGTCCAAACCTCCATTGTAAGCTTATCATAGTCGGTAACCTGTCCGAGACGTGTATCCTCTACGGTATAGTTTACCTTCAGAACAGGCGTATAGATGCTGTCAACAGCGATGACATCAACGGGGAGGTTGATCTGCTTCTTGTTTCTTTCTGCGGAAACGTAGCCTCTGCCTCTGTCGATAGTGATCTCCATATACAGCTTAGCGTCCTTACCCAGGGTTGCGATGTGCATACCAGGATCGAGTATATTGACCTCTGAATCGGCCTTTATATCACCTGCTGTAATCTCGCACTCGCCTTCAGCCTCTACATAGACTGTCTTAGGACCGTCCCCGTAGAGCTTTGCTGTAAGACCCTTGATGCTGAGGATGATTTCTGTAACGTCCTCTTTAACGCCCGGGATAGTAGACAATTCATGATGAATTGTACCGTCCTTACCCGAGAGCTTAACGGAAGTCACAGCCACACCCGGAAGTGAGGAGAGTAGCACGCGTCTGAGACTGTTGCCCAGTGTAATACCGTATCCACGCTCAAGCGGTGCTAAAACGAATTTGCCGTATTTGCCGTCACTTTTAAGCTCGACAATGTCGATATCAGGCTTATTGATCTTTTCCAGCATAATGACCCTCCTGTTTCGCAATAATAATTAGTTTCGAGTATTGATATATCAAGCGATCTTAAGATTACTTGGAGTACAACTCGACGATGAGGTGTGTTGCTACCTCATAATCAATATCCTCAGCTGAGGGCATACGAGATACTGTTGCGCAGAAGTCGTCCTTCTTAGCATCCAGCCATGTAGGAACGATTCTGTCCTTAGTCTCTTCAACTGTAGCCTTAAACTTCTCGGAAGTTCTGTCCTTCTCTCTGAGAGCGATAACATCGCCGACCTTAACTCTGTAAGAAGGAATGTTTACTTTCTGACCGTTTACAGTGTAGTGGCTGTGAACAACAAGCTGTCTAGCCTCACGTCTTGTAAGAGCAAGACCCATTCTGTAAACAACGCTGTCGAGTCTGGATTCGAGAACAGTGATAAGGTTATCACCGGCCTTACCTTCCATTTTTTCAGCGATTGAGAAATAGTGTCTGAACTGCTTCTCAAGTACGCCGTAGATGAACTTCAGCTTCTGCTTCTCCTTGAGCTGGAGTCCGTATTCAGAAATCTTCTTTCTGTTATTTGCATTCTTGAAGCGGATGGATTCCTTCTTGGAAACGCCCATTACAGCAGGGCTGATGCCCAGGTATCTGCACTTCTTAAGAATAGGTTCTTTCTGTACTGCCATTTCAATTTACCTCCTCTTTCATCAGACACGACGTCTCTTAGGCGGACGGCATCCATTGTGCGGGATAGGAGTTACATCCTTGATCATTCTAACCTCAAGACCAACTGTCTGGAGTGCTCTGATAGCAGCCTCACGGCCTGCGCCAGGTCCCTTAACGTAAACTTCTACGTTCTTGAGACCGTGCTCCATAGCAGCCTTAGCAGCTGTCTCTGCAGCAGTCTGAGCTGCGAAAGGAGTAGACTTCTTAGAGCCTCTGAATCCGAGCTCGCCTGCGCTAGCCCATGAGATCGCATTACCCTGAGTATCTGTGATAGTTACGATTGTATTGTTGAAAGTGGACTGGATATGAACTGCGCCGCTTTCGATATTCTTACGCTCTCTACGTCTTCTGATAGTAGAGACCTTTTTACCTTTCTGCTGTGCCAAAGCTCATGACCTCCTTACTTCTTCTTGTTAGCGATAGTCTTTACAGGGCCCTTGCGGGTTCTTGCGTTTGTCTTAGTTCTCTGACCTCTAACGGGGAGACCCTTTCTGTGACGAACGCCTCTGTAGCAACCAATTTCAACAAGTCTCTTGATGTTAAGAGCTGTCTCACGACGGAGATCACCCTCAACGGTGTAGTTTGCATCGATATAGTCACGAAGCTTAGCTACGTCCTCTTCTGCGAGGTCCTTAACTCTTACGTCAGGATCAACGCCTGTGGCAGCGAGGATATTTGTTGCAGTCTGACGACCAATTCCGTAGATATAAGTGAGACCGATCTCGACTCTCTTATTCTTGGGAAGGTCAACACCAGCTATTCTTGCCATATTGTTATTACCTCCATTATTGCAGCAGGATTAGCCCTGACGCTGCTTATGCTTAGGATTTTCGCAGATCACCATGATTCTGCCTTTACGTTTGATAACCTTGCATTTTTCGCAAATAGGTTTTACTGAAGGTCTGACTTTCATTGAAAATACCTCCTTTAGCGGATAGGGGACCTTAGTCCGTTTTTACTTAACGCGCCAAGTGATACGACCCTTTGAAAGATCGTATGGTGACATCTCAAGTTTCACCTTATCACCGGGAACGATTCTGATATAATTCATTCTGAGCTTGCCGGAAACGTGGGAAAGAACCTCATGACCGTTCTCCAGCTGTACCTTAAACATTGCATTAGGAAGTGCGTCAGTTACAACGCCCTCTACCTCGATCACATCTTCTTTGGACACTTGAACAACCTCCTTACTCAGTGCCGCTCAGTTCTCTGAGCTTTATTCTGAGCTGTTTATCAGTTATATCGTTAATATCAATCATGCTATCGGTCGATGATACATGTTTCATGTTCTTACGCTTCGGATTTGAGAGCTTTCTGCTCTTGCCGTCTGCGATGAAACAGTAGCTTTTTTCAGTAGCGATAACCACGAAGAAACCTCCGCCATCGCGTCCTGCATTTGCTTTTACGACCGAACCTACGTTTATCTTCACAATAATTCCCTCCGTCAGGGCTGTGTCAGTATGACGGGACCATCAGGAGTTATTGCGATCATGTGCTCAAAGTGAGCTGACAGCGAACCATTCTTGGTAACCACGGTCCAACCGTCTTTGAGAGTTTTAACATCATCGCCCTTGACGTTTATCATGGGCTCTATGCATATCGTCATACCCGATACCAGTCTGGGACCATGACCTTCACGTCCCCAATTCGGTACTTCAGGTGATTCGTGTACCTCTCTGCCGATACCGTGGCCGCAGTAATTTCTTACGATCCCGTAGCCTCGTGAAGCGCAGTATTCTTCTACAGCATGTGAGATATCTCCGACTCTTGCGCCCGCTTGTGCCTTTGAAATGCCTTCAAAAAGACTTTTCTCTGTGACCTCAAGCAATGCCTTTGCCTCATCAGAAATTTTGCCTACCGGGAAGGTCCAGCAGCTGTCGGCGTTGAAACCGTTATAAGCGGCTCCTGTATCGATGCTAACTATATCGCCTTCCTTTAACCTTCGGCCCGCTTTAGGAATTCCGTGGATTACTTCATCATTTATTGAGATGCATGCGTTTCCTGGGAATCCATAAAGACCTTTAAAGCAGGACTTCACACCGTGCTTGGTGTAAAACTCGCCGACCAGTTTATCAACGTCGAGGGTCGACATTCCCGGCTTTAATTTTTCGCCCGCATACCATATTGCGCCGCAGGTTATCTTACCTGCCTCACGCATTATGGCTAACTCGGACTTTGATTTTATGGTAATGCTCATTTACCCACTCCTACAGCAGCGAGTGTGAGCTTAGATGTTTCAGCAACTTCCTCCTGACCCTTTACGGTAACAAGTTTACCCTGCTTCTCGTAATAGTCCTTGAGGGGAGCTGTCTTTTCGTGATAAGTAGCAAGTCTGTCGAGAACAACTTCAGGCTGATCGTCCTTACGGATGATAGTCTTGTCTCCGCACTTATCACAAACGCCCTCTATCTTAGTGGGCTTGTATTCGATGTGGTAAGAAGCGCCGCAACCCTGGCAGACACGTCTGCCTGAAACTCTCTGCTTGATTGTTTCATCTGCTACGTCAATCTCAATTACCTTATCGATCTTGATACCCATAGCGTCAAGAGCCTCAGCCTGTGGAACTGTTCTTGGGAAACCATCAAGGATAAAACCTTCCTTGCAGTCATCCTCAGCAATACGCTCCTTAAGGATACCGATTACGATATCATCAGAAACGAGTGCGCCAGCATCCATAGCAGCCTTGGCCTTGAGACCGTACTCAGTGCCGTTCTTGGCAGCCTCGCGAAGAATGTTACCTGTGGAGATCTGTGGGATATTCAGTGTGTCAGAAACGACCTCTGCCTGTGTACCCTTGCCTGCGCCGGGAGCGCCTAAGAAAATAAGATTCATATTTATGTCCTCCATGGTCAGGGGCTTATGAAAGGAATCCCTTATGGTGTCTCATCATAAGCTGTGATTCGAGTGTACGTGTGGTCTCAAGCGCAACGCTTACTGCGATAAGGATTGTTGTACCACCCATTGACATGTGGTTGAGCTTTTCGTCAGCCATTGAGAAGAAGATCGGGATAACAGCGATGATTCCGAGGAATATCGCACCAACAAGAGAAATCTTTGAAAGAACTCTCTGGATGTAGTCAGCTGTTGGCTTACCAGGTCTGATACCAGGTATACCACCATTAGACTGACGGAGATTGTTAGCGATCTCAACAGGGTTGTACTGAATAGATACGTAGAAGTAGTTGAACGCGATAATGAGTACGAAATAAATTGCAGCATATCCGAGGCTTCTTGTTGAGAAGAAGTCGCAGAACTTTGCATAGAAACTGCCGTCATGCGGATTCTCCTTGAAGAGCTGAATTGTCTGTGGGAGAGCCATAAACGACATAGCGAAGATGATAGGCATAACGCCGCTCATCATTACCTTCATCGGGATGTGTGTCTTCTGACCGCCGTACTGCTTTCTGCCTACGACGCGCTTAGCATACTGTATAGGAATACGTCTTTCAGCTTCGTTCATGAATACAATGAATCCAAACTCAAAGATAATGAATACGAGATAGCCAAGTGTTATCCAGAGGTACTTACTGGGCTCATCGATAGTATAACCGATAAGCTTTCCAGCATCAACAGGGAAACGAGCTGCGATACCTGCGAAGAGGAGCATGGAAACACCGTTTCCGATACCCTTGTCGCTGATACGATTGCCCATCCAAACAACGAATGAAGCACCTGCAACAAATGTTACGATTATGACGATTGCGGCATATATACCGTAATTTCCGTCTGCATACTTAAGAGCATCGCCGAGGAGATTTCCGTCATTGTCAGTAACACCCTCCATACGTCTGAGGATCATGTAATATCCTACACCAAGTACTACAGAAAGTGCCAGTGCAACATAGCCTGTGATCTTGTTAAGTTTCTTTCTGCCTTCTTCGCCCTCATCCCTGAGTCTTTCAAGAGGCGGGAGCGCATAAGTCAGAAGTTGCATAATGATCGACGCATTAATGTAAGGCGTGATCGAAAGTGAGAAGATAGTTGCCTGTGAGAGTGCGCCACCGGTGATGGTGTTGAGGTACTCGAGGAAGTTACCGTTAACGGCATTACTGTCCATCCAAGCATTAACTACTTCTGTATTAAGATAAGGAACTGCGATAGCACTTCCTAATCTGAAGATAATCACCATGAGTAATGTGTATAAAAGCTTTTTCCTAATCTCGGGAACGCTCCAAGCACGTTTCAGTGTCTGAAACACATTACATCACCTCAGTCTTTCCGCCTGCCTTTTCGATCTTCTCAACAGCGCTCTGTGAGAATTTTGCAGCTTTAACTGTCAGCTTAGCGGTGAGATCTCCATTTCCGAGGATCTTAACGCCGTCATACTCCTTCTTGATAAGGCCTGTTGCCTTGAGGAGCTCAGCGTCAACAACTGTACCATCCTTGAACTTGTTGAGGTCTGATACATTTACTACAGCATACTTTGTAGCGAAGATGTTGTTGAAACCTCTCTTAGGGATACGTCTTGCGAGGGGCATCTGTCCGCCTTCAAAGCCGATTCTTACGCCGCCTCCGCTTCTAGCGTTCTGTCCCTTGTGACCCTTACCAGCTGTCTTACCGTTTCCGGAACCATGTCCTCTACCGATACGCTTTACAGCCTTGTTTGAATCAGCTGCGGGAGTTAATTCGTGAATTTTCATTCTTGTGCACCTCCTTGCTTACGCTTCTGTAACCTCGATGAGGTGTGAGATCTTGTTGATCTTGCCCTGTGTCTGAGCATTGTCGGGCTGAGTTGTTACGTCGCCGACTTTACGAAGGCCGAGTGACTGAGCAGTAGCGATCTGATCTTTTTTTCTACCGATAAGGCTCTTAACGAGCTTGATATTCTTAGCCATTTGTCAGTCCTCCTTAACCTAAAATTTCCTTTACGGACTTGCCTCTCTTTTCAGCAACGTCCTTAGCGGAAGTGCAAGCCTTGAGGCCGGCGATTGTAGCTCTTACAACATTGCAAGGATTGTTGGAACGAAGAGACTTTGTTCTGATATCCTTGATTCCTGCAACTTCGATTACTGCACGAACAGGACCACCTGCGATAACGCCGGTACCAGGTGCAGCAGGCTTCATAAGAACTCTGCCTGCGCCGAATGCGCCAATAACTTCGTGGGGGATAGTTGTTCCCTTGAGAGCAACTTTGCAGAGGTTCTTCTTAGCGTCCTCGATACCCTTACGGATAGCGTCCGGAACTTCTCCTGACTTACCGAGGCCAAAACCTACTGTGCCGTTGCCGTCGCCGACAACAACGAGTGCCGAGAACTTCATGATACGGCCGCCCTTAACAGTCTTTGAAACTCTGTTGATAGCAACGACTTTTTCCTGAAGCTCGGGAGCCTGTGTTTCTATATTAGCCATTGTTTTACCTCCCTCTTAGAACTTTAATCCGTTTTCGCGAGCGCCCTCTGCGAGAGCCTGTACTCTACCGTGATAGAGGTAACCGCCTCTGTCGAAAACGACTTCGCTGATGCCCTTATCAGCTGCGTTCTTAGCGATGAGCTCGCCGACCTTGCGTGCACCGTCAACATTGCCGCCGTTGCCCTCAAAGCCCTTATCCATACTGGATGCAGAAGCAAGAGTAACGCCGTTTACATCGTCGATGAGCTGTGCATAGATGTGCTTTGTTGAACGGAATACGTTAAGGCGGGGACGCTCAGCAGTTCCGGAGATCTTTGCACGTACTCTGCGGTGTCTCTTTAATCTTGCCTTATTGCTGTCAAACTTTTTTACCATAGCAATTTGCTCCTCCTAATTACTTCTTGCCCTTACCGGCCTTACCTTCCTTGCGGATGATGTGCTCGCCGGCATATCTGATGCCCTTGCCCTTGTACGGCTCAGGCGGACGCTTCTCGCGTATTTCAGCTGCAAACTGACCTACAGCCTGCTTGTCGATACCGTTAACGATGATCTTGTTAGGCTGAGGAACATCGAGCTTGATAGCATCTGTTTCCTCAAGGATAACAGGGTGAGAATAACCGAGGTTAAGAGTAACCTTGTTTCCGCTCTTAGCAGCACGGTAACCAACGCCCTCGATCTCGAGAGTCTTGGAGTAACCGTTTGTTACACCCTCTACCATGTTAGCGATAAGTGTTCTTGTAAGACCGTGAAGTGAACGGTGACGCTTGTCATCGCTAGGTCTTGTAACTGTTATTGTAGCAGCATCGATCTCAATTGTGAGTTCCTTGCTGAACTGTCTTGTGAGCTCGCCCTTAGGTCCCTTGACTGTGAGGCAGTTGTTGTCGTTCTTTACCTCTACACCTGCAGGAACAGCAATAGGCATTCTTCCTATTCTTGACATAATAGCTCCTCCTTACCAGATGTATGCGAGTACTTCGCCACCAACATTGAGCTCTCTAGCCTTCTTGTCAGTTACGATACCCTTAGAAGTTGAAACGATTGCAATACCAAGGCCTTTTCTTACCTTAGGCATATCTGCGCAGCTGGAATAGATACGCAGACCGGGCTTAGAAACTCTTCTAAGACCTGTTATAACGGGTGACTTGTTGTCGCCGTATTTAAGCGTGATTCTTATAACACCCTGCTTTCCGTCTTCTATGACCTGAAAGCCCTTTACGTAACCCTCATCTACGAGGATCTGTGTGATAGCCTTCTTAACATTGGAAGCGGGAACGTCAACTGTGGCGTGCTTAGCAGTATTCGCATTACGGATTCTTGTTAAAAGATCAGCGATTGTATCTGTGATTTGCATTCAGATGACCTCCTTTTCGTATTTTTACCAGCTTGCCTTCTTAACGCCGGGGATCTGTCCGTCGTGTGCAAGCTCTCTGAAGCATATACGGCAGATGCCGAACTTTCTGAGATATGCGTGCGGTCTGCCGCAGATCTTGCATCTGTTATATGCTCTTGTGGAATACTTGGGAGTTCTCTGC